>NZ_FR892804.1:0-20466 GCF_000434895.1 Phascolarctobacterium succinatutens CAG:287
AGCAGGAACTGCTTACGGCGGATTTCTTCCAAATCATTCTGCGCAAACCATTGGAAAGCAGTGTACGGCTTAGGTACGAAGGACGAAGCACTTACGGTAACCTTGCAGCCACGCTTACCGGTAATCTGGAAATATTTATACTGTACCTTGCGCGCCAAATCAGCAATCGCCAATACGTCCTCGTCAGTTTCATAGGGAAGACCGATCATAAAGTACAGCTTAACGCTGTTCCAGCCAGATTCAAATGCTGCACCGACAGCATTCATCAAATCTTCTTCCGTTACGCCCTTATTGATAACGTCACGCATCTTCTGGCTGCCTGCTTCCGGAGCAAAGGTCAGACCGCTCTTACGCACTGCCTGTACCTCCTTGGCTATGGCAACACAGAAGCTGTCAATACGCAGAGAAGGCAGAGAAACGCTGACGCGTTCATCCTTAAACTCGCCAATCATCTTATGTACGAGCGGAGCCAGGCAGGAATAATCGGCGCTGGAAAGGGATACTAGGCTGATTTCGTTATAGCCCGTGTTATCTACCAGCTTACGCGACAGGTCCATCAGCACCTCCGGCTTGCGCTCACGCACCGGACGGTAAACCATACCTGCGTGGCAGAAACGGCAGCCACGGCTGCAGCCACGGAAAACCTCCAGCATGATGCGGTCATGAACGATTTCACCGAAAGGAACAATCGGAGAGGTCGGGAAATCTACGCTGTTCATATCCTCTACAACACGCTTTTGGATAACAGCAGGAATATCCTCGCGCAGCGGCTTAATTGCCTTAAAGGTGCCGTCCTCATTATATTCTGCATCATAGAAGGAAGGTACATAAATGCCCTTGATTTTTACCACGCGCTGCAGGAATTCTTGTCTGCCGCCGGGTTTGCCTTCACGTTTCCATTCTTTGTAACAACGCATAACCTCAACTAAAACCTCTTCGCCTTCACCGATAACAGCAAAATCGAAGAAATCAGCCAAAGGCTCAGGGTTGTACACGCAGGGACCGCCTACAATAACAAAAGGATCTGCATCAGTACGGTCCTTAGCCAGCAGCGGTACGCCACCCAAATCAAGCATATTTAAGATATTGGTATAGGAAAGCTCGTATTGCAGAGTAAAACCTACAATATCACATTCGCTCAAAGCCTTTTTAGTTTCCAAGGTGCAAAGCGCAATTTCACGCTCACGCATCTTAGCCTCCAGGTCAATCCAGGGTGCGTAAACACGTTCTGCGGCAATTCCGTCTTCCTTATTCAGCAGATGGTATAAAATTTTGAAGCCAAGGTAACTCATACCTACTTCATATACATCAGGAAAGGCCAGAGCAATAGTTGCCTCTACTTCGTCAGCAGGCTTAACAATGCTTGCGAACTCGCCACCGGTGTAGCGTGCAGGCTTTTGCACACTGCTTAAAATATCAATAGTTAAATCCTTTTTCAAATTCATATTCTCCTCTATTAAAATTGAAGGTTTTGCTTCTTCACCTTAATATTCAACAAAATCGCCACCAACATAAGGTTCGTCGTCAGCGAGCTGACGCCATAGCTCAAGAACGGCAAAGGTACACCGGTTACAGGCATAATACCGGCAGTCATACCAATGTTGACCATAACATGGAACATGAACATAGACGTTACACCGGTTGCCAGAAGCATGCCGAAGGTATCATCGGCATCAAGCGCAATCGCAATACCGCGCCAAATGATAATCATATACATAGAAATGATAAACACCGTTCCGATAAAGCCAAACTCTTCACCGGCAACAGCAAAAATAAAGTCCGTATGGTTTTCCGGCAAAAAGTTCAACTGGCTCTGCGTTCCGGCCAACCAGCCTTTGCCAAGAAATCCGCCGCTGCCGATAGCAATTTTAGACTGAATAACATGATAACCGCTGCCGAAAGGATCAAGCTCCGGGTTCAGAAAAACGCGGATACGGTTCTTCTGATAATCCTTCAGAATCATCCAAAACGCAGGCAGCAAGGCCATAAAAGCCAGCCCCATTCGGAAGAACCATTTATACTTAAAGCCGCTGACAAAAATCATACCTATCAAAATAGCAATAAATGTCAGCGAGGTTCCTAAGTCCGGTTGACGCATAACAAGAATAAACGGCACCAGGATATATGCAAAAACCGGCAGGTAATCCTTAAATTCCTCCAGCCATTCAATACGCTTATCCATAAAGGTAGCTAAGCAGATGATGAGAAAGACCTTAGCAAATTCACTGGGCTGAAAGGACAGCGAGCCTATTTGAATCCAACGCTGTGCACCCAATTGACTTTGTCCTACAAACATTACTGCCAAAAGCAGTATGATATTAAATATATACAGCTTGGTAGCATAATTTTTGAGTACACGATAATCAAAAGCCAACGATGCAGTAACAATAGCCAGGCCAAAGACCATAAACATGCTTTGGCGCTGCACATGCCAGGCCTTACCGGTGCTCACCGCAAAGGAATGGGTAGCACTGTCGATAAGCCCCAAGCCACAACCCATAAGTATTAACACAGCAGCAATCAGCCACCAGTCAAGATTTTTCAGGATACGTTTAAAATCCACAATGTACTCCTTCCTGCATTATTGGATGGTGTCCTTCTTCGGGGCAGCCTTATCAGGGCGGGGCATATAACCCTTCTCCTGGAAAAATTCTTCAAATGCTTTATAAACGATAGGACCTGCAGCGATAGAACCGAAGCCACCCTGCTCTACAATGCAGACCACGACAAGCTCAGGATCATCTACCGGTCCATAGGCTACAAACAAACCATGGTCACGTCCATGAGAGTTTTCGGCAGTACCGGTTTTACCGGCTATAGGCTTAGGCAAACCGGCAAAATACGATGCCGTACCACCCTCCTGCGTAGTAGCACTCATGCCCATGCGGATATAATCAATTGTCTGCTGCGACACATCAATATGCTTACCGGCAGCACGCTTAGGCTTTTCAAAAAGACTGCCGTCACTGTTGATAATACTGTCAACCAGATATGGCTGATACTTGGTACCGCCGTTAGCAACAATACTCAGCATAACAGAAAGCTGAATCGGTGTTGTCAGGTTAAAGCCCTGACCGATGGCAGCATTGAAGGTATCGCCCAAGCGCCAGTCCTCGTTCCAAATTTCACGCTTAACCTTTTTAGAGGCAACAAGGCCCTTGCTTTCGCCCTCCAGGTCGATACCGGTACGTTCGCCAAAGCCAAAGATATGTGCATATTTCTCAATGTTATCAATACCTACGCGATAACCAAGCTCGTAAAAATATACGTTATCACTCATCGCCAGCGCTTTGATAAAGGTCAGCCAGCCTAAAACCTCGCCGCCGGCGTTACCCATAGTAGGAACCATCGGATGAAAGCCGCCGTCGAAAATGGGCTCGTTCAGGCCAACCTTTTTCAGCTCGAAGGCAGCACTGCCAGTAACAATCTTAAAGGTGGAACCAGGCGGATATTCGCCTGTGATAACCTTATTATTCATCGGGAAATTAGTGTCATTATTAATGGAGTTCCAATTTTTAGAGGAAATGCCATGTACAAACCAGTTAGGATCATATCCAGGACGGCTGACCATCGCCCTCACCGCGCCATTGCGCGGGTCGATGGCTATTACTGCCGCCGCTCTCGCTCCAGGAGCAATACCACTGTTGCGCAGGTAAGCAAGATGCTTATCGGTAAACTCCTCCAGCTCCTTTTGCAGCTGATAATCAAGCGTCAGCTTCAGATTTTTACCGGGTACAGGCTGTACAGAATCGTAATGCTTAACAACATTACCTGCAACGTCAACCTCCTCCATAAAGGCGCCATCCTCACCGCGCAGATATTTATCATAAGTCTTTTCCAATCCGGCCTTACCAACAAGACTGCCCTGAGTAATATTCTTAAACAAGCCCTGCTCAATTTCATAAGCACTTACCTCGCCTACGTAACCCAAAGCATGTACAGCAAGCTCATGATAAGGGTAATTGCGGATAGGCTGCACCGAAAGCATAACCTCCGGCATATAGCGGCGCTGTTCCTCTATTTTTGTTACCATCTGCTGATCAAGATTATTCTTCAGCATAATAGGTTCATAAAAATTTTTGCTCGCCTTAATTTTAGCGTTAATTTCTTCTACCGGCATCTGCAGCAAATTACTGAGGCGCTGCAGTGTTTCCGGTTTATAGCTGGACTGCTTCTGCAATACTACCGCATATCCCGGCAGATTGTTAACCAGCTCTTTGCCCTCACTATCATAAATAATTCCACGGGGAGCAAGAATACGCGACTGGCGCAGCCTGTTGCCGTCAGATTGCTTAGCGTAGTAATCACCGCGCCACAGCTGCAAATAAACCATTCGTCCCAGCAGCACAGCAAATAATACCAGACACACAACCAGCAAGGTGTGCAATCTGGTTATCCGGTTTCTATCTTCCATAGGCTACGTCTGTCTCCTTTCCTGCTTCCTGGTTAATAAGATATATCTTCTTTTCTGATCCATTCATAAATCATCTTCATTATAACTACAACAGGCCATACCAACAGCGCATTGCCTATAATATAGCCCAGGGAATCCCATAAATATGCAAAAAATATGCTCCAGCGTCCGCCACTGCGCAAAAGTTCCAGCCACCAGTAAACAAAACGCAGGATAAAAGTAATCGTCGCAATAGCGCTCATATGATAAAGATAATTATCCTTAAACACCTTTTCCTTTGTCAGGCCTACTATATAACCTACACAGATACGACTGAGAATATGGAAGCCAAAAATACCCACCGTCATTGCATCCTGCAGCAGTCCGGTGATACCGCCAACTACCGCACCAGCTTTTTCGCCGCGCAGCATCGCATAAGCATATACCGCCAAAAGCAGCAAATCACAGGAAAGCCAGCCTGTATAGTACACAGACATCGAACCCTGCAGCAGCATTAAGAACAGAAACAGGACGGGCCAAATCAGTCTCCTCATTTTGCCTGTCCTCCCTGTAATACAATTTTCGCTTCCGGCGTAAAGCCAACAATAACCAATACCTGTTCAACATCTGCAATATCAGCAGCAGGTACAATATCTGCTTCCTGCAGCAGACCTACACTATCCATATGAGTAGCAGTAACCTTACCGATAAGAATATCCGCAGGATGGCTGCCGCTGTAACCACTGGTAACGATAATATCACCCTCACGCAGGCTTGCTTCGCGGTAAATATGCTCCAACAGCAGCTTATCCTTGCCGCTGACACCGCCGGCTACACCGACAGCACGTGAATCAGCGCGCAATACCCTAGCACCTACACGACAGCGCGGCGATGTGAGCAGCAGTACGCGGGCATAATCATCATATACCTCATCAACCACGCCTACAAGGCCACCATTAACAACTGCCATATCCGGTGCCAGACCTCTGTCTTTACCGGCAGCAATATAGATGCAATCGCGTAAATCTCCAAAGCTGCGGGCAATTACCTTTGCTGCCACAACCTTCTGCGATTTATGCTGCTCCTTATACTCCAGCAAGCCTCTTAACTGCCTGTTTTCTGCATACATCGAAGCCATCTGGATATTGGCATTACGCAGCTCTATATTTTCTTGTTTCAGCTTTGCATTTTCGCTCTGCATTACTGTCAGTGCCTTCCAATAGCCACGCACGCCATCACTGGCATTGCCTAACCCGGTCAGCATACTTTCTACCGGCAGCACTACTGCCGCCACCGCTCTGTTGACCAAAGGAAAACGGCTTCTGCCTGCTACGGCCATCGCCAGCATGGAAAACAGGACCAGAACAAACAAAGCTACCAACATAACCTTCTTATTCATGCTGCATTCCTACTTATTTAGAGGTCATAAAGCCTTTGCGGTAAATGTCAATATTTTCTACAGCAATACCGGTGCCGAGAGCAACACAGTTCAAAGCTTCATCAGATACGAATACCGGCATACCGGTTTCCTGAGAAATAAGTCTGTCCAGATTGCGCAGCATAGAGCTGCCGCCTGTCATAACAATGCCACGATCCATAATATCAGCGGACAATTCAGGCGGTGTACGCTCCAATGTGTTACGAACAGCGTCCACAATCATGCTTACAGGCTCGTTAACAGCTTCGCAAACATGGTTGGCATTAACCTCTATACTCTTAGGCAGACCGCTGAGCAGGTCGCGGCCGCGAACTTCCATAACAGCAGGCTCATCAACCTTCATTGCGGTACCGATTTCAATTTTAATATTTTCTGCTGTACGCTCACCGATAAACATATTAAAGGCTTTGCGGATATAACGTACAATAGCACTGTCGATAGCATCGCCGCCGCAGCGTACGCTCTTGCTGACAACAATGCCGCCCAGAGAAATTACGGCAACCTCACAGGTGCCGCCGCCGATATCAACAACCATGCTGCCGGTTGCTTCCTGTACAGGCAAGCCTGCACCGATTGCTGCCGCCATCGGTTCTTCAATCAAGTAAGCCTCACGCGCACCTGCTTCAATAGTAGCATCAACAACTGCACGCTTTTCTACTTCGGTAACACCGGAAGGCACACCAACCAGAATACGCGGACGTACAAAGGTACGGTTGCCCATAGCCTGCTTAATAAAATATTTCAGCATAGACTGAGTAATTTCATAGTCGGCAATAACGCCATCCTTCATCGGACGGATAGCGACAATGTTACCGGGAGTACGGCCAATCATTCTCTTAGCCTCCGCACCGATTGCCAGTACCTCGTTAGTGTCCTTTTCAACAGCTACTACCGACGGTTCGCGGATAATAATACCCTTATCCTTGCAATGCACCAGCGTATTTGCAGTGCCCAAATCTATACCCATGTCATCCGACATATTGTTAAAAATACTGATATTAGGGAAAGTAAACTTCATTTCCGACTATCCTCCTAAACTTCTAATGCTCCATCTTCCTGAAAGCTGTAATAAGCACCGTCCCCGATAATCAGATGGTCCAGAAGCGGAATCCCCAACGTTTGTCCTGCCGCCAGCAAAACAGCTGTCAGCTGCCTATCCTCAATGCTTGGCATCGGATCACCCGATGGATGATTATGTGCCACGCAGATAGAGGCTGCATGCTGCAGAATCGCCGGCAGAAATACCTCACGCGGATGCACCACCGAGTTGGTCAGCGAACCCTCTGATACCAGCTCTGTGCCTATTACTTTATTCTTACTGTTTAACAAAATTACCAAAAATTGTTCCTTTGTGGCATAACGCAGGCGTGGCATCAAAAATGCCGCACCATCCTGCGGACAGCCAAAATGGATTTTATCCAAAGGGCGAGCCGACGCAATACGTCTGCCTATTTCCAGAGCTGCCAAAACGGTTGCTGCCTTGACCTGCCCCATACCCTTGATTTGCATAAGCTCATTTAAGTCCCTCACTCCTGCCAGACGCCTGTACAGGCCTCCGTCAGCTGTGAGCTCCTTAGCAATCTCCAACGCTGATTTTTGCGCAGTGCCTGTGCGCAGCAATATTGCCAGCAGCTCTGCATCTGTCAGCGCGTTAACTCCACGCAGAAAAAGCTTTTCCCGTGGTCTGTCCTCTAAGGGAAGGTTTTTAATTTTTTCTGTGTTTGTTGTCTGGTCGATACTACTAAAATCACTGCGAAAATCGCAGGTCCTGCTTTCTGCAGGATTAGTCACTCTTCATAGCTCCTCATACTCCCAATCTTTGCATCATTAAGTACAGCAACGACAACGGCAGACCTACAACATTGTTATAGCAGCCATTGATTTTTTCCACCAGGACAGCACCTCTGCCCTGAATGCCATAGGCACCGGCCTTATCCATAGGCTCGCCTGTGGCAATATAAGCATCTATTTCTTCAGCAGTCAGCTGACGAAAGCTTACATCAGTAACGCACACCTCGGACATCTTTTGTCCCTTATAACATACAGCAACGCCTGTCATAACCTGATGTGTACGTCCGGACAAGCGCTGCAGCATAGCCTTAGCAGCTGCTGCATCCTGCGGCTTGCCCAAAATAACATTATCAATTACTACAATTGTATCTGCAGCAATAACCGGAAGCTCATCTCCCATTTTTGCTGCTACAGCAGCGCATTTGCCGGCTGCATTATGCAAAGCAACCTCCTGCGCCTGGCTGGCAGTGCCGCTGCCTTCGGCAAAATCCGCAGGACAAACCAGCGGAGTAATACCTATTTGCTGCAGCAGCGCCTGTCTGCGCGGAGAGGCTGATGCCAAAATAACCTTCATGCTTCAGCCTATTCCTTTTTACCCATATCAATAACAATCTTCGGCTGTTGGATTTCAAAAATAACAGCCTGCTTGCCTTCGCGTACCGCATCACGTTTAAAAATACGTGCATAGTTTACGGTTACTAAAAGCCACAAAACAATGCAGCCTGCAATAAACGGCAATTCATCCATATGAAAGAACGTAGCCATGCTGTGTCCGCAGGCAACACCTGCAAGAATGCCTGCTACCGGCAGACCGTAAATAACCAGCTTAGCCTTGCGTTGGTCAAAGTCACGGTATTCCGCACCAACCACATCGCCGGCCTTGGCACCTACCGGGTTCCAGCAATCTATATATTTAGGCAGGCCTGTCAGTTCGCTTTCAGCTTTGTCAACCTTTACCTCAGCGCGCTCGCCCTGCTTTTTAACAACAATACCTCTAATTTCTGCCATTGAAGCAAATCCTTCCTCTACCAAATATTTAGCTTAATAAGCGTGTACGAAAATATACCAATAGCCAAAGCCGAAAACTACACCGTAAATTGCCAGGAAAACAAGAACGCCTTGCCAGCATACAGGATAACCGAAGTTGATATCCTCGCCGAAAATACCACGGCGGTTAAAAAAAGTATATTTTTTACGTTTTCTGAACCAGGCCAATTTGTTATCGGGGCCAACCAGCTTGGCAATCAGATAAATGTAAATAAAAGAACCAAAAAATATTTGCATAACGCGGGCGCATACTACCACCGGTTCTACGTTAGCTATAGTTTCCATATCTCAAAGCCTCCTATATCAAAAACAATCATCAATTAAAGCTGAATAAATTTATCCGGCATTTCCTTACGCAATACACGGACAAACTCATCACTGGATTTAAACAGCAAACCCGCCAGCTTATTTTTCTTGCCTTCGGTAAATACCAGCAAGCGCTGCGGATTTTCATCAAGTGAATTATAGCGATGGATATAATGCTTAATCGCTGTTTTACGGAAAAAGCTCTTTACATATTTATCGGTAAAGCTTTCTGTACGGGTCAGGTCAACAACATAACTGCGTTTAATAAAGCCTAAGCCGTGGCTGATTACCTCAAGCTTCATATCCTTGTAGAGTATCAGAGTATAGCCAAAGGCTACACGCCAAATCCACAGAGCCAAAAGCACTGTATCCATACCCCAGCCCAGCATATCAAAGCGTCTATGTTCCTGTAGCCAGGTCCATTCATGCCAATAAAGGCTCGCAATCATCAGCAAGGCAATCACTGCAAAGATTTTTCTTTGCGTACTTGTTCCAGATTCTTCACGATACAATTCTTCCAAAAGAGTTCCCTCCAGCTTCCTAAATTGTGCAATAGCAACAAAGCAATCTTATCCAATTAATTATATCAAATTTTACACTTAAAGCATATACCTCAGGCAATAAAAATCAGTGCAAAAATGTGAATTTTACCTGCATCAGACAGCTTTCATGCAAAAGCAAAACACCGCTTCGCCGGCTTACGCCATTGAAGCGGGTTTCAGTAAGTATTATGCTTTAGTGAAATTCAGCGGCTGGCAATTGCGTCAGTCACGAGTATTTAAAACCATTACCGAGGTTTTTCATCGCTAACCATTCAGCAACTCCAGTACATGAGAGCCTATTTGCGCACCTGACCATTACCGTTAATCAGGTACTTTGTACTCGTAAGCTCCGGCAGCGCCATCGGTCCGCGGGCATGCAGCTTTTGTGTGCTGATGCCGATTTCAGCACCGAAGCCGAATTCGTTGCCGTCGGTAAAGCGGGTAGAGGCATTGACGTAAACAGCAGCAGCGTCCACGGTATATTGGAAAAGCTGTGCCGCCTGATAATTATCGGTAACAATACATTCGCTGTGGCCGGTGCCGTATTTGGCAATATGTGCCATAGCTTCCTCAATGCTGTCCACAATCTTTACAGAAAGGCGCAAATCGCCGTATTCCGTAGACCAGTCTTCTTCAGTTGCCGGATGCACCTGACCGCTGTACTCCTGCACAGCCTCATCACCGCGTATTTCTACGGCAGAGGAATTATACATCATCAGCATCATCGGCAAGAATTTATCCGCAATATCCTTGTGCACCAGCAGTGTTTCCATCGCATTGCATACGGAAGGACGCTGCACCTTGGCATTGAAAGCAATTTTCATAGCCATCTCCACGTCGGCATCCTTGTCAACATAGGTATGGCATACGCCCGCACCTGTTTCGATAACCGGCACGCTGGCATTACGCACCACCGCCTGAATCAGCCCGGCACCGCCGCGAGGAATAACCACGTCGACAAGGCCATTCATATGGATTAAATCCTGCACAGCCTGTCTGTCACTGGTATCAATAAACTGAATAGACCCCGCAGGAATGCCTGCACCCTCCGCAGCCTGCGCCAAAATCGCAGCAACAGTTTTATTGGACTCCATCGCCTCACTGCCGCCCTTAAGGATAACAGCATTGCCGGACTTCAGGCACAGGCCTGCGGCATCCGCCGTAACGTTGGGACGTGCCTCGTAAATAATGCCGATAACGCCCAAGGGAACGCGAATTTTAGTAATATGCAGACCGTTAGGCAAGGTTTTGCCGTCAATAACATTACCAACAGGGTCAGCCAAACCTGCTACCTGACGCAGGCCGTCAGCCATACCGCTGATGCGCTCGGCAGTCAGCTTCAGACGGTCCAGCATTGAGCTTTTCATGCCCTTGGCTGCAGCAGCAGTCATATCACGCTCATTCGCAGCTAAAATTTCAGACTGTTGTGCCTCAAGCGCAGCAGCCATCGCCAAAAGTGCCGCATTCTTAACTGCAGTAGAAGTAACGGCAAGCTTTGCTGCAGCCTGCTTTGCAGCCTGCGCCTTAGCCTTCACCAATTCATACGTTGCCATAATCCTCACCCTGCCTTATAAAATAACCAGGTCATCGCGGTGGATAACCTCATCAAAATTTTTATGTCCCAGAATATTTGCAATCTCGCCGGAATTGCAGCCCTTAATCTGCTCCAGCTCGGCAGAAGAATAATGCACTAAACCACGCGCCAACTCATGCGCATCCTTATCAATAACGCTCACCGTACTGCCCGGCAAAAATTCACCCTGCACGGCAAACACGCCTGCCGGCAGAATACTGCAGCCGCCGGCCTTGCGGATAGCCTTAGCGCAGCCTTCATCAACAACAATGCTGCCGGCAATCTTGGCGCCAAAGGCCAGCCAGCGCTTGCGGAACTGCAGACGGTTTTCACGGCTCACGAACAAGGTTCCCAGCTCTTCACCCTGCAGCACACGGGTAATGGCATTCTTCTCGGTACCGCTGGCAATTACCAGATGAATACCGCTGCTTGTCGCAGCCTTGGCAGCCTGAATCTTAGTCGCCATACCGCCGGTACCGCGGGAAGAGCCGACACCGCCGGCACTTGCCTCAATCTCCGGAGTGATTTCCGTAACCTCTGGCACAATAACAGCATCGGGATGCGTTTGCGGATTAGCGGTATACAGGCCGTCAACATCAGAAAGAATGATAACAAGGTCAGCATCCACAATGCCTGCAACAAGAGCAGACATATTATCGTTATCGCCGATTTTCAGCTCATCGAGCGCCACAACGTCATTTTCGTTGACGATAGGGATAACACGCTGACGCATCAGCTCCATAAAGGTATTACGCGTATTTGTATAACGATGGCGGTCAATGGCCTCTGTTTTGGTAATCAGCACCTGCGCCACGATCTGACCGTAATCGGCAAAGAATTTTTCGTAGGTGTGCATAAGAACGCCCTGACCTACGGCAGCAGCGGCCTGCTTGCCGGGAATAGTTTTCGGCTTGCCCGGCAATCCCATACGATCCACACCCACAGCCACTGCACCGCTAGTAACCAGAATCATTTCCTTGCCCTGATTCTGCAAATCGCTGATTTCGCGTGCCAGACGATCAATCTGACTAAAATTGCGCTTGCCGTTGGCATAGGTAATCGTACTCGTACCAACCTTAATGACAATACGCTTAGCCTTTTTTAAAGCCTCACGGCTTGCTTCATTGTTTAACATTTCCCCTCACCTGCAGTTCTAGTTTTTTATATTTTTTGCGTTATCCGCAATACATCTCTTTCGCCAATGGCGCAGAGAATGTGCCGGATGCTAAATGAAATTGCCGACGGCGTACTCCTCGTACGTCGAGGAAATTTCATGACGCAGATAGCACGTTATCCGCACACTTGCTTTTTAGAGACTGTGGAGAATGTGCCGGATGCTAAATGAAATTTACGATGGCGTACTCCTCGTACGTCAAGTAAATTTCATGACGCAGACGGTGCGTTATCCGCAGGATCAATCTTTGTAGTCGAAAACCATATCCCTAATACGCACACTCTGACCTTCCTGTACGCCTCTCTCCTTCAGCGCCTCGTCAATACCAAGACGTTTCCAAATAAGCTGGAAGCGGTAAAGTGCCTCATCGTTATCAAAGTTGGTCATAGCAACAAGACGTTCAATGTTCTTGCCGCGAACCTCCCAGTCAGTATCATTGCCGACAACAATTTCGTAGCTGTCCGGATCAATTTCGTCAAAGCGTGCCAGGTCTTCTTCATCCTCTTCCGGAACATATTGCAGCAGCAGGTCGTAAGCCTTAAACATCAGCTCACGCAGACCTTCGCCGGTAGCAGCACTGGCCTTACAGATTTCGTAGCCTTTAGCTTCAACGTATTCCTTTAAGCGCTCAAAGTTTTCCTGCGCTTCCGGCAGGTCCATTTTATTGGCAACAACCAGTTGCTTACGACGTGCCAGACGCTCGCTGTATTCTGCCAGCTCTGTATTGATTTTGTCAAAATCCTCAATTGGATCACGGCCGTCAACGCCTGCAACGTCAACAATATGTAGCAGTACCTTGGTACGCTCTACGTGACGCAAGAAGTCATGACCAAGGCCTACACCCTCATGTGCACCTTCAATCAAACCGGGGATATCCGCCAGCACAAAGCTGCGCTCCTCATCCAGACGTACCACGCCCAAAACCGGGGACAGCGTTGTAAAATGGTAGGCAGCAATTTCGGGGCGGGCAGCGCTCACCTGTGCGATAATGCTGGACTTGCCTACGCTGGGATAGCCTACAAGGCCAACGTCGGCCAGCAGCTTCAGCTCCAGCTTCAGCCAACGGTTTTCACCGGGTTCGCCCTTTTCTGCAAAGGTCGGTGCACGGTTGGTGCTGGTAACATAGCAGGCATTGCCCTTGCCGCCACGGCCGCCTTTAGCAGCCGTATAGGTCTGGCCGTCCTCAACAAGGTCTGCCATAACGGCGCCGGTTGCGTCGTCACGTACCAAGGTTCCCATCGGCACCTTAACGAATACGGTATCAGCGCGTACACCGGTACAGTTTTTGGTACCGCCCTGACCGCCGCGCTTGGCAACATATTTTCTCTTGTAACGGAAGTCAATCAGGGTATTGAGATTTTTGTCCGCAATCAGGACAACATCACCGCCGCGACCGCCGTTACCACCGTTCGGGCCACCCTTTTCTACAAATTTTTCTCTGCGGAAGCTGCTCATGCCGTCGCCGCCATCGCCTGCTTCTACATAAATTCTCGCTCTGTCAATAAACATTTTGTTTTCTCCTATATCGTAAATTTAGCTATTGCTAGGTATATTTATCTATATTATAGCTTATCTTGCAGGGAAAGTGCAACGTGGTAACAATCAAATCCGCAGAAAAGCTTTGAGTTTGCGAAGATTTCACTTCTGATTTATATGACGCAGATGGTGCATTGCTGTAGCCGTTACCTATTTCAAGGCTACAGCTAATAAAAAATGTGCCTGCAGCTATTTTTTATATACACAAAAGCTGCAAGCACGTTTATAAAAGGAAAGGAGAATCTTATAGCTTACTTACGCAAAAATTTATCAACCGCATGTGCTGCGCCACGCCCTTCGGCAATAGCCCACACCACCAGGCTCTGTCCGCGACGTGCGTCACCAGCGGCAAAAACGCCGGGTACGCTGGTCGCATAGCTGCTGTCATCAGCTGCTATGCTGCCGTTAGGTGCCTTCGCCAACTTGAATTCCTCAAACAGTCGCTCTTCGCTGCCCACAAAGCCCATAGCCAGAAGCACCAGCTGTGCAGGCACAATATGTTCTGTACCGGGGATATCTGCCGGCACCATGCGTCCGTTTATCTGCTTCCATTCGTTTTGGCACAAGCGCAGACCGCTTACCTTGCCATCCTCACCCAGGAATTCTTTAGTTGTAATACAGAATTCACGCGGGTCCTGCTTAAATTTATGGATAGCCTCCTCCTGACCGTAATCCGTTTTAAAAATACGCGGGAACTGCGGCCAGGGATTATCTGCCGTGCGGCTGTGCGGCAGACAAGGATTGATTTCCAGCTGACGCACGCTGCGGCAGCCCTGACGAATAACTGTTGCCATGCAATCATTGCCGGTATCACCGCCACCGATGATGACAACATCCTTATCCTTGGCATCAATAGCCAATCCGTCCTCCAGATTACTGTTCAACAGGCTCTTGGTTACGCTTTCCAGATAATCCTTAGCGAAATAAATACCCTCCAGCTCGCGTCCGGCAACCGGCAAATCACGCGGCACCGTTGCACCGGTACACAGCACTACGGCATCATATTCCTCCAACAATGTGCTCGAAGCAAGCTTTACACCGATTTCGCTGTTTAAGACAAAGTTTACACCGGCGTCCTCCAGCAATTTAACACGCCGCTCTACCAGCTTTTTGTCCAGCTTCATATTCGGAACACCGTACATCAACAGACCGCCGGCACGGTCGGCACGCTCGTAAACAGTAACGCTGTGACCGGCCTTGTTCAGCTCATCGGCACAGGCAAGGCCGGCAGGTCCGCTGCCGATAACAGCAACCTTTTTGCCGCTGCGCTTGGCAGGCTTATTGGGTTTTACCAATCCATGCTCGAATGCGTTTTCAATGACATACTGCTCAATATTGCGAATGGTAACAGGATTATTCACCAGACCTGCATTGCTGGCACCCTCACAGGGAGCAGGACAGACGTGAGATGTAAATTCCGGAAAATTGTTGGTTTTATTAAGACGGGCATAGGCATAATCATCCATCCCATGGTAAACAAGATCATTAAATTCCGGCATCAGATTATGCAGCGGACAGCCTGAAACCATGCGGTTAATCATTACACCGCTATGGCAAAAGGGAACACCGCAATCCATACAGCGCACTGCCTGGCAGCGCAGTGCTTCCTTGTGCGGCAGGCTGCTCGTCTTAATTTCCTGCCAATCCTTAATTCTTTCTTTGGGGGCACGCAAAGCAAGCTCCGCACGCTTGTAATCCATAAATCCGGTAGGTTTACCCATTATGCCTTCACCTCCTCAAATACCTTCATGGTGGCAGCTTTCCGGCTGCTGGTCAATAAGATTCAGTTCCGGACCGATACCGCTGGTTGTATCCGTAAAAACCTCCTCACGAATGGCATCAATCGGCGGATTACCTGCGCAAAGAGCTGTTTAAAGTAGTTATATAAAAGCTGCGGCTTTTCGCTGAGTACTGTTTGGCGCATTCTTTGACAAAAAAGTTATGCGGAATTTGCAGCAGTACACCGGCACCGTCACCGGAGTTCATATCTGCTCCCTGACCGCCGCGATGGTCCATGTTATGCAGAAGCACCAAAGCCTGTCGTAAAATTTTATTAGACTTCTTGCCCTTAATATTGGCAACTACGCCAACACCGCAGGCATCGTGTTCAAACCAAGGATCGTACAATCCATGTTTCTTGGGCAGCGAAGTATTCATAATAAATTCCCCTCTCAAAGCATTTTATCAATAAATCTATTAACAGTTCTATTAGTGTTTCTATTGAAGGCCACCATAACGACTGTAATTTTAATTATAATGCCACGTTATTACGATTGCAAATTGTATATATGTATATTTATTTGCATGACAAAAGTTCTGTAAAAGGTAATTTTCTGAAAGAAGCATTTTTTATACCCCTACACTCCTTTGCACTTCAGCAATACTTTTTCCATTTCAGATGCACATTAAATGTTTTTCTAGGCATTTTTCCATTTTCACACTTGACAAACCACGAAATTGTTGCGATAATGTGAAGAACACAGTGATGTGTTTGTTTTAATTTAAGAACAAAATGCAATGACCGGGAAAATTTACCTGCCCCAGCATTCAGAGAGACGGCGTATGGTGCAAGCCGCCAACAAGCAGGCAAAGAAGCTCACCCGCGAGCAGCTTCTCTGAACCAAGTAGGAGCAGACGTTTCTAGCACGTTACGCTGCCGATTCGCTAATCGGAAAAATTAAGTACAACTTAGGGTGGTACCGCGAAAAAATTTCGCCCCTATCTGCAAGCGCAGATAGGGGCTATTTTTATTATAAGGAAGAAGGTTACTTTTATGGGAATGACAATGACGCAAAAAATCTTAGCCAAGCACGCTCACCGCGACAGCGTAAGCGCCGGCGACCTGCTTGTTTCTCAAGTAGATTTAGTATTAGCAAATGATATTACCGGTCCCCCGGCTATCAACGAATTTGAAAAAATCGGTAAACCGGTATTTGATAAAAACAAAATTGCTCTGGTTCCGGACCATTTCTCACCCTGCAAGGATATCAAATCCGCAACCATGTGCAAGCGTATGCGTGACTTCGCCCGCAAGCACGAAATCAAAAACTACTTTGAAGTGGGCCAGATGGGTATCGAGCATGCACTGCTGCCTGATAAAGGCCTTGTTGCTCCCGGCGAAATCATCATTGGTGCCGATTCCCATACCTGCACCTACGGCGCGCTCAACGCACTGAGCACCGGTATGGGCCAGACCGATATCGGCTGCGCTATGGCCAGCGGTACCTCCTGGTTCAAGGTTCCGCAGGCTATCAAAGTCAACCTGACCGGCAAGCTGCCGAAATACGTTAAAGGCAAGGACATCATCCTGACCATCATCGGTATGATTGGCGTTGACGGCGCCCGTTACCAATCTTTGGAATTCACCGGCGAAGGTGTCAGCGAGCTTTCTATGGCCGACCGTCTGACTATCTGCAACATGGCTATTGAGGCCGGCGGCAAAAACGGCATTTTCCCTGTTGATGAAAAAACCATCGAATTCTTAAAGGAACGCGGCGTAACCCGTGAATGGGAAGCAGTTACTGCCGACGAAGACGCTGAATATGCCCGCGTACTCGATATTAAGCTCGACGAGCTTGTTCCCGTTGTTGCTTATCCGCATCTGCCGGAAAACACCCATCCTGCTAAGGAAGGTCATGCAATCAAAATTGACCAGGTTGTCATCGGCTCCTGCACCAACGGCCGTCTGGAGGATCTTGAGCAGGCTGCCGAAATTCTCAAAGGTCACAAGGTTTGCGACCATGTGCGTATGATTATCATCCCGGCAACCCAGCAGATTTATCAGGAGGCTATGCATCGCGGTTACATCGATACCTTTATTGATGCCGGTGCTGCCGTTTCTACTCCAACCTGCGGCCCCTGCCTTGGCGGTTACATGGGCATCCTCGCAGCAGGCGAGCGCGCTGTTTCCACCACTAACCGTAACTTCCGCGGCCGCATGGGCCATGTCGACAGCGAGGTTTATCTGGCAAGCCCCTATACCGCTGCAGCCAGTGCCATCACCGGTTATATCACCAGCCCTGAGGAGGTAGTAAAATGAGCAAAGTTTGGCGTTACGGCGACCACATCGATACAGACGTTATTATTCCGGCAAGATATCTGAACATTGCCGACTTCAAGGAATTAGCAGAGCACGCTATGGAGGATGCGAAGGAAAACCTGGAAATTAACTTCGCCGCCAACGTACAGCCCGGCGACTACATCGTTGCCGGCAAAAACTTCGGTTGCGGCTCCTCCCGTGAGCATGCCCCGGTAGTATTAAAGGTTAAGGGCATCAAATGCATCGTAGCAGACAGCTTTGCCCGCATCTTCTATCGCAATGCGATTAACATCGGCCTGCCGGTGCTGGAAATCGGCGCCGACGTAGAAAAGATTGAACCCGGTGACGAAATTGACGTTGATATCAACAAGGGTGAAATCAAAATCCTCAATAAAAATATTACGATCAAAACAAAACCGCTGCCGGAATTTATCCAGCATATCGCAGACTGCGGCGGCCTGATTAATTATATTAAAGGAGAAAACAAATAATGAAGATTTGCTTACTGCCAGGTGACGGTATTGGTGTAGAAATAGTTGATGCAGCTGTAGAGGTTCTCGACGCTGCTGCCAAAAAATTCGGCTTTGAAATTGAATATGACAAGCAGCTCATCGGCGGCTGCGCAATCGATGCAACCGGCGTTCCCCTGCCGGAAGCAACCATTGCCAGTGCTAAGGCTGCTGACGCTGTGCTGCTCGGTGCTGTCGGCGGACCGAAATGGGATAATGTTGCTCCGGATATCCGTCCGGAAAAAGGCCTGCTTGGTATCCGCAAGGCTTTGGGCCTGTACTGCAACCTGCGCCCGATGACCGTTTCCAAATTCACCGCGCATCTTTCTCCGCTGAAAACGGAACGTGCAGAGGGCGCCGATCTTTTAATCGTGCGCGAGCTTACCGGCGGCATCTACTTCGGTGAGCATACCGAAGCGCACCTCAATGCTGACGGTGTTGAGGAAGCAAGCGATATTGAGCTTTACACCCGTCCGGAGGTAGAACGCATTGCCCGTTTTGCTTTTGAAGCTTCCAAGAAACGCCGCGGTAAAGTAACCAGCGTTGATAAAGCCAATGTATTGGGCTCCAGCCGCATGTGGCGTAAAATTGTTGCCGAAATGCAGGCTAAGGATTATCCTGAAGTCGAGCTGAACAACTTCTATGTTGACAACTGCGCTATGCAGTTAGTGCTGAATCCGAAGCAGTTTGACGTTATTTTGACCAACAATATCTTTGGCGATATTCTCAGTGATGAAGCAAGCACCATCGCAGGCAGCATCGGCCTGCTTCCGAGCGCCAGCCTCGGTGACGGCACTGGTATGTACGAGCCTATCCACGGCAGCGCACCGGACATTGCCGGCCAAGGCATCGCTAACCCGCTGGCAACCATTCTCAGCGTCGCTATGATGCTGCGCTACTCTCTGAACCAAAATGCAGCAGCAGATGCTATGGAAGCAGCTGTTGACGCAGTCATGGAACAGGGCTACCGCACTCCGGACCTTTATGCAGAAGGTCTGAAAAAAGTTTCTACATCTGAAATGGGCCACCTGGTTGCTCAGGAACTGCTCAAATAGACATTCCCGGTATAACGCCATCCCCTCAGCGTTTACCAAAGCATTTCTACCCGTAAGCCTTCCGTTTGGGGCTTACGGGTAAAATTTCCATCACTTAGGCACTATTATATTTTGATTTTTTTGTTTTTTGGATTTTTTTACGATTGTTGTGGTGTATTATGATGCAAATTTCAACTAAAAATATTGATTCTGTATATACTAATAATGCTTTAAGCAATGCTGCGGCCTTCCGTCAAGGCTTACACGATGCTATTCCCATAGGATTGGGGTATTTTGCCGTAGCCTTTTCTCTGGGAATTATTTGCCGCACATCCGGGCTTTCTGTATTCCAGGGCTTTCTGACAAGCCTGCTCAACAACACTTCAGCCGGTGAATTTGCCGCTATTACCCTCATAGGTCAAAACGCCAGCTATACCGAAATAGCGCTTGTAACCCTTATCGCCAATGCACGCTACATGCTGATGAGCTGCGCGCTGAGCCAAAGGCTCAGCAACGCGCAAGGCTTTATACATCGTCTGGCTATGGCCTTCGCTGTAACGGATGAGCTTTTCGGTATCGCCATCTCCCGTCCCGGTGTTTTGAATCCATACTATTACTATGGCGGTATGGCCGTAGCAATTCCTGGATGGTCGATTGGTACAGCCAGCGGCATTATCGCCGGTGCAGCGCTGCCAGAACGCATTGTCAGCGCACTGAGCGTAGCACTGTTTGGTATGTTCCTTGCTATTATCATTCCCCCTGCACGCGAAAGCCGTATCATTCTCACTGTTGTAATCACAAGCTTCGTCGCCAGCTTCGCAGCAGCATATCTGCAGCCGTTGGCGCAGCTTACCGGCGGTACACGTACCATTATCCTCACTGTAGTCATCGCAGCGGCTGCAGCCTGGTTCAGGCCGGTACAATCCCAGCAAAAGGAGGACTAGCACATGGAACACAATATTTACATTTATATTGCAGTCATGGCACTTGTTACCTACGCTATCCGCGTGCTTCCGCTCACACTCATCCGTAAGGAAATCAAAAATCCCTTCATCCGTTCCTTTTTATATTATGTCCCCTACAC
>NZ_FR892804.1:20493-31029 GCF_000434895.1 Phascolarctobacterium succinatutens CAG:287
ACACGACTCTCGCAGTAATGACCTTTCCTGCTATCCTGCAGGAAACACAAACACCTGTTGCAGGTGCACTTGCCCTCGGCGTCGGCGTTGCCACCGCCTGGCGCGGCATGAGCCTTTTTCATGTGGCTTGCTGCTGCTGTGCAGTAGTGTTTATCGTAGAATTTATCATGGTGCCGTAAAGTGCCAAAAGCTGCCGGCTCAGGAGATTTTTCTCCAGGCTGGCGGCTTTTTGTATTACTGTAATCAACGTGCGTTTAATCCCAATTCATTAATTAATGCGCGCTGCAAAAGATTAGAAAAATTGATATCGTTATCAATTGCCATATTATTAAGCCATGCAGGAATCGAGAGCGTTTTCTTCACTGCCTTAGCATTATACTTTTTATCATACGCCAGCTTATCAAAAGCAACCATCATCACAAACTGACTGCCTTCCAGGTTGATTTCATTTGGTTTTGATGCCTGAGGATATTCTTCAGGCTTTTTACCTTCCAACATCAGGCCAATCACTTCCTGCACCATCTCCAAAGCTTCTTCCAACGAATCTCCTTGAGTATTGCAGCCGGGAATATCCGGAACATAAACAGAAACGCCTACTTCCTCAGGTTCAAAAATTACCGGATAAAAATATTTTTTAGACATAAAACGCTCCTTTCTTCTCCTTATCGTTTTAATCCAGCCTGCTTTAAAATAGCCTGTTCTAAGCCTTTCTTTAATTCTTTAGTATGCAAAGGTACAGCAACAGTTATATTCCGCTGTGGATTAAAATATTTTTGATGAGAACCATTATTGCTCTTCACATAAACAAAACCATTTTGTAAAAGCAATCTGATCATTTCTTTAGGGGTTAGTGGCATGAACGCAACCTCCTTTAATTTATTATACTACGTAATATTACGTATGTAAAGGAATGCACGCTGCAACAAAAAAGTCTTCGCACATATCTAAATATGCACGAAGACCAAAAGATTATTATAAAATTTTTACCTCACAGTAGCCAATGGAACATGCCGAAATAAGAGAAAACACACAACACGGAAACGCCCAGTGCAGAAACACCGAACATTTTCATAAAAAGATTCTGCTGCTGCTTCTGATTAGCATTAGCGGCCGAAGCATATGCTGCCAACGCCAACGCACCGCCTGTAGAAAGCGGACTGATGGCAGCGACATGTGAAATCGTTGTAATCGAGGAAGCCAATTCGAACTCATTCACCCCGCCAAGCTGCTGGGCAACATGCGGCACAGTCGGCAGCAGCGTAGGCATAACAACACCGCTGCTTGAGCTGAACCAGCTCATAATTCCGGAGGTAAGGCCCATAACCGCTGCAGCGCTTTTAGCGCTCATCAGCGAAACAAGCACATTGGAAAGCACCTCAATACCGCCGAGATCTATAATCAGCTGCATCAAAACACCGACACCGGTAATCAGCAGCAGCGTATTCCAAGGAATGTGCCTGATAGCTTTGCTCTCATCGGAAACACGTAAAAAGGACAATACTGCAGCAACTGCAAAGCTGACCAGTCCGACGTTAATTCGCAAAAGCATAACCATAAGCACCATCACTACAATACCGGCAATAGTCGTCAGCTGCCTTTTGTTAAAGCAGGGAACTTCTTTTTTCTGCTCCACAGCAGCAGAACGCAGCTTATAACCACCCAATAAAATGTAGACAATAACAGCATAAATAGTAAAGGAAAGAATGCCATTCATAAGAAAATCATTTTCAATACCGGTTAAGCCAAACTCTGCGCACAGATTCGCACCGATAATGCCGGTAGCAGCAAGCGGTGATAAACCACCGGCGCAAGAACCCAAAACCGTTAAGGTTGAAAGCAGCACA
This sequence comes from Phascolarctobacterium succinatutens CAG:287, assembly GCF_000434895.1. GTDB lineage: Bacteria > Bacillota > Negativicutes > Acidaminococcales > Acidaminococcaceae > Phascolarctobacterium_A > Phascolarctobacterium_A succinatutens_A. The sequence goes on from NZ_FR892804.1 coordinate 22,338, forward strand.
GGACTTATTTTCATTTCCGCAGCCAAGGACATAGAAAAAACCATCATTATCGCCATAGTAGGCACGGAGCCTGGGCCAAGCGCGGCAAGTATAATCGAGAATACATAAATGATGACCGGAATCAGATAAACACGCTTGCCCGCCAAGGAAATTACCTTCTGTGCCAGCAAATCCAGACTGCCGTTAATCTGTGCCAGACTGAACAAATAGGTTACACCCAAAAGCATCAGAAACAAAGAAGCATTGAAGCCTTTAATAATTTCTGCATCACTGATGCCTGCCATACGTCCCAAAAGCAAGGCAAAAGCTATGCACAAAAGACCCGTATTCATCTTACGGATAAAACCAAGCATAATTGCCAGAAGTAAAAAACCCAAGGATAACAGAGCCATCGGAAACCTCCAAAAAATTTATTTGAGAGTGTATTTGAGAGTGTAACAACGGTAATATTAAATATAACAGAATCGCCATTTATATAATAACACTTAGGAATTACTTTGTAAAACAGTAGTTTTGTTTAATTTATTCTTGTTTGGCATTAAAATTATTCCGTGCAGGAATAGTCTTTTTATTATCGCCAGCAGTGCAGATATATGCTATGCTATTCCAACTCTTTAAAGCAAAATAGTTTATTTCCTGCAAAATAAATGTTACAATAAATAATTGAGAGAAGATTAGACAATTTTCATAGCTATAACAACGCTGTGAAAATTACATTATGGAGATGATTGCTTTGCCAAATTATGCAGATATCAACGGACGGCCGATGAAGAAGCTGCAAATACAACAATACCTGCGCAAGCTGCAGCTCAACGATTTCGAGCCGGCTGTTAATTTAGCAGCCTTGACTAAATTGCAGGACGCGCACCTCAAATATATCCCCTATGAAAATTTTGACTGTCTTAACGGCAAAATTACCTCGCTCAAAAGACAGGATATGTTCAATAAGGTTATCATGCACAACCGCGGCGGCATCTGCTTTGAGCTGAACGGACTTTACAACTGGCTTTTGGAATCCCTGGGCTTTGATGTGACCAGCTATTCCGCCCGCTTTATCGATAAAATGGAAACCTACCAGCTGCGCCGCCACCGCGTAATGTGTGTAGCTTTAGGCGATAAGCGTTATCTTACCGATGTCGGCGTAAACAGCGAAAGTCCGCGTGTACCGTTGGAAATTGTTGATGGACTGATTCAAAGCGACGGCATCAGCCAATACAAGTTTACCCGCAGTGAATTTTGGGGCTGGCTGCTTTGGCAGAAGGAACGCGGTAAAATTTGGAAACGCCTCTTTGGCTTCACAGAAGAACCGCAGATAGACAAGGATTTTATTACCCCCAGCTTCTGGTGCGACGCTCATCCCGACTCACCGTTTATCAAAAGCAAAAAGCTTTCTATTTTCCGCGAGGACTGCAATATTACCATCCGCAGTAACTATTTAAAATTTTACCTCGGCGGTCGCGTTAAGTACCGCTATAAAATCAACACCGGTGCCGAGCTCAAGGAAATTCTTTGGGAGTATTTCGGTATTAATGTAGACTACCGCCTCAAGGATGACGGTATAGAATACTAAGCCGACAGGAGATTTGTAAAATGCCTGATTTATTTTTTCCAAGTTATACAAAAAAAATACTGTCTGCCTTAAACGCTGCCGGCTATGAAGCCTATCTTGTCGGCGGTGCCGTGCGTGATCTGCTTTTGTGCAAGACACCGGATGATTACGATATCACCACCAATGCTCTGCCGGAGCAGGTTCTGGCAGTTTGTAAGCAAAATGGTTGGAAAACTGTTGACCAATTAGGTCATAATTTCGGCTGCGTAGTCATCGTTATCAACGGCGTTGCTACCGAAGTAACAACCTTTCGTGGCGAACGCTATAACGATGACGACATGCATCGCCCTGCTGCAACCTGGTTTTGCAGCAGTCTGCGCGAGGATTTGAGTCGCCGTGATTTTACTGTCAACGCTATGGCGCTATCACTGGACGGCACATTGTATGACTACTTTGACGGTCAGCAGGATTTGCAGCAGAAAATTTTACGCACTGTAGGTGATGCTAAGCAACGCTTTCATGAGGATGCGCTGCGTATGCTGCGTGCCTGCCGCTTTGTGGCACAGCTCGGCTTTACGTACGAGCAGACAGGCTGCGAAGCACTGCCTGCCTGCGGTGCGCCTAATACGCCCTACTACCTGCCGCATGGCTACAGCTTTCCGGTTGAGCGCTGTGCCGGACTTTCGTTGGAGCGTGTGCGCAAGGAGCTGGAAAAGCTCATTACATCTGAATATGCAGGCAAGGGCTTAATGCTGATGATGGCAACAGGCCTTTTAGGTACAAGCTGCCATGCCCGCGAAAACGGCAACGATACTGTTATTCCCATTCTGCCGGAAGCACTGCATCTTTTAGGTCTGCACCAAAATCCACGCTTTCATTTATACGACACCTGGGAGCACACACTGCTGGCAATTGACAACAGCCCGCACGATTTAGCCATCCGTTGGGCGTTAGTGCTACACGATCTGGGCAAGGGTTTGCCGAATATACGCAAGCTGAATAAGGAAGGACAGCCAAGCGATCCCGGCCACGAAGCAGAAAGCGCAAAAATGGCTAAAGCTATCCTGACACGTCTAGGCTATAACAAAAGCTTTGTACATTTGGTTACCTGGCTGGTAGCGCAGCATATGCGCTTCGCGCCTATGCTGCTCACTGGCGAGCGCACCCTGCTGCGCTGGGTGCGCAGCGAAGCTGCCAACTCCGGCTTCCGCACGCAGGCAGAGCTGGCGCAGGCCTACAGCCTGCTGGTAGAAGTTTTTCTTGCGGATATGGGTGCTACCCACGCCCGCGAGAACGAACAGCTGATGGCCGAAGGCCGCCTTTTAGGCCGTCAGGTTGTGGAGCTGGTACGCACACGCATGCCTGTATGCAGCAAGGACCTTGCCATCGGCGGCCGCGAGCTGCTGGAGCTTGTTTCCAAAGCAGAAATCAAAAATATTCTTACCTACCTGCTGGAACGCGTACAATCCGGTAATCTTCCTAACGAAAAAGAAGCTTTGCTCACAGCAGTCCATAAGCATCTTAAGCGTAAAACTACACTCAGTTCAGGAGAGCAGCTATGAAAACAAAACGTATTTTATTGGCCATTGTTTGCCTGATAGTCATTTTAGGCGGCCTTAATTATCTTTTGCAGCAATCCCCTATGCCCATCGGCACACCAGGAAGCACACCGGCAGCCGGTGCCGCACAATTCGTAGGCAAACACGATATCAAGGATTCACCCTATTTTAAACATCCTGATTTTTATAATATGCAATCTGACGAGCATCTTACTATTTTGCCGAAATTTGCCACTACGCAGCAAATCACTCATTATACCTGTGGTCCGGCCGCTGCAAATATGGTAGTAAAATATTACAAGGACAAAACGCTTGATGAAGAGCTGGCCGTTGCCAAAATCATGGGCAGCAGCAAAACAGTCGGCACTAATACTAAAGGCATGGTAAACTACTTTGAAAAAATCGGCTGGGATATTCATTCCTCCATCAAAGATAAAACTCCCGACAACTATAAGGATTTCCTTAAATTTGTCGAGAGCAATCTGAAAAACAACACACCTATTATTGTAGAAAACGTCGATTGGGGCGGGCATTGGCGTGTCATTATCGGTTATGACAGCATGGGCACCGCACACCAAAGTGACGATGTGCTTATTATGGCAGATCCCTATGATACTACCGACCATCTGCAGGACGGCTACAGCATTGTGTCGGCAGAACGCTTCTTCTATATGTGGTTTGACCATCAGCTTTTCCCGCAAAGTGAGCAAAAACGCCAATGGCTGACTGCTAAACCGAAAGATTAAAAAGCACTCCATAATGTTTTTTCCAAAACAAAACCGTTGCCGCATTTTCCTGCTGCAACGGTCTTTTATTTTATATGTATAAACTTTTAGCTTGCAGCTTCCTGCTCCACTCCGCGCACACGCGTAAAGTACGAATACAAGGCTAAGGCCATAAGCACGCAACCGGCAAACACAAGCACATAACGCGAGCTCATAAAGCTGCCCAAGGCACCGCCAACAAGCGGTCCTACAACACCGCCAAACTGCTGCGCGCTCGTAACCAGGCCAAAGGCCTTACCGCGCATATTAGCAGCAGTAACACGCGTCAGGTTAGCATTGATATTAGGCACAGCACCTGCCAGGAACAGGCCGTAAACAAACTGAATAGCTGCAAACTGCCAAACAGTATTGATGAACACCTGGAAAAGGTTAATAAAACCGGCAATAAAGGTTACAATACAGAAAACGCGCACATAACCGAAGCGTTGGCCGCGTTTTCCCCAAAACGGCGCCGCCAAAATGCCGGTAATGCCGGACAGCGAGAAAACTACACCGGACATCTTGATAGCAGCATCACCCATATCATGCATCAGCTCGCCTACGTACAATGTAATCAGCGGCTGAATCAGCATTACGCAGGTCTGCACCACAAAGAACATAGCCATAATATACAACAGGCCCTTGTTATGCAAAGCATTCTTTAAATCAGTCAGCAGATTACTTGCTTCGCGCGCGCCCTTATTCAGTACGGACATATCCTTAACGATAAACACTACGGCACTAGTTGCAATAAACAAGGCCAGACTGCCTACATAAAACGAAGTACGCATACCAAACCAGCTGCTAAGATAACCGCCCATCAACGGTCCCATGATAGTTCCGCTGGCTACCGCAGTCTGCATCAGTCCCATACCCCAGCCCATACGCTCCTCCGGTAAGGATGAAGACGCCATCGACATACAGGCAGGCACAAAGCCGGCAACAACACCGCACACAATACGCACCAGAAGAAGCTGATAGACATCCTGACAGACGCCGGTCAGGAAATAGGTCAGCGCCAGGCCGTAGCCAGCGCGAATCGCCATCTTCCTCTGCCCGACATGGTCAGCCAATGCGCCCCAATAAGGTGCCATCACGGCAGAACCCATAAAAGTTACGGCAAAGGTAATACCTGCCCAGAAGTTAACATCAGGCTGGGCAACATGCAGCTCACGCAGCAGATAAACAGGCAAAAAAGGGATGCACATTGTATAGCTGGCACAGCATAAAAATACTCCCAGCCACAATACCGGCAAATTTGCCTTCCAATTGCCTTTGTTGTTAGAAGTAAAAGCTTGTATTGACATTTTATCTCCCTCTCATCTCTCTAATTGCTATTATAACACATTGCAGGCAGATAGTCACAGCAGATAAATGCCGAAGCTTTTTCTTTCTAGACAATAGATACACTTTTAGCGTATAATATTGTTTAGATTAAATTCGTATTGTTAGCGATAAAGTAAATCGCTGACAACTTTATCAACGTAAAAATCAAAATGCAGACCTTGAGCCTGTAAAGGAGAGTGCAGAATTTGAAACCATATAGCATGCAAGAATTAGAAGAATGCGGCTTTTTATCAAAAATGTTCGGCAGCAAGCCGACCGAAAACGGCTGGAAGGAGCTCAACAATCTGTTGGCTGCAGCACCAGACGCTTTGGCTGTCAGTGCCGATGATGTACATCACGCCCTGAAAAAATGGGGTGTAAAATTCAATGATGATAATTTCAACCAACGCAGCGGCATTTACCGCAAGCTGGCGGATGTTATCTTTACCGAAGTACAGACTAAGGAAGACAGCCTTTGGGGACAGCTTGCACACTTAGCAGAAATTTTGGAGCTGCCGCCGCATCTGGCAAAGCAGGCTGATAAGGCAGCAAAAACAGCTGCTTATTTTGTCCGCTGCCGCGATTTGCTTGCAGGCACCGAAAAGCTGGATATCAAACAATTGAATGACTTATTCGGCTATGATTACGAAGACAGCCTTTCCATGCGTAAGCAGGTTTTCCAAGCACACTTCAACCTAAAGTTTGATGAAATCAGCAACGCACAGCGTTATACTCCGGAAGAAGAAGCTGCCCTGCGTGCCGATTGCGCAACATTGGATATCCCTTACGAATTAAAGAACAATATTGTCAGCGCTCTGGAAAAATACCGCAGCCTGTGGAATGCAGAGCATATGCCTTTAGGTGATATCAAGCAGGATGCCTTCCCGCTCAACCCGGGCGAAATCTGCCACGCCTATACCAACTGCGGTCTATGCCAAAACAAAATGATAGAACGCGAGGACAATTACTATGAGCTGACACGCAAATTCCGCATTGATGAAACTGTTGCCTTCAAGGGCGAAAAAATCGAGCATCCCAAATTCACCGAGGAAATGACTATTATTGAAGAGCTTGGCATGTTCTTCCTTACTAATCAACGTTTAGTTTACATTGGTAAGAAAAACGCCTTCCACATCCCACTCAACGTTCTCAGCGGTGCTGATTTTGACGGCATCAACATTGTAACCTTCCATCACACCGATGGTACCGACAGTATCTTTAAATTCAGTGACGAGGCTGCCGGAGTTTTATACATTCTGTTCGAAAGAACCTTAAAGGCTGCTAAAGCATAAAACATCATATATACAAAATACCCCTGCAGAAATTTTTCTGCAGGGGTTAAATTTTTATCAGCTGTAAAATTTACAAGACAGCTTAAGCCGTCAAAGAATTACATGCACTCTTTGATTGCTTTAGCCATACGTTGGATACCTTCAACAATGCGGTCATCCGGCATGTTGGAGTAGTTGATACGCATGCTGCGGTCAGTCTTTTGGTTCGGATAGAAGGCATCACCGATAACGCCGGCAACCTTCATCTCGATGCATTTGTTGAATACTTTGCGTGCGCTTACGCCTTCAGGGAAGGTCAGCCACAGGAACAGACCACCTTCCGGATGAGTCCATTCGGTGCCAGCCGGGAAGTATTTCTCCATGGATTCGAGAATCAGATCACGACGATGTTTGTACAGAGCAACGATTTCTTTAACATGCTCATCCAGGTCGTATTGTTCCATGTAAGCATCTGCAACGCCTTGGTCAAAGTTAGAGGTATGCAGGTCAGCACTTTGTTTGATTTTTACAAACTCGCTCAGCAGGCTATGCTCTGCAGCAATCCAGCCAAGACGCAGGCCCGGGCAGAAGATTTTGGAGAAGGTGCCCAGGAACATAACCAAGCCTTTGGTATCCATAGATTTCAGGGACGGCAGGATAGTGCCTTCATAGCGCAGTTCGCCGTACGGATTATCTTCGAGTACAGGCAGGTTGTGTTTGTTAACAACTTCCATAAATTTTTGACGGCGTTCCATGGACCAGGTACGACCGGTCGGGTTTTGGAAGTCAGGAATTACATAGATAAATTTGCAATTCGGAGTGGTTTCCAGAATTTTGTCCAGTTCTTCCGGAATCAGACCACCGTTATCGGTCGGAACCTCAACAAATTTCGGTTGGTAAGCGTTGAATGCGTTCAAAGCGCCGAGGTAAGACGGGCTTTCACACAGAACAACATCGCCGGAATCCAGAAACAGCTTGCCTGCGAAGTCCAGGCATTGTTGAGAACCGGTGGTAATCAGAATGTCATCAGGATCAACGTTGGTGTGATATTTATCAGCCATGCGTTTAGCAATTTTTGCACGCAGGGACGGACGGCCTTCGGTAGTTGCATATTGCAGCAGTTGACGACCTTCCTTCAGTACCAGGTCATGAGAAACCTTGGCAATTTCTTCTACAGGGAACAGCTCCGGTGCAGGCAGACCGCCGGCAAAGGAAATAATATCAGGCTGAGCAGTTAATTTTAACAGCTCGCGGATTTCAGAAGCTTGCATACGCTCCATACGTGTTGCGAATTTCATGTTTAAAAACCTCTCTTCATTGGAAACTATATTATTTTACCGTAACACTTATTGTAGCACCACAATCTAAAACAAACAAGCAAAATACCGTTTTCGATTAATTCTATTTATTTTTATGGCAAATTGTGTTAACTTATTAACGGTTTGCGCGGAAATTTGTTTGTTTTAATATTTCAGATACTTCAGTAAGCCATCCAGACCTTCCATGATATCGTCATAGGTCACTTCAAAGTCACCCGTATACCACGGATCGGCAATGCTTGCACCCTTACGCTCGGTATAATCGAGCAAAAGATGCACCTTACCCTGCGTATCTTCACCAATTACACGACGCAAATTACGGATATTATTGCTGTCCATAGCCAGCAGTAAATCGTAATATTCGTAGTCACGCTTTGTCACCTGTACTGCATGCTTGCCTGCGACGCTGATGCCAAGCTGCGCCAGCTTGTTACGCGTACCATAATGTACGGGATTACCGATTTCTTCCCTGCTCGTCGCTGCCGAAGCAATTTCAAAATCAGCGGCAATGCCGCGCTTTTTTACAATGTCCTTCAATAAAAACTCTGCCATAGGCGAACGGCAGATGTTGCCGTGGCAGATGAAAAGTATTTTGTACATAGTGGTTCAACTCCTAATTCTGCCGTATCTTGCCTTGTTCTGAGGCTATTTTCGGCATTATTGATTTTTTCTGCAGTACAAGCTGCAACGCAAATTATAGCGAAATACGGCAAAATTTTACTACCGCTTAGTAGTAAAGTTGGTAGTAAAACGAGAAAGTCTTACTACTAAGAAAACCCGCTCATAGATTTGAACTGGTTTTCTTAAGCATCTTACTGAGTCACATTTTTTACTCTGTACTTAATTCTATATGGTTTCAAAGACGAATCCCTATAATCAATTTTGGCATCGTTCAGCAGGCGTC
>NZ_FR892804.1:31053-33176 GCF_000434895.1 Phascolarctobacterium succinatutens CAG:287
CAGCAGGCGTCCAATTACAATTCCCGGTGCCCTATTGATGGATTGAGCAAATTTTTTTATGGAATTAATATCAAAATATCCAGTAGAAGAAAATTGATTATAAGCTTCAGGTGGAATCAAAGAATTCTCTGCATATTGATCAGCCAAATCTTCCTGTTCTCCAGATTCCGTTTCAAACGATATTCCATAATCTCCATTCATTATATGACCAATTTCATGAAAAAGAGTGAACCAGAACGAATCTGCATAAAGCCTTCGATCATTAACCATGAGCATAATACTATCTCCGACCTTCTTTGTTGCTCCATTTATTTTTGATCCAGATAAGTTAGGTAATATTTCAAATATTACCCCCGCTTCAAGAAACGCCTTATATAACAGCGGATAAAAAAAATCGTGCTCTTGCGTTAATGTTAAAGCATATTTGACGGCAGCTACAAATTTTCTTTTATTAAACTTTGGTGCATCTACTTTGAGTGCCCTGTTTACAGCAATTTGAACCATTGTGTTTGCTTTAACAGTATTAGATTCCGAAAGCTCGCTTGTTGCGCTTCTAAAGCTAACCGCCATATCTCTTTCACAAAGCACGGTCAAACTGGACACATTTAAAAATTCTCTAACTTCTTTTATTTGTTCATCAACTTTTCTTGGCAAGTTTGGCAATCCATAATTATCTCTAAAATATTTATAATCCAAATACTCGAAAATCTTTTTCTCAGCTTTGATTTCATTCTCGTACGCGAATTCTGCAACGAGTTCATCAAACGCATTTTGTAAATTCATCCAATAGGTTACACTTGTACCCATCATTCTGGATAACTTCATTGCTATATCTACTGATAGGCTTTGTTCTCCTCTTATAAGAATACTTAAATTCTTAGGAGTAGTACCTAAACGCTTAGCAAAGTCTTTCTGCGTTAAACCGCTTTCATCAACAATTTCTTGAATATAATAGCCGGGATGGAATGCAATTTTATCATTGTACTCAATATAATTACTCATAATGTTTGCTTACCTCCCTTATTTCTACAATCTTTACTATGCCTGAAATTTCATCTATATTACAAGGAATAAAAGGTTCTTCATTTTCGTTTAGTGGCTGAAGAATTATTCTCCACTGATCTCTACGTGATTTTACATCTATAGCAAAATAGCCTTCCAAATTTCTACCATTTTTATTTTTCAAATCGTGAAAATGAAAAGCAGGTTGCACAATAATATCTCTTATTGTATCTGCTTGTTCCAATGCATTAATTCTAGATAAAAGAGTTCTTCCCAATACTGCATTTCCGCCGAAAAGTTTGTTTGCGACTTTCAAACTCGTACATTGTGATTTGACTTTTTCGCTTTCATATACTACTTGCAAATCCTCTCTCCTTGTATAATAAAATTACCCATTAGGTAATTTTATTATACACATTTGCTCTTTGTTTGTCAATACGAAAGATGATTTCTTAATGTAATGCACCTTCTGTCAAATTACCTTAAACATTCTGTGAGTCACCGGCTTTTCTTCCTGCTTTTCGGACTCTACCTGCACTTTACGGAATTCCTCCATTCGTCTCAGTTCTTCCTCTGCATCATCCAATCCCACATGGGTGTACACATTCATCGTAACTCTTATGTCTGAATGCCCCGTAAGGTACTGAAGCGTTTTCGGGTTCATTCCTGCTTTGGCCTGATTGCTGCAATAAGTATGCCTCCAAACATGAGGGGTTATATTTGGCATCTGTATTCTGTAAATATCGTTGTATCTAGCTACCATGTGGTTAAAGCTGTGCTGCCAATGCAATACCACTAGCGGCATACATTTATCATCATAGTACAGAAAACCACCATAGCCATCTATTAGCATTTCTCGTTTAGGCAGCAATCTATCTTCTATGATAGCCTGAAACATATCAGCTGCATCCTTTGTGATAGGGATTTTTTTCCTTCATGTATTACCGAATTTTTCAACCCCTAATTCTTTTTTGCAGCCACAAGAAGTTACAAATTCGAACAAGATTTGTCATTTTTTGCCCCTCTATCTTACTAAGTTGTTTAGTAAGGCAAAATTCCGGTGGAAATAAACAAATCTCCAAGAAAATTTCCTTGAAGATAGGTAAAGTAGAAATATATAT
>NZ_FR892804.1:33216-63732 GCF_000434895.1 Phascolarctobacterium succinatutens CAG:287
ATAATGCTATAATAATGCTATAATAATGCTATAATAATGCTATAGTAGTAATCGTGATTTAGGAGATATGAAAAATGACATATTCAGATGAAATTAAGAGCATCCGTAAAAAATGTTTCCTTTCGCAGGAAGCATTTGCCAGAGCTTTAGAAGTTTCTTTTTCTACCGTTAACCGTTGGGAAAACGGAAAGAGCAAGCCGAACATGAGTGCTATGAAAAAAATCCAAGAATTTTGTGTTTTACATAGTATTGACTTTACAAATTTAGAACAAGCATGGAACAAAATATAAAATAAGGAAGGATAACTATTGTTATGACAGATAAAGAATTGAAAGAACTAAAAGATAGATTATGGCATTCTGCCGATGTACTTCGTGCAAGTGCGCATTTAGCTGCAAATAAATATGGACAACCTATCTTAGGACTTATCTTCCTTAGGTACGCAGATATTTTATACAAACAACATAAGGAAGAAATTGAAACAGAATACAATCGTCTTAAAGGCGGACGTATGGAAAAATCCAAGAAAGAGATTTCTATTGAGAAGTGCGGCTTCTATCTTCCAGAGTATGCTTATTATGATTTTCTTAATGATGCACCAGACGATGCAAACAAAGCTACCCTTGTAAAGAAAGCTATGGAAGCCATTGAGGATGAGAACCCTAAAATGGACGGCGTGCTTCCAAAAGAAGTATACGCTCAGTTAGTACCGGAAGAAGAACCTGAACTTCTTTCTAATATTGTGCGTATATTTAAAGATATTCCTGAAAACAGCACTATCGATATCTTCGGAGAAATCTATGAATATTTCTTAGGTAACTTCGCTCTTGCAGAAGGTAAGGATGGTGGAACATTCTATACGCCTGCAACTGTTGTTAGATATATGGTAGAAGTTTTAAATCCGCAGCCAGGCGAAAAGAAGTTCTTAGATCCAGCCTGCGGTTCCGGAGGTATGTTCGTACAGGCTGCACGATACATGCATAACCATAATGCCAGTGAAAGCGAGCAAATGAAGTTCCGTTGCTATGGTGTTGAGAAGGAGCCAGACACTGTAAAATTGGCAAAAATGAATTTGCTTCTTAATAATGTTCGTGGCGATATCACAGAAGCAAACTCATTCTACTCTGACCCATACAACGCATTCGGACAGTTTGATTATGTAATGGCAAATCCTCCATTCAACGTAGATGAAGTTGTTGTTGATAAGGTTTCTGATGACGCTCGTTTTAACACATACGGTGTGCCAAGAAACAAAAGCAAATCAACCAAGAATAAATCTGACAAGAAAGAAACTGTGCCTAACGCTACCTATTTATGGATAGGCTATTTTGCTACTGCCTTAAACAAGAATGGTAAGGCTGCACTAGTTATGGCCAATTCTGCATCTGACGCATCCGGTTCAGAATACGATATTCGAAAGAAAATGATTGAAGAAGGTATCATCTCTCAGATGGTTACACTGCCTTCTAATATGTTCTCATCAGTTACGCTTCCTGCTACTCTTTGGTTTTTTGATAAGCAAAAGCCAAATACTGACAAGAAAAATGAAATCTTATTTATCGATGCAAGAAATATATTTACTCAGGTTGACAGAGCACACAGAAAGTTCTCCGATGAGCAGATTAAAAATCTTGGTGTTATCACAAAGCTTTATCATGGCGATACACAGGCACTTGTAGATTTAATTGATGAGTACAAAGTAAAGCTTGCCAATGCACCGGAATCTTCTGATGACAAAGAAGTTCTTACAAAATCATATTGGCAGTCACAGATTGACTGGCTGACAGAACGATTCCCGGATGGTGTATACGCTGATGTTATCGGTCTTTGCAAAGCTGCACCTATGGACGGTGAAGACGGAATCATTGACCAAGACTATTCCCTTAATGCAGGACGTTATGTCGGAGTAGTCATTGAAGATGATGGATTAACACAAGAAGAATTCAAAGAAGAAATGTATTCTTTAAATGCTGAGTTCACTACATTAAGTGCCGAGGCAAAATCCTTGGAAAAACTCATCGCAAATAATCTGAAAGAATTGTTGGGTTAGTGATATGAATGAGCATAAAATAGTAAAAATAACAGATCTCGGTACTGTGAATCGTGGTAAATCAAAGCATAGACCAAGAAACGACTCCATATTATACGGTGGGGAATATCCCTTTATCCAAACAGGTGATGTAAAAAAGGCTAATCTACATTTGGTAGATTATACACAAACATATAATGACGTGGGGTTAAAACAAAGTAAACTTTGGAAAAAAGGAACATTATGTTTCACTATTGCAGCCAATATTGCGGACTCTGCCATACTTGGTATGGATGCATGTTTCCCAGATAGTATCGTTGGATTCTTGCCGTACGAGAATGTATCAGACACAACATACGTTAAGTATTTGTTCGATGAACTAAAATTATACTTTCAACAGATTTCTAAAGGCACAACCCAAGATAATTTGAGTTTGGATAAAATTTGTAGAGTAAAGCTTAGGGTGCCAGATTATGATACGCAAGTAAAAGTTGCATCTATTTTATCTACTTACGATACTGCCATCGAAAACAATAACAAACGTATCCGTCTTTTAGAGCAAATGGCTGAAAATCTCTACAAGGAATGGTTTGTGAGATTCCGTTTTCCGGGATATGAAAATGAAAGTTTTATCGAGGGTATTCCATCATCTTGGCGTTATGTTCAGTTAGGTGACATTGCTTCGTTTGATAGAGGCATTTCATATTCTTCAGATGAGATAAATTGTGATGATGGGATTAATCTAATTAATTTAAAAAATATTCAGTCATATGGTGGTTTTAGACGCGATGGTACAAAGCAATACAATGGCAAATACAAAGACTCACAAATTGTCGCAGTTGGAGATTTAATCCTTGGCGTAACAGATATGACACAGGATAGAAGAACAGTAGGTTCTGTTGCACTAATCCCACAGATTTCAGGAACATCTGCTATTTCTGCAGACCTTGTTAAAGTAAATCTGAAAGTGCCAAATGTATTCTTTTATTGCATGTGCCGATACGGATTTTATTCCAAATTTTTTTCTCAGTTTGCGAATGGAGCAAACGTATTGCATTTAAAACCAAAGGTACTGTTAAACAAGAAAATTCTATTACCAACAGCTGAATTGATTGAAGCATTTGTTGAAAAAGTGCAGCCTATGATAGATATTGTGGATGACTTGAATTGTCAAAATGATTTACTTATAAAGCAGAGAGATATGCTATTACCACGTCTAATGAGTGGAAAACTTGAAGTTTAGGGAGGTGTTCATATGCGTAACTTCATATCAGAAGACGATATAGAGCAGGCTATACTTTCAAAGCTAAAAGCTGAACCATTTGAATATGACATCCTCATTTGCGATGCTGATCCAAGCAAGCGTGATGATTTGCATGATGGCACAGGAAGAAATTCTAAGAAAGAATGTGTTCTTCCGGATGTTATGCTGTCCTCTCTTAAGCGCATTAATCCAACTATCGAAGAGGATAAAATCAAAGAGATAGTAAAGAATCTAAGGCAGGATTATACAGGAACGGATATCGTAGATACCAACTACAAATTATACAGGCAGATTCGTAATAATATAAAAATCACAGTTCGTAGGAATGGCAAGGAAGATTTCGATTTTGTAAAATTGATAGACTTTGAGCATCCGGAGAACAATACTTTCACAGCGGTATCTCAGATGTGGATTCAGGGTAAGGTCTACTACAGAAGACCGGATATCCTTATCTTTGTCAATGGTATGCCACTTGTGTTTATTGAACTGAAAAATAGCATTGTTAAAGTTGAAGAAGCATATAACAAGAATCTCAAAGATTATATGCGGGATATTCCTAACGTATTTGCATTTAATCAGATTTGTGTGCTTTCAAATGGTTTTGAGACTAAGCTTGGTGCATTTAATGCAACCTACGACTATTTTTTTGAATGGCTCAAGATTGATAGCGAAAAAGAAAAACTGAATCGTGGAGCTATCCTTGCAGCTGATAATGTTAATGATAGCTCTGTCAGATATTTCGTTGATGGTCTTCTTAACAAGAAAAGACTAATTGACTATATTGAGAATTTCATATTGTTTGAAAATCAGAGAATCAAGATTATCGCTAAGAATCATCAGTACCTTGGTGTAAATAACCTTATGGAATCTGTTGAAAACAGAAAAAAATTAAATGGTAAGCTTGGTGTTTTCTGGCATACACAAGGTTCTGGCAAATCCTACTCTATGGTTATGTTTGCCCGTAAGGTAAAACGTAAAGTTGCAGGTAATTTCTCGTTCCTCGTTATTACAGACCGTGAAGATTTGGATACACAGATTTATAAGAACTTTGTGCGTACAGAGGTTATTGGTTCTAAAGAAGAATGCCAGCCAAAGGACAGCAAGCAGTTAAGAGATTTCTTGACTACCAATAAGGCATTCATCTTTACTTTGATTCATAAGTTCAGATACGATAAAACAAAGAAGTATCCAGTTCTTTCAACTCGTGATGATATTATCGTCCTTGTCGATGAAGCCCACAGAACGCAATATAAGGATTTGGCAGAAAACATGAGAACTGCACTTCCGAATGCTAACTTTGTAGCATTTACAGGAACTCCGCTGCTTGGTACAAAACGTCTTACAAATCAATGGTTTGGTGATTATGTATCAGAATATAACTTTGCTCAGTCTGTCGAAGACGGTTCTACTGTACCATTATTCTATTCTAGGCGTGTGCCTGAAGTTGGCCTTGAAAACGACTTTTTAGATGATGATGTCGTAGATATCATTGAAGAAGAAAATCTTAATGAAGATGAGACAAGACTATTAGAGAATTCATCTTCCCGTATCCTTGAAGTTATCAAGAGAGATGACCGCTTAGATAAAGTGGCACAGGATATTGCCTACCACTTCCCAAGACGAGGATTTCTCGGAAAAGGTATGGTTGTATCTGTCGATAAATATACTGCTGTCAAAATGTATGACAAGGTTCAGCATTACTGGGCTATTGAAAAGCAAAATATTATGAAAAAGCGCAACACTGCTTCTACCAAGGAAGAACGTGAGCAGCTTACTAGAATTCTTGCTTATATGAATAAGGTTAAAATGGCCGTTATCATTTCTGAAGATAATGACGAAGAAGCCAAGTTTGCTAAGCAAGGTTTAAATATATCTGAGCATCGTGCAAAGATGAAAGAAATCACACCTGATGGCAAAGATATCGAGGATAGATTCAAGGACCCTAATGACCCCCTTCATCTTGTATTTGTATGTGCCATGTGGTTAACAGGATTTGATGTAAAGAACCTTTCTACACTTTATCTCGATAAGCCGATGAAAGGACACACGCTTATGCAAGCCATTGCTCGTGCTAACAGAGTGTATCCAGGAAAACCTGCCGGAATTATCGTGGATTATGTGAATGTCTTTAAGTACATGAAGAAAGCGTTGACAGAATATGCTACCGGTGATGATGGAACAGAATTTCCTGCAAAAGATATTAACCAATTAATAGGATATATCGACAAAACAATTGATGAAGCAGATTCTTTCCTACTATCTCTTGATATAAATATAGGAAAAATTATTGCAGATTCAAATACATTAGATAAATTAGACGCACTTAGACGTGCATATGACACAATTATAGCCAAAGACGATAATAAAGAAAAATTCAAAGTTATCCTCAACACATTGACAAATCTTTATGAGGCTTCGAAGCCAGAAATTTTTGAAAAGAATTGGTATAATGATAAATTCTCACCATTGTTATATCTTCATGGACTTTTCTGCCACACTATCGATGATGAAAAAGTAGCACGTGCTAGGCTAAAAATGAATCAAATTTTAGATGGTAGTGTAATGGCAAACAAAGATTTTTTAGGTAATAGTCAAAAATCTCCTACTCAATATAAAATAGAAGGAACAAAAGTAATTGACCTTTCTAAAGTAGATGTTAATCAACTTCGAAAAGAGATAAAAGTTGCCAAGTATAAAGCTATAGAAATCAACGATTTAAAAGAGTTCTTAGCTCGTGCCTTAGAACAAATGCTTAGAAAAAATTGTACACGAATAAAATTTTCGGAACGATACAAACGCATTATTGATTCTTATAATGCGGGAGGTACTGAAAACGAAGATTATTATGAACGCTTGCTGAAATTCTTTGAAGAACTATGCCAAGAAAACGATTGAGCTAATACTGAAGGGCTCTCCGAAGAAGAGCTAGAAATTTACGATTTGCTTAGTGCTGGAAAAAAATTAACACAAGCCGAAGAACAAAAAGTTAAATTATCGGCCAAGCACCTATACAAAAAATTGGTAGACAACCGAAGTAGTCTGCTTGTGGTAGATTGGTATAAGGATGAACAACCACGTGCTAAATTGAAATATGAGGTAGAGTTATCTTTGAATGAAGATTTACCGGATAGCTATGATAAATTAGCGTTTGATTCTAAAGTATCGTTATTGATGAATCATTTTGTTGATATGGCTGTCCAGGGTTATGGTTGGATTGGTGCTGCTTAAAAAAGGAATCTATATAAATGATTGTATTCTCGGAGGTACACGATGGATAACGAACTTGTAATATTCGAAGATGATGAAATAAAGTTAGAAGTTCCGATTTCTGCAAAAGATGAAACTGTCTGGCTCAATCGCCAGCAAATGGCAACACTATTTGATCGCGATATCAAGACAATTGGCAAACATATAAAGAACGCTATAAATGAAGAATTAAGCGGTACTTCAACTGTCGCAAAATTTGCGACAGTTCAATTAGAAGGAATGCGTCAAGTCGAAAGACTAATTGAATACTACAATCTTAATGTCATCATTTCCGTTGGCTACCGCGTAAAATCCAAACGTGGCGTAGCTTTTAGAAAGTGGGCCAATTCTGTTCTTAAGGAGTACATAATCAAGGGATATGCCATCAATCAGCAACGGTTAAATCAATTAAATCAAGTACTCAGCATCATGAAACGATTGGAAACTGCCTTGGATGCCAAACAAGTACTTACTGTTGTCGAGCGATATAACAAAGCCCTCGATTTACTGGATGATTATGATCATCAAAAACTAGAAAAGCCTAAAGGCAATAAAACCACGTATATTCTGACTTACGAAGAATGCAGAAAAGTAATTGACGAGATGAAATTCTCATCTGATTCAAAGCTTTTTGGGAATGAAAAAGATGATTCCTTCAAAGGCAGTATCGGCAATATTTATCAAAGCTTTGCCGGTGTGGACATCTACCCTTCCCTTGAAGAGAAAGCTGCCAATCTGCTTTATTTCGTCACCAAAAACCACAGTTTTTCCGATGGTAATAAACGGATTGCAGCTACCATGTTTTTATATTTTTTGGATAGGAACGGCGTTCTCTTTACAAATCATGAAAAACTGATTGATGACCACACCCTCGTTGCACTTGTTATCATGATAGCTGAATCAAGGCCGGAAGAGAAAGACGTTATGATCAGTATCATCATGAACTGCATCAGTTAAATTCTGCACTAAAACAAATGACCACACTGGAGCGTAATCTCTACCCCAATGTGGTCATTTTGATTCTTCACTATTCTTTGCTTTTATTTGTCAAGTTACATATGCGCGGCGCAGTCCCATACGTTAGTAGTAGAACTGGTAGTAATCGCCCTATCTTGCTGCATTTTGCCACGTTTATCGCAGCTTGGACCGCCTGCCCACTCATTTGCCGTGGCAGATGAATAATATTTTGTGCATAAGGCATTCTCTTTCTGCTCAATACGCAATCCTAAAATAGTCCAAATATGCCTTATATCTATCCTGTGCAGCAAGGTAGGTATCCGTCAGATAACCATTTTCTTTGCCCCACTCCTGCAAAAAATTTTCAACAAATTTCTAATATTAGTATAGCACGTTGACGGCAAGAATCTCAATTATTTTCATTCATTCTTTCAAGTACTTTTACCATTCAAAAATCACTAAAAACATTAACAACAAAACACCAAAGGGACTGTCACCGCAAATAAAATCAACTTACGCGACAGTCCCTTTTAGCTTATCATTATTACTTCAGCAATTCCTTTTCTTCCAGATACACAGCCAGCAGCTGCGCCACCTTATTCACCAGTTTCAGGCAATTTTTCAAATGCTCACGCGTATTAAACTCGTAAGGCATCAAATCACCGCAGGCACAGGAGCCGAATTCCTTAGCAAAGCGCTCATGGAATTCCAATGTCAGCGGATAAATTTCTGCCAATGGTTTATCGCTCGGCTGATTGCGGCCGGCCAGCGTACTGATGACCATCACACAGCCTGCCATCGCTCCGCACAAGTCGCGCGCATGACCAATGCCACCGCCAAATCCGGAGCACAGACGGAAAGCGTTATCATCAATATTCACGCCTGCCTCCTTGCGAAAGGTTTGCACAATCGCTTCGCAGCAGTTATACCCGCTCTTAAAATTGTTGCCTGCTGCCATGCCCATTTTTTCGCTAAATTCACTCATGCTTTTCTCCTCCTTGCATAACAATATTAAAATGCTTACTTTTTGTCGTTATCGCTTTCCGTTGCATACGGCCAACCGCTCATGCCTCCCTCCAGGCTGTAAACATCACGGAAGCCGCGGGCGCGCAGGATAACCTCCGCTTCGTAGCCACGCAAATCAATCTGGCAGGCTGTAACTATTTTCTGCTGCTTATCCAGCTTGCTGATATCCGCTGTCCGCAAGGTATCAAGCGGCAGATTTACTCTCGACGGAATGTCGGCAATACGCTTAGCTGCTACCTCTGCCGGTGTGCGTACATCAACGAATAAATAATCCTCCTGCGTACGGTCCTTTTCAAAGTCTACAGTATTAATGCTGCGCAGCTGTCCGTCAAGTTTATTTTGCAGGACATTAGCTGCCGTTGCAATATTCTCAATCGGCGTATTAAACGGCGGCGCATAAGCCAGATCAAATCCGGACAAATCCTCCAGCGTTGCACCTAAAGAAATTGCCGCCGCCAATGTATCAATACGCTTAGCTACGCTCGCTCCGACAGCCTGCGCACCCAATACGCGTCCGCTGCTCTTTTCCGCCAACAGCTTCAGCACAATACGTCCTACTCCCGGCATATAACCCAAACGGTCAGAGCCTGGTACAACTACGCTTGCAAAATCAATACCGGCCTGCCGTGCAGTCCGCTCGTTCAAACCGGTTGCCCCGGCTTCCTGCGCAAAGAAGCGACAGGCGGCAGTCCCCAGGACACCGGGATATTGCTTCCGCGCTCCGCAGATATTATCCGCAATTACACGGCCATGCTTGTTGGCGGTAGAACCCATAGGCACAAACACCTTGGCTCCGCTGACACGATGAGTATTTTCCGCACAGTCACCTCCGGCATAAATTGCATCATCGCTTGTCTGCAGGTATTCATTAACCGCAATACAACCGCTCGGACCTATAGCAAGACCGGCCTCGCGCGCCAGCTCCACATTCGGACGCACGCCGACGGCAAAGATAACCAGCTGTGCCGGGATTACGCGTTTATCTGTCTGCACTCCGCTAACTTTACCGTTTTCTATGGTAAAGGCACCTGCTCTTTCCTCCAGAAAAATATCGAGCAACGGATTTTTCGTATCACGCAGCAGCAGTGCTGCCATATCCTCATCAAGCAGCTGCGGCAGCAGTCTGTCCTGCTGTTCCAGAACGCTGGTATGCAAACCGCGGCGCACAAAAGCTTCTGCCAGTTCCAGACCGATAAAGCCTGCGCCGATGATTACTACATCCTTAACGTTGCCTTCGGCAATTTCCTTATCTACCGCTTCAACATCCCACGGGAACCAGAAGCTGTGAATACCTGCGGCATCAGCATTAGGCAAGGGAAGCTTCACCGGCGTACTGCCAGTTGCCAACACCAGCACGTCATAAGACAGCTGTTTCAGCTCTTCCTTTTCCAGATAATGCACGCATTTTTGCACTCTGTCTATTTTTTGCACATTACAGCCGCAGCGGGCGTCAATGCCCTTCACGGCCGCAAAATAATTACTGTCGCGCAAGGCTCCCTGCGGTGTATGGTCAAAGCTGTCCATGCTCTTGACCTCACCGCTGATAAAATACGGGAAGCCGCAGGCGCCATAGCTCAGCTGCGGTCCGCGTTCCAGCACGATAATCTCTGCTTCGGCATCCAGCCTGCGCAAGCGCGCCGCCGTTTTCATACCGGCGGCCACCCCGCCGACGATTACTACACGTTTACCCATAATGTCACCTCCAAGAACAAATTTAACATTGTCTTACTATTATGAAAATTCAACAGACAAAACTGCTTCTGTCAGCAAATATTACTCTATAACCATTATAACAAAACAGCCTCCGAAAGCAAAGCTGCGGAGACTGTTTATTTTTCATATGCTATTTTGCTTCATACACACTCAAAGCTTCCATTGCCAAGGCATAGCCCGCAAATCCCAGGCCGCAAATCTGGCCGACGCAGCCAGCCACCGTTACAGAATGATGGCGGAACTCCTCACGCTGATGGATGTTGCTGATATGCACCTCAATCGCAGGAATATTTACTGCCTTTAATGCGTCCAAAATTGCTACGCTGTAATGCGTAAACGCCGCCGGATTGATAACAATGCCGTCAAAATGACCGTAAGCATTCTGAATAGCGGTAACTATATCGCCCTCATAATTGCTCTGCAGCAGCTCCACCTCTACGCCAAGGCGGTCAGCCGCAGAACGGATGTAAGCACACAGGCTGTCATAATCATCACGACCGTAGATATTTTTTTCACGGATGCCCAGCATATTAATGTTAGGACCATTCAAAACTAAAATTTTACGCATCTTTATCCCTCCAGCTTAGCGGCAATATTCAGCAGCTCATGCAGAACTCTGCCGAAATCGCCATTATTATCAATAGTATAATCCGCATATCGGCGGTACAGCGCAATACGCTCGTTATATAAAGTATAAAGCTTCTGCTTATCGGCAGCAAGCAACGGACGCGCATCACCGGCAATACATCCGATGATGTTTTCCGGTTTGCGGTCGATAAAAACCACAACACCGCCGCGCTTCAGCAGCTCCATGTTTTCCGCACGCTTTACGGCACCTCCACCTGTTGCGATAACAGCTCCGTCACATTCCGCCAAATACGCCAACGTGCGCGTTTCCGCTGCGCGGAATGCATCTTCGCTTTCCGCGAAGAAAGCCTTTATCGTGCGCTGCTCACGCTCTTCGAGGACAGAATCGGCATCATAAAACGGCAGCTGCAAACGTTTGGCCATACGCTTGCCAAAGGTGCTTTTGCCGCAGCCCGGCATACCAATCAGCACGATATTTTTCATATATTCTGCTCCAAATCCTGCATGATTTTGACGATTAATTCGCTGTCGTATTTTTCGCCCTGCCAGATTTCCTGAGCAGCCACAGCCTGCGCCACAAGCATGAACAAACCATTGACAGTCTGCATCTTCGCCTCGGCAGCCTGCTTCAAGAACAATGTCTGCTTAGGATTATAAATCAAATCTACAGCAGCATCAAAATTGCTGATTTCCTCAGGCGTAACCGGTGCAGCATTAACCTTGGGATACATGCCCACAGGCGTGCAGTTGACAATCACATCACCGGTCAGCGCTGCTAAGCCGTCATAATCAATAAACTTGCACTTAGGCGCAATCTTAAGGAAATCCTTATCAACATGGGCAACATCTCGCGTAACAAGATACAGCTTGCCGACACGCTTATCAACCATATATTTGACAACCGCACGCGCAACGCCGCCGGTACCTAGCACAGCAACACGCTTAGCACGCACATCAATATTGTTGTATTCCAGCATTCTGCCAAAGCCGAAGTAATCGGTATTGTAGCCTTCGGCACCGTTTTCATCAAATTTAATCGTATTTACAGCGCCGATAGCCTTAGCCTCACGTGTAATGCTGTCCAACAGCGGCATAACATGCAATTTATGCGGAATGGTAACATTGCTGCCCGCATAATTGGCACGCAGCTCCTCCATGCGCTTAGGCAAATCCTCCTGCGGAGTTTCCAGCAGCGTATAATCTCCTTCGATACCCGTATACTTAAAAAACAGCTCGTGAATCTGCGGTGAAAGGCTGTGTCCCAGCTTACCGCCTAAAAGTCCGTAATGCTTCATCTGTTTATTCCTTTCGCTCGTAAGCACGATAATTGCCAAGAACCTTGCAATATGTGCTCTTCGATTTTATTTCTTCCATCACATCAATAACCAGCGGATCTGCCAGATTACCGGTGACATCGATGTAGAAAAAGTATTCCCACGTTTTGCCGACAATCGGTCGTGATTCCAGATTCAGCATATTCAAGCCCATATGGTAGAAGCTGGCAAGCATCTTATACAGCGAGCCAGTTTCGTGCTTCACGGCAACAATCAGCGTAATCTTATTTGCGTTCGCTACGATTTCCGGTTTTTTGGCGATAATAACAAAGCGGGTATAATTGTTGCTGTTGCTATTGATGGCCGGCGCAATAACCTTCAAATTATATAGCTCTGCTGCCTGCTTACCTGCAATAGCACCTAAGGTTACATCCTGCTTTTCGGCAACCTCCTCCGCACTCTTGGATGTACTGAAATAAGGAATCTGCTCTATATCCGGATAATCATGGAAGAAATCAGCGCACTGCTTCAAGCCCTGCGGATGCGAGTAAACTGTTTTAATCGTGCCAAGTGATGCACCCTCACAGCCTAAAAGATTTTGTTCAATCTTTACGCACTGCTCGCCTACAATGCTGCAGTCATATTGGCGCAGTAAATCATATACCTCGGTAATACCGCCGGTCGAAGAATTTTCAATCGGCAGCACGGCGTAATCCATCGTACCGTCGCTGATACTGGCAATTACCTCTTCAAAGGTCTGGAAGTGATGACGATTGTAGCGGCGTCCATGAAAATATTCCTCTAACGCCTGATGTGTAAAGGAGCCTGCAGGACCGAAGCAAGCAACCTCATAGGTTTTGTCGTTTTCTTCCGACAGCGCAGTTTCTTCCAGCAGACAGGCCTGATCGATAATACCGCGCATAATATTTTTTACAGCCACGGAATATTCCTTGTTCTCCAAAAAGCCTGCAACCTTTTCAATAACCTTAGCTTCACGGTTTTTGTCCTTAACAGGCAGTCCCTTGGATTTTTTATAGGCAGCTATCTGCATAACAAGCTGCAAACGGCTTTCTAGTACGTCTGCCAGCTGCTGGTCAACCTTATCTATTTCTTGGCGGATTTTTTCTAAATCAAGCTCCTGCATTTTATTTCTCCCATTTCTTCGCTTCTAAAAGTAAATCCCACAGCGTCCACGCTACCACTGCTTCGATAACAGGCACAGCACGCTGCACAATACAGGGATCATGCCTTCCGACAATCGCCAGCGTTGTATCCGCCTGCTCCTTAAGGCTCACCGTCTGCTGCTCGCGCGCAATCGACGGCGTAGGCTTAATTGCCACGCGCACTACCAAAGGCATACCGTTGGTAATGCCACCGGTAACGCCGCCGTTGTGGTTCGTCAGCGCCTGCACCTGGCCATCAACATAATGCAAAGCGTCATTTGCTTCAGCACCCGTCAGCCCGGCAAAGCCAAAGCCATCGCCAAATTCTACACCTTTAACAGCAGGCACGGAAAACAGCGCATGGCTCAGCATGCTTTCCACGGAATCAAAATACGGTGCTCCGATGCCCGCAGGCAAATGCAGTGCAATGGCTTCAATTACACCACCCACGCTGTTAAGCTCACTCTTGGCCTGCAAAATGCGCTCCTGCATTTTTGCGCCGACAGTATCATCCATAACAGCAAACTTTTTCGCATGCAGCGCTGCTAATTCTGCATCACTTACACCCATAGGATTGAAGCGTTCTTCTTTAATATCGTTAATCTGCAGAATATGCGAACCGACAACAATACCGTACTGCGCCAGCGCCTGCTTGGCTACAGCACCGGCAAAAACGAGCGGTGCCGTCAGGCGACCGGAAAAATGACCGCCGCCGCGATAATCATTAAAGCCCTGATAACGCACATGGCCTGCGTAATCTGCATGACCGGGGCGCATCTTATCTGCCAGAATACTGTAATCCTTGGAATGCTGGTCGCTGTTGATGATACGTGCGCACAGCGGCGTACCTGTTGTAAAGCCATTGAAGAAGCCACTTTGGATTTCTACCATATCGCTTTCCTTGCGTGCTGTGCTCAACGCATTCTGTCCGGGAGCACGACGCGCCATTTCGGCAGCAATCGCTGCTTCATCAAGCGCCAATCCCGGCGGCAGTCCGTCCAGCACTACGCCGATGGATTTGCCATGCGATTCGCCGTATATCGCCATTTTTATATTCATGCCAAAAATTCCGCTCATGCCAGCACCTCAATTTTTCCGCCTACGCTCTTGTAATCCTGCCAGAAGTCAGGATAAGACTTGCTTACACTGCCTGCACCGGTTAATGTAATCGGTTCTGCGCAGCATTGTGCGGCAATAGCCAGACTCATGGCAATACGATGGTCGTTCCAGGCATCTGCCTCTACACCGCCGCGCAGTCCCTCAGGCTTGCCGCTAATCGTAAGGCCTTCCTGCTCTTCCGTAATCGCCGCACCCATTTTATTTAATTCGTTTGTAATAGCCGCCAGCCTGTCGCATTCCTTGATACGCAGGCGTCCTGCGTTAATAATCTTCGTCGTTCCCTCACTTACTGCTGCCAAAACAGTAAGTACAGGAATAATATCAGGGCAGTCAGAAGCATCTATTACCGTTGCCTGCGTTGCACTGCTGTTCACAGTTACGCTGTCGGCATTTTTAGCAATATCAGCACCCATGCGCTGCATAATTTCTACCACAGCCTTATCACCCTGCAGTGAAGCAAAATCTACACCGCTTGCCGTAATGCCTGCACCCAAAGCACCACCGACAGTCCAAAAGGCTGCTTGCGACCAATCGCCCTCAACCTTGCTGTCCTGTGCCTTGAAATGCTGCTTGCCGGGTACAAGATAATGACGGTGTGCGCCATCTACATTTTCTACCTTTACGCCGTACTTTGCCAGACAATTCAGTGTCATATCTACATAAGAAGCAGATTCCAGCGGCGAAGTAATGATAATTTCGGAATCACCCTTTAATAACGGCAAAGCAAAAAGCAGACCGCTGACAAACTGACTGCTGACATCGCCCGGCAGTTCAAATTTACCCGGCATCAGGTGACCGTTAACCGTCAACGGCAGATTGCCGTTATCATTAAAATATTGCACAAACTGCTTATCCAAAATATCATAATACGCCTGCAAAGGACGCGATACCAGCTTGCCATGACCGATAAAGGTCAGCGGACAGCCAAGATTTGCTCCCAAAGGAATAAAAAAGCGTAAGGTGGAACCGGATTCACCGCAGTCAACATTATCTGCCGCTGCAATCGGATGACCTGTGCCTGTAATCTGCAAAGCCTTACGTCCCTCTAGCATGCTGGGGATTTCGTCCACGCTCACATTCATAGCACGCAGAACGCGCATCGTTGCTTCAATATCCTTGGACATGCTGATATTATCGACAATGCTGGTGCCGCCTGCAAGACCTGCACAAATGATTTCTCTGTGTCCCATGCTTTTAGATGACGGCACCTGCACCGTTCCTGCCAATTTTACAGGATAAATTTTTACCTTTTCCATTTAGCCTCACCCCAAATACTTTGGCACTTCCTGCCAATCAACTTTCTGCAGTACGCCCTCGCCTATCTGCTGCAAAATAATGAGGGTAATGCTGTTGCCGTTCTTTTTCTTATCTCTTGCCATTGTATCAAGCAGCTGCGCTTTTTCTACGCCCGCAGTCAACGGCAAATTGTACTTTTCAAGTACGCTCTTAATACGCTCGGCGCTGCCTTTGGCTGTCATTCCCAGCTCTTCGGTGCGCTTTGTCAGCTGATACATGCCAATCGCCACACCCTCGCCATGCGTGAAGCTGCTGTAGCCAAAATGCTGCTCTACAGCATGTCCCAAGGTATGACCGAAATTCAGCAGCATACGCAGGCCCGTATCAAATTCATCCTGCTCTACAATGCGCGCTTTTATTGCACAGCAGGTGGCAACAACACTGTCAATATCTGCCAACAGCTCCGCATCATCGGCATAGCCGGCAATTTTTTCAAAAAGCGCCGCATCCTTAATGCAGCCGTATTTAATCGCTTCTGCCAGACCGTCATGCAAAAATCTGGTAGAAAGCGTTGCCAGTAAATCTGTGTCGATAAATACAGCCTTCGGCTGATAAAAAGCACCGGCAAGATTTTTGCCGGCCTTTAAATCTACAGCTACCTTGCCACCCACGCTGCTGTCAATCTGCGCCAGCAGTGAGGTTGGTATCTGCACAAAGGCAATGCCACGCATAAAGCTGGCAGCGGCAAAGCCGCCCAAATCACCGACAACACCGCCGCCAAGCGTCAGCACAACGTCAGTGCGCGTAAGCCCTGCTGCAGCAAGCTGTTCCAATACATCGCTGAGCACCTGCATGTTCTTGCTTTGCTCACCGGCTTCAATTACCACCTTATGCACAACAAGGCCAGCCTCTTCGAGGCTAGCCTGTAATTTTGCTGCATATAACGGTGCAACATTTGTATCGCTTATAATTGCAGCCTTGCGTGCCTTCGGCAGCAACGCTGCAACCTTAGAGCCGACCTGCGGCAGCAGGCCGGCGGCTATTTCAATATCATAGGCATGAGCGCCTAATGCAACATGAATTTTCTTCATTAAAAAAGCTCCCTTCTCCGTGCTCCCGCCTTGCGCATCAGTTCCTTCAGCTTTTCGCCGTCATCACTGCGCAGAGCGTCGCGCCACAGCGCCAGCTGCTCCATATATTTGTCTATTTCATCCGCAACCTTTTCCCTGTTGGCCAGGAACAGATTGCACCATAATTCAGGATTGATATCTGCTACACGAGTGCCATCTCGGAAGCTGCCGGCAACGAAGTACTTGGTCTTATCATCAAAGGAAGCGCTGTCCATAAGCGCTACCGCAGTAACATGCGGCAGATTACTGGTATAGGCAATAGTTGCATCATGCTGCTCCGGTGTTACCTGAACCGTATGCTTGCAGCCAAGAGCCAAAGCAAATTGCTCCAGCCAGCTAACAGCAGCCTGTGTGTTATGCTTTTCCGGCACGATGATGTAATTCGCATTCTGAAAAATATGCGCATCGCTCATGCCGAGACCGCTGCCCTGACGCCCGGCCATCGGATGGCCGGAAATAAATTCCATGCCATCCTTTAAAAGCGCCTGACCTCTGCTGATCATATCATTTTTAATGCCTGCAACGTCAGTCAGCAAAACGTTTTCGTTAAAGAAATCAACGTTTGCGGCTATAAAATTTACGATAGCATCAGGATAAATAGCGCAGATAATTACATTGGCCTCTTTAAACCTCACATCAGGATTTGCCATACCAATGTCTATTATTCCCTGCTGCTTGGCCTCCTGCAATGTTGCTGCATCACGCTCTACGCCGATAATCTGCTTAACGCCCAGCTTACGCAGCGCTTTGGCATAGGAGCCGCCAATCAGCCCCAGGCCAACGATAGCAAAGCTGAGCTCCTGCCACTTTGTACTTCTATTTTCGCCACCAAAATCAGCTTCCAAAAAAATCACTCCTAAACTGCCATACTACTATTATAACTCTCTGCCGACAATGTTCGCAATGCCTCTGAGGTCGCCCATCAGCTTAGCAAAACGGTCCGGCTTCAAGGATTGGGCACCATCACACCATGCTGCTTCCGGATCGTTATGTACTTCAATAATCAAACCGTCCGCACCTACTGCAACCGCAGCCTTAGCCAAAGGCTCTACCATCCACCACATGCCTGCTGCATGACTCGGGTCAACAACTACCGGCAGATGGCTGAGTCTTTTTACTGCAGGAATAGCACTTACATCAAGCGTGTTGCGGGTGTAGGTTTCAAAGGTACGGATACCGCGTTCGCAAAGGATAACATTTTCGTTGCCCTCGCTCATAATGTATTCCGCTGCCATCAGCCATTCCTCAATCGTTGCCGCCAGACCACGCTTCAACAGAATAGGCTTATTGGTTTTGCCCAATTCCTTCAGCAGATCGAAGTTCTGCATATTGCGGGCACCGACCTGAATCAGGTCAACATCCTCAACAAAGCGTTCCACCATGTAAGGTGACATGATTTCCGTAACAATCGGCAGGCCGGTTGCTGCTCTGGCATTTTTCAGGAAATCCAGACCTTGTTCCTTCAAGCCCTGGAAGGAGTACGGAGAAGTGCGGGGTTTAAACGCACCGCCACGCATCAGCGTAGCACCTGCGGCCTTAACATCCTCGGCAATTTCCGTTACCTGCTCCTGAGTTTCAACGGAACATGGACCTGCGATAACCTGCAGCTTTTTGCCGCCGAATTTTCTGCCTGCAACATCTACAATGCTGTCCTCGGGATGGAACATGCGGTTGGCACGTTTAAAAGGCTCCTGCACACGCATTACCTTTTCTACACCCTCGACAACACGCAAAAGGTTGATATCCAACGCGCTGGTATCACCAACAACACCAAACAGTGAAGCATTTACGCCATCACTGGCATGAATCTGAAAGCCCTTGCTTTCTAATTGGTTTTTCAGCTTAGTTTTTTCCTCAACAGTTGCATTTTGTTTGAATACGATAATCATGATAAAATCTCTCCTTTAATCTAATCTACAATACTACAATACTACTCCCAGATCAGGAGCTATTACAAACCCTTACGCTTTTTGATATTGCTAAGGGATAATGCCTTGACTTACATATCTCTGCCGACAATTCTGGCAATGCCCTTCAGCTCGCCCATCAGTCTGGCGAAGCGTTCAGGTCTTAAGGACTGTGCGCCGTCACAAAGCGCTGCTTCCGGATTGTTGTGGACTTCTATCAAAAGTCCGTCGGCACCGACTGCTACAGCAGCCTTCGCCAGCGGCTCTACCATCCACCACAGGCCTGCTGCATGGCTCGGGTCAACTACTACCGGCAGATGGCTGAGCTTTTTCACAGCGGGAATTGCGCTTACATCCAAGGTGTTGCGCGTATATGTTTCAAAGGTGCGGATACCGCGTTCGCAAAGGATAACGTTCTCGTTGCCCTCGCTCATGATATATTCCGCTGCCATCAGCCATTCCTCAATCGTTGCTGCCAGACCACGCTTCAGCAAAATCGGCTTATTGGTTTTGCCCAGCTCCTTCAGCAGTTCAAAGTTCTGCATGTTACGGGCGCCAACCTGAATCAAATCTACATCCTCTACAAAGCGCTCAATCATATACGGTGACATGATTTCTGTAACAATCGGCAGGCCTGTTTCCTTTTTGGCACCCTTTAAATAATCCAGGCCAACCTCCTTCAAGCCTTGGAAGGAATACGGTGAGGTGCGGGGCTTGAAGGCGCCGCCGCGAAGCATCGAGGCGCCGCCAAGTTTGATGGACTTGGCAATGTCCGTAACCTGCTCCTGCGTTTCTACGGAGCACGGACCTGCGATAACCTGAATCTTGCGGCCGCCGATTTCAACACCGCCGACATTAATCACGGAATCCTGCGGATGGAACATGCGGTTAGCTCGCTTGAACGGCTCCTGCACACGCATTACCTTGTCTACCGCATCATCAATACGCAGCATATTGATATCAAGTGTGCTCGTGTCGCCGATGATTCCGAAGATGGTCATGTTGACACCGTTGATTTCGTTAATTTGGAAGCCCTTGCTTTCCAAATTACTGCGCATTTTCGCTTTATTTTCCTCCGGCGCTCCCGGCTTGAATACTATTACCATAAATTGTCTCCCCTTCGTTCTTACACCCTTGTCATTTAATTTACCCTATTGCTATAAGCTACCATGCTACAAAAAAAGCAGGCTCCCGTAAAAGAGCCTGCTGTAAAAGCTAAATCTTAATTGCAAGCACTGCGCTCGCAATTACTATTTATAGTCTCCAATACGATGATTACTGCTATATGATTTTTCCCATGCAAAATAACCGGTGCTAAAATAATAGTTAAATACCGGTGCGTAATAAAAACCATATTCAATTGCAGTGTTCATCATTTTAGATTCCATCATTTTCACCTGCAACAACTTCAGCATTTCCTTATGCTTCAAAATTTATCGCCGCAATCAGCGATTGAGGTTATTTTACTCCTACTGCTCCGCAAACGTCAAGGAAAAAGCTAAATTTTATTTATTTTTTATCTTATCGTACTATTATTGTAAACTAGGTTACAGTAATAACGTTAATCAGAAAGCTTACATAGATTTTTTGTCGCTGACTTATAAGCTCGCTTCCAAAGCACAGGTTTTTCCTAACGCACCCACGGCATCTGCACGACAGCGGTTGCAATGCTGCATCTGCGGCATCCACTGCTTGCAAACATTACGCAGCTGCATAATTTCTTCGGCCGCAGGCTCCGCAAGATGCGCAAAACCGGTTCCCTCCACCGGCAGCATCGGTAAAATATTCTGCAGCTTCGCTCCCAGCAAAGCCATACGTCTGGCAATCGCCGGGATTTCCTGGATATTCACGCCGGGTATCGCCACCGTATTTATCTTCACCTTCACGCCATATTCGCCAAGCAGTTGCAATCCTTCTATCTGCCTTTCTAAAAGCAGTGCAGCAGCCTCTTCACCGACATATTTTTTGCCTTCATCATTAATAAAGCTGTAAATATGCGCCCCTGTATTGCTGGTAATTGCATTCACCGTCACCGTAACATAATCAACACCCAAGGCTGCTATCTCCTTGGCATACTTCGGCAAATACAGGCCGTTAGTTGATAAGCAAAAGAAAACATCCTTATCAACCTCACGAATCATGCTCAACGTTCTGCTGACTGCCGGCCAGTTGGCCAGCGCATCGCCAGGCCCGGCAATGCCTGCTACCGTCAGCTTAGGCACCTTAGCCTTCATCTGCAGATACCAGTCGACTGCATCCTCCGGTACCATAACCCTTGCCACGACGCCGGGACGGCTTTCATTTACACAGCTGTATTTGCGCAGGCAATAGTTGCACTGCATATTGCATTTAGGTGCCACAGGCAGATGAATACGGGCGTAATCGCTGCATTTAGCTGTAAAACAGGGATGTGTTTCAAGCTCACTCATGATTTACCTCACAAACACTTTCACGCAAGCCGGCATATCGGCCATCTGTTTTATATTGCTGCTGCAAGGCACCGTTAACAATCTGCTCAATGAGCAAGGCAGCACCACGCACTCCTACAAGCGTATTATCAGTAAAGCACAGCCGGTCAAAGGCAGGATAAGCACAGCGCACTAACGGCACCTGATATTTTTCAGCCAAATTATTTAAGAATGAAGAACCGCAAAACAATACAGGCTTGTGCTTTGCTGCAGCCTCTGCCATTTTATCCAAGCTAAATTCCGCAGTGTCCTCTGCAATAACAATGCGCATTCCCAGCTCATCGGCAAAAAAGCTCTGTAAGCCTTCTAAATGTGCCTTATCCGTAGCCAAAGCCACAGGCAGCTGGTATAAATTCACCAGATAATCCGCACAGCGATAAACGAGCTTTTTAGCCGCTGCCTCCAGCTCAGCAAGCTCATCGGAAAAATCAATTTTCAACGCTTCACCTAACTGACGCAAAAACTTCTGCATGCCTGCTACACCGTAAGGATAAGCGCATTTGATGTATGGTACGCCAAATTCTTCCTGCATTTTCTTCCCCAAAGGCTCGCCATAGCCGAAGCAGATATTCAGCTCTGCCTGCGGCATCGCTGCAATATCGCGCAGGCTGCAATCCTGCAGCGCGCAGTTAACTCTAACCTTGGAACCCAAAATCTTCTTCAGTTCAAGCAAATCATTATCAGCATAAGGATCATCATTCATTATGCCAAGAATATTTATCGTGGCAGCTTGTTTTTTCTCCGCGGCTCGGAGCAAGGGCAGCAACGCTAAATAAGCTGCTTCTGCACCGCTGTCAATATTCCCTGCATATCCCGGCGCTTTTACATGCAATAATTTTTGCGAGCCTTCGGTAGTATCCAAAATACCGTCCACATCATCGCCGATCATATTCGGCACGCAGCCGCTGACTACAAATACCGCACCGCAATGTGCAAAAATACGCTCTGCCTCCTGCAAGGCTTTACGCAAAACCTTCTCACCGCCATTAACAACATCTTCATCATAGATAACATCAGAGGCCTGACGTACATCATAGGGCTTGCCTGCATATCTGAATGTCAGGCTGCCCCACTGACAGCCGACAACGGAATGCTGCAGGATTAAGGCATCCTTAATACCGCCAAGAGCACGCACAGCACCAAACAAAGCACAGCTACTTAATGGTTTCATTATTTTCTTTGCCTCCATATTCTGCTATACAGTTCGCGTGCTGCTTTACTGTCTTTATCAGCTTCGCGCATCGGATAAAATACCGGGTCATAGGCCAGCTTGCTCAGCAAAAGACTGCTGCCTGTTCGCTGCGGTTGTTGCAGCATCTGCCAAACTTCTTCCATAATATCCACAAAGCCCTGATAATTCCACACCGAGCGGTCAAACAAATTATAAAGCACGGGAACATCCAAAGCAGCATATCGCGGATGACCGTTACAGATAACAAAATCACAGCTCTGTGCAGCTTCACGCAAAGCATCCTCCGAAGGCTCCAATAAAATTTGCGCCTCACAGCCATACTCAGCCTTAGCAAGCTCTATCCTGTCCTTAAATCTCTGCATCATTGCATCATCCAGACCTGTTTCTGCCTGGTAGGAAGGATTCATGATAATACATATCTTCTTAATCGGCAGACCATAATCCTGCTGATAAACGCGCAGCGCATCCGGCAAATATGCAATACCATGCGCAATCAGGCAAAACTTATACTTGGCAAATTCCGCACGCAGCTCCTGATACCGGGCGGCAACCCGTTCATATTCTTCCTGCAAAACGTGTTCAACAGCATCCTCGCAGCCAAGCATTTTTCCTATTTGCCTGTACAAATCACTGATTCCTTCAATACCATGCCACTCCTGCATATCGGCAACATGCAGAAACGGCGTGCCAAAGCGTTGCTCCATCGCCAACGCCCATTTTTTGCGACGTACTATATTCAGCGCTGCTTGCGGAGCCTTCTTGATTGTCTGCAAATCTGCGGCAGGCAGATAAGCATTTACGGTAATCCCCATTTTCTGCAGCATCTCGCTCATGCCCTGCAGCTTATCCTCACCGTTATAGCCCCAGACAAAGGCTTCAATATTTACGCTCCGCGGCTGTACGCTTTGAGGCTCCATTACCTGCTCAACTAAAGCATCCATCACCTCCACATAACCGCAGCCGGGATAAACAGCACTGGAAGAAAACTTTTGCTTCTGCTTTTGGCAAGCCTTTTCACGCAAAACCTTGCGGCCGTTGCTCTTGTCCATATGCGAAAAAACCTGCGACGTAATCGGCACAAGCTTTGCTTTAAACTGCGGCTGCAGGCTGCAGGCCAAGCCAGACAAATCATCATTGATAATATCCGACACCACGGAAGGTAGCAGAAAAATAATCTCCGGCTTTTGCTCACGCTCCACCTTTTGCAGTAATGCCGTCAGCTTTTTTTCACCGCCGAAAATTACATCATTGTTACGTAAATCCGCACATTCCAGCTCATAAACCGGGCTTTGTCCGCTGCGCACATGACAGCGGTAATGAAAGCCGCAGCCACGCGGACTATATAAGACCACGGCAGCATTTTTGATTTCGCTGATGCAGGCAAGATTTCCCGACACCTTGCCGTTAACGGCGTAGCGATGCAGATAACTTGAAGGGTTCATGCCCAAAAGCATGTTATCCTGATAATATTGGTTCAATGGTGTTCAGCTCCTTTTGTACTATTTTGCATCCTTATATAGCAAATGCAACTGACCATCTTCATCATTATAAGGTTTTATTTTAATTTTGAAGGTTTCTTCTATAACAGGAGAACAAAGCACATCTTTTGTCTTACCATAAGCAATAATCTTGCCCGCTTTTAACAAATAAAGCTTTTGGCAAAATTTAGCGGCAAGATTCAAGTCGTGCATCACTGCTAAAACCTCAACCTGCATATTTTCAATCAATTCTAATAAATGGAATTGATAATACAAATCCAGGTGATTGGTCATTTCATCTAAAAGCAAAGTTTGTGGCTGACCAGTAAGGACTCTTGCAATCATAACTCTTTGCTGTTCACCACCGGAAAGCTGGTTATAAAGGCGTTCTTCATAGCCATTCAAGCCTACAGCAGCAAGTGCAGCCTTTGCCAGCTCATAATCAGCCTGCGAATCAAGTTCAAAAGGCTTTTTATAAGGAGTGCGTCCCATAAGGATTAAATCAAGCACCTTAAAATCAAAGTTCAGAGTACTATTCTGCTTCATCACTCCTAGCCTTTGAGCTGTTTGCTGTAAAGATAGCGTCTCCAAATCCTCCCCATCGAAAAAAATTCTACCACTTTGAGGCTTTAGAGAACGATATAACGCGCGTAAAATAGTCGATTTTCCACTACCATTAGGACCTATAAGACCAACGAACTCTTTATTCTTTACTTCTAAGGTTATTTTTTCTACTATCGTTTTATTATCAATAGCAATATCCAGAGATTCTGTCTGTATTTCCATTACTTATCACCAAATCCATATTTTTTACTGCACATTAAATATAAGAAAAACGGCCCGCCAACGAAAGCTGTCAATATACCTATCGGTAATTCTGTTTTTATCAACAGACTACGTGCCAATACATCACACCACAACATATAAATTGCTCCACCAAGTATAGAATATGGTAATAATTTCAAATGATTATTTCCACAGATAATACGCACTATATGCGGTATAACAAGACCAACAAAACCAATTATTCCCGTTGCAGCTACAACCATGCTAACTAATATAGCAACGGCTGTCAAAAAAAACATTCTGCTTTTTTCTAAAGATACACCTAGTATCAATGCCATATCTTCACCTAAAAGAGAAGCATTGAGAATGCGGAATTTATATATAAAGAAAAATGCTAAAACACTAAAGGCTACAGCCACAAACGGTAAATAGTCCCAGGTAACCTTCCCCATACTACCCATAATCCAAAATGTCGCATCACGAATACCATCAACATCCTTAGCCAAGTAAACCAAAAGGCTTGTACTTGCACTGCAAATAGCATTTAATGCAGTACCAGCCAAAATAAGCTTGGTGTTATTTTGCACTCCACCTGTTGTATAAGTAATAGCAAAAACGGTAAAGGTAACTAAAAGAGCGCCACAAAAAGCACCTATCGACACACCATAGAGACCGAAGCTGCTGAACATGCCTAAAATTATACTTGCCGTTGCTCCCATTGCTGCGCCAGACGATACTCCAAGAATATAAGGATCTGCTAAAGGATTGCGGATTAAGGCCTGCATAACTACGCCGCCAAGCGCCAAAGCACCACCAGATAAAACTGCCATTATTATTCTTGGCAAACGTAAATCAAAAATAACGGAAGCATTTACAGACTGCAAAAGATTTTGCCCAGCCTGCGATTGTATATCAATCATATTATAATAAAGTATATTGATAATATCAATATAACTAATATTCACTACACCAATACTCAAAGAGTAGATAAACGAACAACACAATACTAGTGTTAAAACAAATAATGTTAGAAAAAATTGCATTTTTTTCATAAAAGTTCCCTTTAATTAGC
This sequence comes from Phascolarctobacterium succinatutens CAG:287, assembly GCF_000434895.1. Classification (GTDB taxonomy): domain Bacteria; phylum Bacillota; class Negativicutes; order Acidaminococcales; family Acidaminococcaceae; genus Phascolarctobacterium_A; species Phascolarctobacterium_A succinatutens_A. Next base: position 58,865 of record NZ_FR892804.1, read on the forward strand.
ACGTTAATATGATAGTTTTAATTATGGAGATAGCTGCCGCACAGAATGTGCGACAGCTAAAAAGATATATATGAGAAATGTTGAGAGACGCGTAGCTTAACCCTTAAAAGCTATATTCCATACCAATAATAAAGCTTCTGCCTTGAGCAGTATAATAAGCTAAGGGTTCGCCAATTGTGGCTCCTGTAGCAGTATACTGTGTTGCTGACATATAATTTTTATCAAAAATATTATTCACTTTTGCAAATACATTGATATTATTCTTGACTTTGTAATTTGCTGACAGATTCCAAACCCAATAGTTTTTCTCTAATAAATAATTGTCAAAGCCCACCGGGAAATAATTATTTGGAGCAAAATCGGAACGATTCAAAGCTTGCAAACTTACGTTATAGAAATCTCTATCATATGTCAAGCCTAATGTATACTGCGTTTTAGGCAGACGCGGAATTTGGGAATCAGCTTCTGCTACAAGACGTGAATAGCTTGCTTTTGCAGTTAGATATTTTCCAAAATTTTTCTTGAAACTAACTTCTGCACCTTTCAAGTGTGTAACACCATTAATATTAACATATTGATTCATATCAGGAGCAGGATTATTTTGAATTACAATAGCATTTTCGTGTCGTCTATCAAATACAGATACATCTAAACGCGCAGTATCATCAAAAGCCAACCTCATACCTAATTCATTATTACGTCCACTTTCTGGTTTAATGTTAGGATTTGCCTTAAATGCAGCACTGCCAAAAATAGCGGTAGTGCTAGGAGTCTTATAAAATTCGTTACTTAACGCATAAATGCTAAACTTATCACTAAAGGCATAAGATAGGTTTAAGCTGTTCAACCATTGACTCTTATAACTGTTAGAACTTACATAACGAATGCCACCTGTTAATTTCAACTTATCTGTAATATCCCACTCATCCTGCAAATACGCAGCACGTTCACTGATTTCTCTATCAGGAGCAGCAACAGTAGCAACACTATAACGTTGATATTCCACACCTGCAGCAATACGGTTATTGTCGCTTAATTGACGATAATAACGGTTAACAACATCTATATTATCACGGTCAACAGTTTCCCACTTGGCAGCAGGCTGATTACCATTCTTACTTCTTTTCCTGTCAGAAAACCACTTACCATAAAGTACAGTAAATGCATTGCCTTCCTTGCCATCTTTACTCTTATAATCTAACGTTCCGGACAAGGTTTGCATATGATAATCGGTAGTCCAATAACGCAATCCCCAATTAGGCATTGCGTAAGCAGCAGAACCATTCTGTTGCAAATTTTGGAAGTTGACAATGAAATCAGTTTCATCGTTAAGATATGCACCTAAGCGCATATTTACCATATCTGAATCCATATCACGCTTTGTTTTTACACCTGCACCATCCTTATAATCGCCTTTTTTCATTTTATCATAGCTAAATGACCAAAAGCCTTTCTCGTCACTACCATTAGTATTAACATGATAATTCTGATAGCCGAAATTTCCTGCCGCAGCTGTTAATTTAGTCTGCATTGCAGGATAATCACGCTTAGTAATAATATTTACTACGCCACCGACAGCATCAGCACCATAAAGAGTAGCAGCAGCGCCACGCATAACTTCGACACGCTCAATATCATCTGTATTCATGCTAAATAAATATGACTTATAGCTGTTACCTGTTTTTTGTACAACGCCATCAACTGCTACCAAACAGTTCGAGCTACCACGCATTGTCAACGAAGATTCACCGGATATCTCGAATCCTGCACCATCAGCAAATTTAACAGAATCAATACCTGGTACGTGCTCCAAAACGTCAGATAAAGTCTTATAGTGATTATCATCTATTTCTTTACGGCTAACAACCGTCATGCTTGCAGTAGCTCTTTTTTCGCTGACTGGAGTAGTAGTTGCTGTAACAACCATTGTATCTAAAACGAAGGGATTGTCTATTGTCGAACCAACCTCAGCAGCATTTACACCAGTTACAAAGCCAATACTACAAATAGCTGAAAGAACAGAAGCAGCTAAATTTTTTCTGTTATTCATTATTCTCTAATCCTCGATTCTATTTGCCAGTTTAAAAGTTATCTTCAATATATTTATGCATGTTTTCTACAGCTTCTACCGTACGCTCACTGCCACAATAAAAAGCACGATGCTGCACAACAAAGATTTTATTATTGCGTACTGCTTTAATTTTCTTTAAAACCTTATGCTCATGCAAAGCCTTGATTTTACCTGCAACAGGTGTTGTCGCCGTATCTATGACGATAATCATATCAGGATCAAGCTCTACCAGATATTCTACGCTTTTGCGCCCGCCTACATTATCATCAAGTGAAATGCCACCCGCAAGCTCTATCATATCAGCCGTAAGATCGTTAGCCGTCCTGCCAAAATATTCATTGCCATAAAGATATTGCAAGGTAATTACTTTCGGTTTTTTAGCTTCAGCTATACTTTTACTATGCATCCGTAGCTTTGCTATTCTACTCTGTAGATAAGCAATCTTTTTCTGAGCTTTCTCCTCTACTCGGAAGATTTTCGCAAGCTGCTGCAAATCACTCACAATATATTCAACCTTGCGTCTGCCTGTTGCACGAGTAGGTACAGTATTTGTCATAACGTAAGTGTGAATACCTTTATTATGCCAATACTCAACACTGCCAAGCGCACTTTCACCAAAAAGCGAACCCCAGCTGACTATTAAATCCGGCTGCAGACCAAGCACCGCTTCCTTAGATGGATAACCACTTCCATACGTAAGTCTTGCAAATTTTGCATACTCAGTTTCATGAGGTGCAAAATTTTTACTGTAGCAAGCACTAATGCCAATAATTTTATCTTGTACACCTAAAAATATCAAATCATCGACAACAGGCTCAGATACAGCCAAAACTCTTTGCGGCACATCAGTAAACACCTGCTTTAAAGTACGTCCGTCACCAGCATAACCATCAAAATTCTCAACAGTAATAGAGGCAACCTTGCCTGCTTTCGCACGATGTTTTTCCTGATAGGCACAGCCTATGTTTAATATGCTTAAAATAAAAATGAAGATAACCAAAAACTGCTTAATCATTTTTCATCAAATAAATATTAGAAAGAGTATTCAACACCGACAACAAAATTGCGTCCTTCATCGCTATAATTGATAGCATCAATACTACCATCATTTAAGTCAAACCAATTGCCAACATTAGAATAGTCTTTATTAAACAAATTATTTATTCTAGCAAAAATTTTAATGTCTTTTGTCGGGTTATAATTAGCGTATGCATTTACCACCCAGAAAGAATCTGTAGGCAAGCTATCATAATACAACTGAGATTTACCATATAAGTTATATTTACCTAATCCAAATAAGCCTACATCAGTTTTACCTTTCGAATAATCAATGTTAATACTTACTATATCTTTTGGCAGGAAACTTTGCTTACCAGATTTATTAGACCACGTGCGGAAATAACTAAGCTTTGTTTTCCAATTTTCATCAAATTGTTTTTCATACGCTAATTCTAAGCCATTATTTTGGGCTGTACCATCTACATTAACATATTTACGTTTTGTACCTTCTTTTACCCAAGAAATACTATTATCTTCCTCACGTCTATAAATATTAGCATTTAAGAATGACGTATCATCTATTTGATAGTTAACGCCCAATTCAATGGTGTTGCCAGATGTCGGCTTAATATCAGGGTTAGGATTATATAAATAGGTACCAAATACTTGTCCCATAGATGGTTGTACATAATATTCATTACGTGCAATGTATAAGCCTAAGTTATCAGTAGGATTATATCCTAAATTAAAGCTTGTAATATATTTTCCTGCAAAATCACCCGGAACAACATATCTTACACCTGAAGTTAATTTGAAATTTTTAGCGAAATTCCACTCGTCTTGAATAAATACAGAATTTTCTTTGATTTTATTTTTTCCTTCAAGATATACATCTTTATAATCATAATGTTCAGCGCCAATTAAAATACGATGTTCATCGTTAATTTGCTTGTAATATCTGTCAGCGATTCTAAAAGCCTTTACTTTATATGTCTCACCTGAATCCTTAAAAGTATAGCTACCATCATCTAATTCCTTATCAGGATTATGATGATAATTGCGTACTGCTTTCATGTTACCCTTGAACACATAGAAATTATTACCTTCACCATTCTTTTTATCAATAAAATCAGAAATCAAGGTAATATTATCTATATTAAATTCACCATCATGATTAGCTACTACTCCGCTTTTTTTATAAAGCTCGCTCCATTTCATATCTTGATGAGAAGAATCATATTTTACAATAAAATCCATCTTATCATTTGCTTTATAACCAAATTTTACATTAGCAATGTTATTTTTCTTATCTGTAGGATGATTTACACCACTACCATCTTCATAATCCCCAGTATTTCTACGTTCTAAATTAACTGACCAATAAACATTTTCTTCGCTGCCTCTATTGTTGATGTTATAAGACTGGTATCCAAAGTTACCAACACTATATTTAATAGCAGATTGAACTCCAGAATCTGCTCTCTTAGTAATTACATTAATAACGCCGCCAATTGCATTAGAACCATACAATACAGATGCAGAACCTTTCAATACCTCTATTCTATCAATATCTCTAGGATTGATATCGATTAAGGAGTTTCTTGCCTTACTATCCATAGCCTGATTTACACCGTCAATAAGTACAACGGCATATTTATCTCTCAAAGAAGGTACACTGTAACCGGATAATTCATAGCCAACACCATTTCCATATAAGCGAGAATTCATGCCCGGAACGCTTTGTAAAGCTTCATACAAATTTTGAGGTAGATTGCAAGTGCAAATTGAACAAGATTTA
>NZ_FR892805.1 GCF_000434895.1 Phascolarctobacterium succinatutens CAG:287
GCGTTGCTAACCTGGAGAAAAAAGCTGACAATGTTAAAATCACCGGTACCATTAAAGCTTCCTATGCTTCCTATGATGGAGACAAAGTGGCTAAAGATGGACAAGATCCTGCTCAAAATACAAACCATGCTTCCCGTCTGCGTTCCGACCTGTGGGTAAAAGGTGACATCAATGATGACTGGACCTACAGCGCTATGTTCCGTAACCAACAATTCTTCTCTAATGACAAAGGTAATGCTGGTGAAGAAAATGTTGCTTTCCAACGTGCTTATGTAAATGGCCGTGTTGGTGGTCTGGCTGTTCAAGCTGGCCGTTACAACAAAACCGATATTACTGGCGGTAACATCCATGATAACCGTATGGACGGCGTACAAGTTTCCTACGGCAAAGACGTTAAACTGACTGCTGGCTACGGCAAAGCAACCGGTGTTGATGTAATTGCAGGTGAAAACAAAGACGTTGCTTATGCAGAACTGGGCGCTAAACTGGGTGCTGTTGACGCATTCGCTGGCTACTACAAATTTGACAACCTGCTGAAAGCTGCTGATGACGATGCTATCTGGACTGTAGGCCTGGGCTTCGACCTGGCTAAAGACCTGAAGCTGACCGGTACTTACCTGAGAAGCGATGTTGATGCTGTAACCGTTGATAGAGTTGATTATAAAGATGTTGACAAAGACGGTTATGTAGTTGGTTTGGCATACAAAGGTGCTAAAGCTGCTAAAGCTGGTTCTTGGGGCCTGAACGCTTCCTACTATGATCAAGGTGCAGGCACCGTTGTTGCTCACACCATGGATGGTATCTACTTCGATGAAGGCTTCAAAGGCTACAGCGTAGGTGCTAACTATGCACTGGCTAAAAACATCGTAGCAGGCGTAACCTACTATGATTTGGAATCCAAAGAAGCAAAAGGCACTCCGGACGCTCAAACTCTGTGGAGCCAAGTAGTATTCAGCTTCTAATCTGACTTTACGTCAATCCGCTGAAAAGCAAAAAATCGCATATGCATAAATGAAAAGAGGACGGTGCGCACCGTCCTCTTTTTGCGTATCTAAGGCTTGTACGTATTCAGTACGTATGATATAATAAAGCCAAGGAGTGATGACATGCCACGCAAGTTTAAAGACATTATCAAGCTCATTGAAAAGGATGGTTGGGTGTTGGTGGCTCAGGTTGGAAGTCACAGGCAGTACAAGCATCCTACCAAACCTGGTCGCGTAACTATTGCTGCGCATAAAATAAGCGATGACATAAGCCTGAAAACAGAGGCAAGTATTTTGAAGCAAGCCGGATTAAAGTAAATTACAAGGAGGAATTTCTATGTACAAAAACTACCCGGACAATTATATTTTCCCCGCCATTATAGAAAAAAATGAAAAAAACTACAATATATATTTTCCCGATTTACCGGGCTGTGTTGCCTCGGGTGAGGATATTCCGCAAGCTGTTAATCAGGCTAAGGGTGCCTTGGAATTGCATCTTTGGGGAATGGAGCAGGATGATGAGGTGATTCCGGTTCCTGAATATAGAGATATGCATATTGCAGCCAATGAAACCATCTGCTTTATTGATGTGAATATGTTTGGCATACGTGCCAAAATGGATAACCGTTCCGTTAAGAAAACACTCTCGATTCCCTGGTATCTGAACGAATTGGCAGAAAAGAAAAAGATTAATTTTTCTCAGTTACTGCAAAGCGCACTTAGAGCGCAGCTTGGGTTGTAAAAATATATGAGGACGGTGCGCACCGTCCTCTTTTTGCAGTGGCTTGAGGGAGAAATGTTTCTTGACAGATTAAAGACTTACCTTTATACTATAAATAAAGGCATAGTCCTGTTTGTTGCTGCTTGACATGCAACTAAAATATAGTCAAGTTCAAATGTTTGTTGCTGCTTGACATGCAACTAAAATATAGTCAAGTTCAAATGTTAAAGACTTCATTCGTATTGAGTGAAGTCTTTTTTTCGAGGTGTAAGATGCTAACTGGTCATTTTTATTACGTACGAGATGAGTATTTCCGTGATTTTCAAGATGAAAAACTGATGTCTAATAAAGAAATTTCTCAAGGACAGGCTCATGACAGACCCTGTTTTTATGCGTTTGAAGACAAAAAAACAGGACTCTTTTGGCTTATCCCTATATCGTCACAAGTTGAAAAATATGAAGCTATTTACGATAAGAAAGTAGCCAAGTATAAACGATGTGATACGTTAGTCTTTGCGGAAGTTTTAGGTTATAAAAAGGTCTTCTTGTTGCAAAATATGTGTCCTATATCGCAGCAATATATTAAAAATGAATATTGTAATAAGGCTGGGGAAGCTGTAAAAGTAAAATTTTCTGTTGAGAAGGAAATTATTAAAAAAGCTAAACGGATATTAGCTATGCATAGAAAAGGAATAGGTCTTATTTTTCCCGATGTCATTCACCTAGAAAAATTATTACTGCAAATTAAGGAAAATGTTTAATGAGCTGTATTGATCTATACCTGATAGTATTTTCTTGAAAAGCCTAAGGCGAATAAGTTACAGCGAAAGCATGAATAATTTTATTAAAGTAAGAGGACTGTGTGCACCGTCCTCTTTTTGCGTATACAAGATAGTTTTTGATTTTTTTGCTGAAATACAGTACTATGTAAGTAGGATAGTGTGTTTAGAAAGGTTGGCGTCTTATGAGTCAACAAAAATACATTTCTGACGAGCAGGTTGTAAAACGTGCTAATTGTGCTGTAAAAATTGCTTTAGAAAAGAAGCGTGCTATGGATGTGCCTATTTTTACATATGATAGGGAAACGCAGAGTATTTGTGTAATTGGTAGTGATGGTAGCAAAACTCAGGTATGTGGGAGATATAATCATGGACGCTACAGCGAAAGAGTCAAATAAAAAGCCGGAGATAATTGTTTTTGCTGGTAATAGTACCTTTTTACAGTGATAAAAGAATAGCTCTCTTGCTTTTTGATACACTTTTGTGTACACTTAAACTAAAAGGAGGGGATTACTTTTCACAAGTGCTAGACATGATGTAAAGTCCACAGAGCTGATTTGAAAAATATGAAAAACTACGAAAAACCGAGATAATCGGTGAAAATTAAAGATGTTATAGGGAGTGATATTATGCGTATTGTGGCTTTGGATGAATGTTATAGGGAGGGGATTACTTTGATGTATCCGTTTTTAACCTTAGACGATAATACAGAAATTGTACATTCCGAGATGCGCAGTGATGGAACTGTAAAAGTTTACATTGAAAAGCCCGATGCTAAGGATTGCTTTCATCATGCTACGTGTTATTTACCGGATTATAAGTGGGAAGATATATTTGGTTTTTCACAAGAAGAAATAGATAAGTATCAGGAAATTATTGAATCAACGGCACATTTAATCATGCAATTCTCTCAAGAGGGTGGGTTCGATAATGCCTCAGGTTTTTAAGATAGGTAAAAGAGAGAGGACGGTGCGCACTGTCCTCTTTTTGCTACATTGCAATGTATAAAACATCGCAAAAACACGAACTACATGCATTGCAATGTATGTAGTTGGCAAAAATCAGTACTTTTCTGTATCGCAATGTATGAAGTTCTTGCAAAATCAAAGCATGCTGTAATCAGTATGCTTTTTTTATGATATAATATAAACTAGTATAGAGTAACTTGAGGTGAAGCTTGTGCAGATAATTGAAGGTGCAGAATCATTTCTGCTGGAAGGAAAGAATAATAAGGCAGTTTTGCTCTTGCATGGTTACACCGGCGCGCCGTCGGAAATGCGTCCGCTGGGTGATTATCTGCATGCGCTTGGCTATACTGTGAGCTGTGTGCGCCTTCCCGGCCACGGCACGAGCATCAAAGATCTGGAGGCAACCACCGCGACGGATTGGTATGGTGCAGCCGAAGCTGCATGCAAAGACCTGCTGGCGCGTTTTGACAGCGTTTATGTGGCAGGTCTTTCCATGGGCGGACTGCTGGCTATCAAGCTGGCAGCAAAGCTGCCGGTGCAGAAGGCTGCCTTTATTTCGGCACCGATTTTTGTGCAGGATAAGCGCGCGCCGCTGTTGACGTTCTTGCGCTTTTTCATCCACTACTTGCCTAAACACAAGAAGAATTATCAGGAGCTGCAGAAGTATTGCATCTCCTATGCCAAAATGCCGACGAAGCCGCTGGTGAGTCTTTTTAAGCTGCTTAATGAATGCAAGAACAAGTTGTTGGCGGAAATCAAAATCCCCTGCCTTGTTTTGCAGTCGAAAACAGAGCATACCGTGCAGCCGCGCAGTGCCGAATATATCTATAACAAATTAGCTGCTGCCAGCAGCAGAAGATTAGTCTGGTTTGAGCACAGTGGGCACATTCTGACACTGGACCGCGAGCATGAGGCAGTTTTTAAGAAAATAGCCGATTTTTTTGCGGAATAAAAGGATATTGAAGGGTAAACGAAGAAATATGGATAAGTCAATATTAAATAATAACGAATACAGCTGGTGCTTTGCCTGTGGCAAGGATAATCCCAGCGGGTTACATATGCGTTTCGAAATTGACGACGACAAATGCACAGCGTACTTTACGCCGCGTCGCGAGCATCAAAGCTATCCAGGACGTATGCATGGCGGTTTGGTAGCAGTGCTGCTGGACGAGGTGACAGGTAATTATCTTTTTGCCAAGGAGGGGAAGCCTTCCTATACGGCAAAAATTGAAATCCGCTACCGCCAGCCACTGGCGATTGGCGAGGAGGTTGTCTGCACCGGGCGTGAGCTCAAGCGTAAGGGACGCATGGTGGAAATGCAGGGGACAATCTGCAAGAAGGATGGCACGCTTTTAGCAGAATGTCTGTCGAAAATGATGATTGTGGATGAAACGCCGCAACCGTCGCGCAAGCTCGCCGCAGGCGAGGGTGAAGAAGAATAGAGGTAAAATTATGCAGACGAAGGATATACGTGAAAAAATATTAAATTTTATGCGTGAAGAAAGCTATGCACCGATGACCTCGGAGGAGCTGGTGGATGCGCTGGGGCATGATGTTAATCCCAACAAGTTTTGGGACGAGCTGCTGGCGCTGGAGCAGAACGGCGAAATTATCAAGACACGCTTTGAAACATATGGCCTGCCGGAGAAAATGGGCCTGGTTGCAGGACGCTTTCAGCTGACGAGCAAGGGCTTTGGCTTTGTTATTCCAGATAACAAGGGCGACAGACCGGACGTGTTCATTCCGCCGCGCGCTCTGCATGGTGCGATGAACAATGACCGCGTGCTGGCGCGTGTGAATAATGCGGCGCAGGGCAAAAAGCCTGAGGGCGAAATCCTGCGTATCATCACGCATGCTAATAATAAGGTAGTAGGCGTTTTCCACCAGACCGGTGATTTCGCCTTTGTAACGCCTGACGACAAGCGCATCGGTCAGGATGTATATATTATGCGCAAGCACTTTAACGGTGCGAAGGATGGTCAGAAGGTCGTAGTAGAAATTACCGAATGGCCGCAGGAGCACCGCAAGGCCGAGGGCAAGGTTACAGAAGTTTTAGGTAATATCGGTGATGTAGGCCTGGAAATTCTGTCGATAATCAAGCAGAATGATCTGCCGCTGACTTTTCCGGATGAGGTGCTGGAGGCTTCGCGCAAGGTGCCGAAGTCTATTAAAAAGGGCGAGCTGGCAGGCCGCCGTGACCTGCGTGAGCGTACTGTCGTAACCGTCGACGGCGAGGATGCCAAGGACTTGGATGATGCAGTTTACGTAGAGCAGATTAACGACAACGAATACCTGCTGGGCGTTTATATTGCGGATGTCAGCTATTATGTTACCGAGGACAGCGTGCTGGATAAGGAAGCAAGAGCGCGCGGTACAAGCGTTTATCTTGTAGACCGCGTACTGCCGATGCTGCCGGAGCGTCTGTCGAATGGTATCTGCAGCCTGAATGCCGGTGAGGACCGTTTGTCTATGGCTTGCGAGATGCATATCGACAAAATGGGCAAGGTGCTCAGCTACGAGATTTTCCCGGCGGTTATCAATGTACGTCACCGCCTGAGCTATAATATTGTGCGTGCGATTTTGGCAGGCGACAAGGAAATGTGCGACAAGTATGAGGACATTTTGCCGATGGTTGCGCGTATGGATATTCTGCGCCAGATTTTGCATGACAAGCGTGCGCGCCGTGGCGCAGTAGACTTTGATTTGCCGGAGCAGAAGGTTATTCTGGACGAAAAGCTGCATCCGATTGAAATTGTGCAGCGCATCCACGGTAATGCGGAATCTATTATCGAGGAGTTCATGCTGGCGGCTAACGAAACCGTTGCGCAGCACATGTTTAATCAGCACTGGCCGTTTATCTACCGCGTGCATGATATTCCGAACGAGGAAAAGATGCAGGAGTTCGCTAAGCTGCTGGCAAACTTCAATATTAAGTTTATTCCCAAGGAAGAAACGGAGCCGAAGGATATTCAGCAGGCCGTGAAGGAAATCGCCGGCCGTCCGGAAGAACGATTGGTAACTACGGTAGCGCTGCGCTCCATGAAGCAGGCAGTTTACCAGACGGATAACATCGGCCACTTTGGCTTGGCGGCGAAGTACTACACGCATTTTACCTCGCCAATCCGCCGTTATCCCGACCTGATTGTGCATCGTCTGCTGCGCGCCTGGATGGCAAAGCCCACACTGAAGGAGGCAGATGCCGAAAAGCTGGGCGATAAGCTGGACGTTATTGCCGACCATTCTTCTATTCGCGAGCGTGCGGCAGCGGATGCGGAGCGTGCAACCGTTGACCTCAAAATGTGCGAATATATGGCAGACCATATCGGCGAAGAATTTGACGGCGTTATTTCCGGCGTGACAGCCTTTGGCATGTTCGTTGAGCTGGAAAACGGTGTTGAGGGCTTGGTGCATATTTCCAGCCTGATGGATGATTACTACGAATATTATGAGGAGCGTTATGCCCTTGTCGGCACGCACAGCGGTCACACCTATCGCTTGGGCGATAAGGTGCGCATTGAGGTGTTGCAGGTAAATATCAGCGACGTGAGCATTGACTTCATCATGGCAGGGGAGAACGCAGGCGTGCGTGAGCACATCCGCCAGCAGCTGCTGATGAAGCAGAAGCCGAGCAGCGGACGCAGCACGCAGAGCATCGCTCTGAGTGCGGAAACGCAGAAGAAAAAGCACAAGGGTGCGAAGAATAAAGAGGCAGGACGCCGCAGCGCCAAGCACGGTAAGCCTGCGCCGAAGAGCAGCGCCAAGGGTGGCAGCAAATCCGGCAAAAAGAGCAGAAAAAAGAATAGGAAAAGCAGATAATTATGGCAGAACAAAAGATTAAAATTATAGCAGAAAATCGTAAGGCACGCCATGACTTTACCATTTACGAAACCTTTGAGGCAGGCATTGCACTGACCGGTACGGAGGTAAAGTCCCTGCGTGCGGGCAAGGCGAATATGAAGGACAGCTATGCACAGGTAACACGCCAGGCGGAGGTCTTTGTGTATAATCTGCACATCAGTCCCTACGATCACGGCAACATTTTTAACCATGACCCGCTGCGCAGCCGCCGCCTTTTGCTGCACCGTGCGGAGATTAACAAGCTCATCGGCAAGGTGAAGGAAAAGGGCTATGCGCTGGTACCGCTTAAGCTGTACTTTAAGCATGGTCTGGTGAAGATGGAGCTGGCGCTGGCAGTCGGCAAGAAGCTGTATGATAAGCGTCAGGACATGGCCAAGCGCGACGCGAAGCGCGAGATGGAGCGCGCGCTGAAGGACAGAAACAGGTAAAACAGGTAGCTCTCTTGAGTGCGCCGGAAGTGTATTGGTGTGCTTAAGAGAGCTTTTTGCATGAAGGGTATGGGAGTGTTGCGACAGTGAAGTGGCAAAATTATTTTCCTTGGAAAATACTACAAAGAGGCAGAGAATATTATCGTGAAGGCAATATAGATGATTTAATTATCGATGGCTTGTCCTTGGAGGCCTATGTATTTGGCAGGGAGTTATATCATGTGCATGTAAAAATAACTGAAGGCCATAAGCTTGCTATGGACTGCTCTTGTCCATATAATGCTACAGGACCATGTAAGCATTTGGCTGCTGCCTTATTTTTAGCCGAGCAGGAAGGCTTTTTTGATGATGAGCGCATTAATGAACTTTTGAATAAAAATAATAAGACATTCATTAAGCCGTCTTTTTCTGCCAGTGATTATGATGAATGCATTTTTAATCTGGCAGAAATAACAAGCAAAGTTTGTTGCACTAAAGAAGCTTATGAAAAAGCTAAAAAACTGGTGCAGCAGCAGGATGTTGTTTTGACAGCTTGTGATACAGAAGAAAATAATTTCTATTCGCCTGATTCGAAAAAAATCTTAACAGCCCGTATAGAAGGATATGCCTTCTTTAGCAATGGACGTTATCCGTTAAAGATTGTTTTTTCAGAAGATGATATTTTAGCTATAGAATGCAGCGTGCCACGAGCACAGTATAGTTATTTTGCGCATTGGTCACCGGAAGCTAAGAGGTTTAAATTTAATGCCTACCTTATGGCTTTTCTTTTTTTGATTGATGCTTACATTAAAGAACATAATCCTGGCGATTACACCAGCACTGCCGGAAGGGAATTGCTGGAGCTTTATAGCAGCAAGCCGAAATCTTTGATTCCTGCTATGCAAAAGCATGCTAATGCAAGCATGGTGCAGCTTGTACCTAGGTTGGAGCTTAGTGAGGATGAGTTAAATCTTTCCTTTAAAATAGGCAGGGACAAGCTGTTCGTTGTCAAAAATATCCCCTTGTTAGTAAAGGAGTATAGCTTTAGCGCAGAACATGCTTTGGGCAGCAAGGACAGTATTAATTTCAGTATAGAGAAATTTACGGAAGCTGCAGATAAGTATTACACCCTGCTTAGGGAGGTTGTGGAAGAAGATAATTTTCGCAATGACGAAAATATGAAATATCGCAGTTATGGCGTACCGGTTAAAAGCATTGCTTCAGGAAACAGTATTTTGCTGTTTGGCAAGACGTTAGACAGTTTTTACGAGCTGGCGAGCGGTACAAAAATTGAAGCAACGTGTAAGCTTAACGACAGTAGCAAAAAGCTTATCTTAGGCTTTCGTGATAAAAATCTGGATGTAACCCTGATTCTTTCTCCTGATATGAATAAGAAGGGTGTATTTAAAGGAATCAATGTGGAGTGCAAACTGCCTAAGGTGTATCAGGGTTCTAAATTTGCTTACTTTGCTGATGAATATTATTTGAACCGTATGGATATTGCTCTTTTTAATAAATTACAGCCTTTGCTTAAACATAGTGAAAATGGTAAGGTTAGCCTGAAAATAGGTCATAAGGATTTGAACAGGTTTTATTATCAGGTATTGCCAGAGCTGGGAAGCTGTGCACAGATAATTGAACATGATGCGGCTGTTATTGAAAAATATCTGCAGCCGGAGGTAAAATTTTCCTTCTTTTTGGATTATCAGCAAGGCAAAATTTTTTGTGTGGCCAAAGCCTGCTATGGTGAAGAGCAATATAATCTGCTGGATGCTTTAGCTGGTAACATGATTGCTGCCAGCAGAGACGAAGATGAGGAAAAGCAGCTTGTAGAACTGCTTCACTATTATTTTAATGACGTTGATATGACTGAGCTTGCTTTTGTTATTGATAAAGATGAAGACGTCATGTGGCAGTTCCTGGAAAATGGTGTTGCCCAGCTTATGGAGTTAGGTGACGTGAACAGCACGGATTCTTTTCAGCGTATTAAAATCCACAATAAAGTTAGTGTCAGTGTGGGTGTAAGCATTGACAGCGGCTTAATGGATTTGTCGCTGAGTATCAGTGAAATTTCGCTGGAGGATTTGTTGGCTATCATAGGCAGTTATAAAAACAAGAAAAAATATCATCGCCTGCGTAATGGTGACTTTGTCAATATTACTAATAAAGCTGTTGAAGAATTAGCAGATATGTTTACGGCTATGCGGATTGCCCCCAAGGATTTTGTTAAAGGAAAAATGCAGCTGCCTGCTTACAGGGCATTTTATTTGGATAAAATGCTGGAGCAAAATGCATATTTATATACAGAGCGTGACAGCAATTTTCGCAGGCTTATTAAGGAATTCAAGGTTATCAATGAATCTGATTTTGAAGTGCCGCCATCTTTAGCTAAAATAATGCGCAATTATCAGGAATATGGTTATAAATGGCTGCGAACCTTGGCAGCTTATGGTTTTGGCGGTGTTTTGGCAGATGACATGGGGCTTGGCAAAACCCTGCAAAGCATAGCTGTTTTAGCAGCTGCTAAAGAAGCAGGTGAAGAGGGAACATCGCTGATAGTTTGTCCTGCTTCGCTTATTTATAATTGGCAGGAAGAATTTACACGTTTTGCACCAGCTTTAAAGATTATTTTAATTGTTGGGACACAAAAAGAGCGGGAAGAAAAAATTGCTCAGCTTACCGGTTATGACGTAGCTATTACCTCTTATGATTTATTGAAGCGTGATATATCTGCTTATGAGGGCAAGACCTTTAATTATGAATTTATCGACGAAGCCCAATTTATAAAAAATCATACTACGGCTGCAGCAAAATCGGTTAAGCTGATTAAAAGTAAGCACCGCTTTGCACTTACGGGCACACCTATCGAGAATCGATTAAGTGAACTCTGGAGCATTTTTGATTATCTGATGCCGGGCTATTTGTATGAATATAGTTGTTTTAAAAAGGAGCTTGAGCAGCCTATTGTTAAAAGCAATGATGAAACTGCTGCTAAGCGCTTAAAGCAATTAATAGCACCATTTATTTTGCGACGTTTAAAGAAGGATGTTTTAAACGAACTGCCGGAAAAAATCGAAGAGGTGCGTATCGCATGCTTTGATGCCAAGCAGCAGGCTCTGTATGATGGGCAGGTTGTGAAAACGCTCAAATTGGTGCAGTCGCAGAGTGAAGAAGAGCTTTCTAAGAGCAAAATACAGATTTTGGCAGAGCTGATGCGTTTGCGTCAGATTTGCTGTGATCCTGGTTTGGCGTTCAGTAATTATGAAGGTGCTTCTGCTAAGCGGGAACTGTGCCTGGAGATGGTGCAAAGTGCGATTGCAGGCGAGCATAAGGTACTGATTTTTTCTCAGTTTAAATCTATGCTGGAGCTTTTGGCTGATGATTTGCAGCGAGAAGGCATTGGCTACTATACGATTACCGGTGAAACGCCTAAGGAGAAAAGGCTTGAACTGGTGCGTGCCTTTAATAATGATGCTACACCTGTATTTCTTATTTCGCTCAAGGCTGGCGGTACCGGTTTGAATCTGACCGGAGCAGATGTGGTGATTCATTATGATCCGTGGTGGAACGTTGCAGCACAAAATCAGGCGACAGATAGAGCGCATCGCATTGGGCAGGAAAAGGTTGTTTCTGTTTATAAGCTGGTGGCGAAAAACTCTATTGAAGAAAAAATCTTAAAGATGCAGAACGATAAACAGAATTTGGCTGAAAGCATTTTGTCTGTTGATGGACGCAATAGCATCTTTACGATGTCTAAAGAAGAGCTGCTGAATTTATTGTAAAAGACGTCACAATTTATTCATAATATGCTATTTGACTTTTTGACTAAAGCATAGTAAAATATCATTGTAGCGTATCGGCTCTTTCACCGATATATTCCAATTTGGGGATGTACTGGTTTCGACGGGGGTAGGTGCGGTATGATAAGCGAGCCGTGGTTCCATCTGCACGATAATCGGTGGGCACGTTTAAATATAAACGCTGAACAAGAATACGCTTTAGCAGCTTAATCTGCTAACTGTCTCCAAGCCTCCTCCCGCGGGTGAGGAATGACAGTCAATAGTGGGATACCTTAAGGCTGATTCCTATAGGCTTTAAGGGAAACTCTTTAGGATAGTAATGTGAAGGCCCGTCGTCAGGCAATCGCAGCGCGAAACAAAGTATGACGTCTGCGCTCGGAGAAAGTTGTATGGCAATATTTTCGGACAGGGGTTCGACTCCCCTCATCTCCACCAGAATTAGTCCAATCGTGACAGTTGATTGGTGGAATAAAAAGCAGAGGATAGTGTATGACAGCACTATTCTCTGTTTTTATTTTCCGGGAATTACTTTGGAATATTTTGTGTAGTCACTTTTTAAAACGAATGGAGCTGCATTAACCTTTCAAAAAGCAAAAAACAAGCAAAATAATATACACTATTTTTTATACGTTATCCTAACTGTTATTGTCAATTCCCTTGGAACGTCAAAAATGTTATAATATAAGAAAAGAAAAACTCATAAATCTGCTTTTGCTATCCCTGCCACTACTTAAAAAAGAAAGGAGAAATCCTATGCAAGAAAAATTGCCAATGCCTCTCGGAACAACTGATTTCAAAAGGATCTGCCGTGAAAACTATTATGTAGATAAAACATTACTTATAAAAGATTTACTTGGTAGATTGCAAGTGCAAA
>NZ_FR892806.1:0-50876 GCF_000434895.1 Phascolarctobacterium succinatutens CAG:287
AGAGTGTAAGTCGCCATAATTCTTCGGAGTTAGTGGTGCTGTTCTTGCTGAAGCAGGAAGCTTCCACCTCTATAGGCGGGGGTACGTTCACTCTGTCATAGCTGTAATTAGTATATATTTTAAGGAGTGGTATGAGTATGCAGAAAAAAGATCTTTCCAAGTTAGTCCTGACAACCCTGTTGACCGGCAGCGTGCTTTGGGGGGGGACAACATTCGCTGCTGAAGAGAATTTACAAGAGTTTTCTTTGGACACCATGGTTGTTACCGCAACCAGAACGGCAATGACCGTTAAGGAAACCCCTTCGACCGTAGAGATTGTTGACAGCAAAAAGCTGGAACAGACACAGGCTAAAACCTTGCATGATGCTTTAAAGGGCGCTTTGGGCGTTAATGTATTTAATGATTTCCAGGGACGCAGCAATGTCAGCATCCGCGGCAGTGAATCCCGTCACGTATTGATTATGGTTGACGGCAAGCGTTTAGGCGGCGAGGCAGCTTACAACTCTGCCAATGCCTGGGACGTAGACCGTATTCGTATGGAGGATGTTGAAAGAGTAGAAATCATCCGCGGACCTGCAGGCGCACTGTATGGCAGTGATGCAATGGGCGGTGTAATTAACGTTATTACCAAAACTCCGGATAAGACAACTGCTGACATTAACTATGAATATGGCTGGTATGAGGACGGCAAGGGCGCAGGCTATAAAGGAAACCTGTATCTGCAAGGCGCTGAAGGAAACTATTCCTATAAAATCAACGCCGGCCTGAATAAAAACAGACCGTATTTGGATCCCAAAGGCAGCGGAGATTCCATGAACTTTTATGGTAAGCAGCAGCCGCTTTCTTTGAATGTAGGCTATAAGTTCGATAATGGCAATGAATTAAGCGTAGATTTCAGCAAGATTAAAGAAGAGAATCAAAAATCTACGACCAGCAAAACTGTTATGGTGCCCGGTAAGGTATGGCAGGATAAGGTTCAGACGATTTATAACGATAATAAGCGTACTGACTATGCTATTACGTATAAGGGTTCCGATGATAAGCAGGACTGGATGTTCAGAGCTTATAAATCAGTATTCGATAAGAACTATAAGAACCAGAATAATACCCGTATGACCATGATGGGCAGGCCCGGCAAGTGGACTCTGCAGGATCCGAAGGTTGATACTGTTAAACGTACTCTGAGCGTTATTGAAGGCAAGGACACCTTCAATCTGAGCGATAAGAACAAGCTGACTGCCGGTTTCGAATATCGTAAGGATCAGAGCGAAGGCACCCGCTTAAAGAAACCGAATACATCTTTGGCAGACGGTAATGCTCATGATGCTTATGACAAGGCAGCTATCAACTATCTGGCAGCATATGTTCAGGATGAATTCAGACCTGATGATAAATGGCTGATTATTCCTTCCGTACGTTTCGACCACAGTGATCAGTTCAGCAACAAGCTGACCAGCAACCTGGCTGCAACCTATAATGCTGCCGATGATGTACGTATTAAGGCTGCAATTGGTCAGGGCTATAAAACTCCGACTGTAAATGACTTGTACATTTTCTGGGAAATGTATGCTGCAAATCCGGGTGGTAAAGGCCAATTCTATGTTGGTAACCCTGATCTGAAACCGGAAAAATCCTTAAGCTATGAATTATCTGTTGAAAAGGACTGGGGCGACAGATCTACCGTTCATCTGGGCGTATTCAGAAATGAAGTTAAGGATTTGATTAGCACCTATTGGACCGGTAAGCTGACCGATGATGATCCGGATTTGTATCCCGGCGTTAAAGGCGACATGATTATGGCGTACAAGAATATTCCTGAAGCAACTCTGCAGGGCGTAGAGCTGTACGGTTCTCACAGACTGGGCAAGAATATTTATCTGAATGCCGGCTACACCTTCCTGGATGCTAAAGATAAAACAGCGGGAACTCGTCTGAAAGACAGAGCTAAGCATCAGGTAACCTTCGGTGTTTCCTATCAGCCGGAAAACATCTATGCTTGGGACCTGAGCTTTGACCTTGTATCTAACCTTGGCTACTACTTCAATAATGGCGATAAGAGCACCATGGGCAACTTCGTTTACGAAACCAAGGACTTCACCATTGCCAATATCATGGCTTCCAGACATCTCAACAAGGATACCAAGATTTATCTGGGTATTGACAACATCAGCAATCACCAGAACTTTGGCCCGTATTCTGACGGCAATCTTGGTCGCTTGTACAGAGTTGGCATGGAATATAAATTCTAAACATAGCGGTAAAGTAAAAGAACAAATAAAGCAGGCCCGATGGCCTGCTTTGTTTGCCTAACGAGGAAGTATTATGCGAAAAATTTTCAGTTTCATTTTTACAGTTCTTATGGTATGCTTATGTATAAGCGGTTGCACATCGCTAACCGGCAGCTCCGGTTCAGGCTCCGCAATAAAAATCACCGATGATAACCAGCGTATTGTTACTCTGAAGAAGGTTCCGGAAAGAATCGTTGTTTTATCACCGTCCTTCCTGGAGCTGGTGGAGGCAGTAGATGGCAAGGTTGTCGGCCGTGCCAAAACACAGGTAGGCAAGGTGCCCGCTTTTGCCAAGGATGCTGCCGAGGTAGGCTTTATCTTTAATATCAATGTAGAAAAAATCGTGGAGCTGAAGCCTGATCTGGTAATTGCTTACAAGGGCATGCACGAGCGTTATCTGCATACATTGGAATCCAACAATATTCCAGTTGTTGTGCTGAATCTGAAATCCTATGAGGATGTTAAGCACAGCATGCTCACCATTGGCAAAATAATGCGTAAGGATGATAAGGCGCAGAAGGTTGTGGCAAATCTCGATAAGGATATCAATGCTACAGTAAGCAAGCTGCCTAAAAGCGAGCGTAGCGTAGCGATTCTGCACACCACCAGCATGGGCATTACTATGGAAAAGGAAACCAGTATTGCCGGCTGCTGTGCCAAAATGCTTAAATTACGCAACGTAGTACAGGGCGAAACCAAGCCTGTCAGCGGACCGATGGGAACTCAGCCTGACAAGGCTCCCTATAGCTTAGAGGATTTGCTGGAGAAAAATCCGCAGGTAATTTTTATTACATCTATGGGTGCGCCGCGTGATGCTGAGGGTAATCCTAAGCTGGAAATTATGAGCAACCCGGCGTGGAATTCCATCGATGCGGTAAAAAATAAGCAGGTATTTTTCCTGCCGGACGATTTGTTCCTGCTCAATCCGGGGTTAGAGTATCCTAAGGCAGTACGCTACATGGCAGCTAAAATGTATCCTGATGCAGTAAAGGAGTAGGCTGATGATTGATTATGCAAAAAATATTCAGGCGTTTTATGAGCGCGATGATTATAAGGCTCTTGCCGGCCAGCCGGGGGTTACTGCTGTAGAAGCAAGCTTCAAAGATCTGACCTACATTCCGCGCAAGACAAAACCGCTGCCGGGGATGATGGCCGGGACGATGCTGCAGGAGTTTGCTTTGCAGCCGCAGCAGCCTACGGCGCTGTATCTGCATATTCCGTTCTGCAATCTGCGCTGCTCCTATTGCAGCTTTTACCGCAATCCCTTTGAGGCGGAGCAGGTGGAAGAATATGTGCAGGCGCTTTTGGCGGAGCTGGATTTTCTGCAGCAGCAGGGCGTTTTTGCCAAACAAAGACCGGAAGCTGTTTTCTTTGGCGGCGGCACGCCGTCCGTGCTGAATCCTGCACAAATCACTGCGCTGCTGAATAAAATTCACAGTGCTGCATGCCTGGCGGATGATTGTGAGGTAACCTTTGAAAGCAGTATCTATGATTTATCGGCGGATAAGCTCGCTGCCTGCATTGCCGGCGGCGTGAACCGCTTCAGCTTTGGCGTGCAGGCCTTTGATACGCATTTGCGCCGCTCCTTAGGCAGGCTTAATGCGAAGGAAGAGGTAACGGCCAAGCTCGAAGAGGTTGCGGCTAAAGACGTAAAGGTCATCATCGACCTGATTTATGGCCTGAACGGCCAAACGCAGGCAATGCTGCTGAACGATATCAGAACGGCGCTGGCCTGCGGCGTGAGCGGTATGGATTTGTACAAGCTGCAGATTATGCCTAAATCTCCCTTAGGTCAGGCGATTGCCAAGGGCAATATTAAATATGAATATAATGACAGAATGCTGGCGGAAATGTTCGTCGCTGCCGATGCGCTGCTCGCAGAGCAGGGAGCAAAGGCACTGAGCTGCTGCCATTGGGCAATGCGCGAGGATGAACGCAGCGGTTACAATACGCTGGTGAAGAGCGGTGCAAACATTATTACCTGCGGTGCAGCCTGCGGCGGTCACATGGGAATGTACAATTACATGAAGACTATGGACCGAAGCGACTATGTAAAAAAGGCTACTGCCGGACAGTACGCTGTCATGGGCATGGGCAAGCATAACGAAAACTATCTGCTCCTCGAAAAGCTGTCCGGACAGTGTGATTCCGGCAGATTTGATTTTGCTTTGCTGAAGCAGTATAGCGATGCGGATTGGGAAAGCCTGCTTGCGCCGCTGCTGGAGCAGTGGGAGCTTTTGGACCTGCTTTATGCTATGGACGGCAAGTATTTCTTTACGGCGAAGGGCAAATATTACTATCGTCAGATGGACAGAGTGCTGCTGACAGCTGCGGAATGCGCACTTTACGGCAAACCGGGACTGATGGAGCAGGCAGGCCAGAAAATGATGGGTATTATGAAGAATATGAAATAAAAGGAGTGTACTACTATGCAGGACATTTTAATCGTTTATGACAGCAAAACCGGTAATACGGAAAAGGTTGCCAAGGCTTTGGCTGAGGCTGCAGGCGAGCGCTGTGTGCTGGCGCAGGTTGATGCTGCTCCGGCTGCGGATGACTTCGCTGTTGTGGTAGCAGGCTACTGGGTTGACAAGGGCGCACCGAACGCAAAGATGAAAAAATATTTGGAGAATTTGCACGGCAAAAAGGTAGTGCTGTTCCAGACTTTGGGCGCAGACCCGGCGAGCGACCACGCTGTAAGCTCCCTGGTAAATGCAGGTGTACTGATGAACAAGGACTGCAAGGTACTGGGTACTTTATCTATCCGCGGTGCGATTGACCCGGCGCTGATTGCCATGATGCGCAAGATGCCGGCAGGCAGCCCGCACAGTCCCAGTACCGAGAGCGAAGCCCGTTGGGCAGCAGCTGCCAGCCATCCGGATGCAGCGGACCTGGCAAAGGCCAAGAGCTTTATGCAGGGCTTTTTGGCTATGTATGACAAGTTTTTGAAGATGATGTAAGAGCAGTCCTTCATATAAGAACAGTGTTTTATAATGCGCAGTCGCAGTTTGGCTGCGCATTTATTATTGTAAAAGCATTTTATGGCAGAGAAATTTAAACGATAAACTAAAAGTGTAGAACTATTGACAAAATTGTGTCTTGCGTAAAGTTCTTTCATAGTGTACAATGGAAGTAGTCATAAAATGCAATTTTGAAAGGAAGGTGCATTATGAAAAAATTATTAGTGCTCATCATGGCAGCTTTGATGATTCTTGCTATGGCTGTTGCAGGCTGCGGCGGCGATGACAAAGCTGACAAAGGCAGTACTGCACACAAGGAGAAGCTGGTTATCGGTACCGATGCCGATATCAACAACCTTAACCTGCAAAAACAACAGGACGCTGCCAACAACGTTATTCTGAAGAACACTCACCAGACTCTGGTATTCTTCAATAACGGCTCTCAAGGCAAGGAGCGTTTCGGCCCCGGTCTGGCTACCGACTGGAAGTTCGTAGATGATACCCATATCATCATGAACCTGCGTAAGGACGTATACTTCAACGATGGTAAAAAGACTCCGATGACTGCAGATGACGTTAAATTCACCCTGGATATGGCAATGAAAAACGTTATCAAATCCGCTCTGGCAGGCTATGTTAAATCTACCGTTAAAGACAAATATCAGATTGAAATCGAAATCAGCTCCTATAACAACGAGTTCATTCAATCTCTGTCCTCCGTTCCTCTGTCCATCCAATCCAAAAAGGCTTATGATGATGGCGTAAAAGAGCCGTGGCTTATCGGTACCGGCCCTTACAAATATGACAAATGGGTTCAAGGCGAATACTGCCGTCTGACCAAGGTTAAGGATTATTGGGGCAACAACCTGCCTGCAACCGATAACTTTGCTCCCGGCGTATCCGATATCATCGAATTCCGTCCGATGATTGAGGCTTCTGCTCGCGTAATGGCTCTGCAGGCCGGCGAAATCGATGTATGCGTAAATCCGCCTATCAGCGATCTGAAATTCTTGAAGGATGACAAGAATATCACTGTTTACGAACAACCCGGTACCCGTCTGTTCTACTTTGCATTCAATGTTGAAAAGAAACCGTGGGATAACCAAAAACTGCGTCAGGCTGTAGCTTGCGCAATCGACAAGAAATCCGTTCTGGACGCTGCTCTGAATGGCAAAGGCACTCTGCAAAAAACTATTCTGAACCGTGGTCTGTGGGGCTTCTATGATGAAATGCCCGGCTATGACTACAATCTGGAGCGTGCTAAACAGCTGATGAAGGAATCCGGCGTAACCGGTCCTATCAAAACCACTCTGACCTATGCAACCGGCGCTCCCTACGAGCAGATTGCAACTGTTATCCAAGCTAACCTGGCACAAATCGGTATTACCGTAGATCTGGTTCCGATGGAGCAAGCTGCTCTGAAGGCTGCCTGCAAGGACGGCAAACAAAGCCTGTTCCTGTGGCGTTGGAACGAAGACTCCAAGGTTGACTTTGTATATCGCGACCTGTTCTACACCGGTTCCGGCTCCAACTATCATCACTTCTCCGATCCGAAGGCTGACAAGCTGATTGATGATGTTGCAACCCTGAAGGATCAGAACAAACGTATGGAAGCTGGCGTTGAGCTGCAAAAATACCTGGTTGACGAATGCCCGCAGGTTCCTCTGTACATTGCTAACCTGGTAGTTGCCTACAATAAAAAACTGAAAGGTCAATATTTCTACGGCGGCGGCAACCACGATTGGCGTCATGCTTATATCGCTAAATAATTTTGCTGAAAAATTTACAAAGGCGTAAAACAAGGGAGGCGTAGTCCTCTCTTGTTTTATCATAGCACCTTTTATTTGAGTTCTACGGAAAGGAGCTTTGTTGAATGCTTAAATATGTTGTCAACAGACTCCTCAGTTTGATTCCGGTAATTTTAGTAACCTCTTTTCTGATTTACTGGGCAATGAGTCTTACTGAGGGCGACCCCGCAATGATGATTGCCGGCGACGGCGCTTCGAAGGAAATGATTGATCAGATCCGCCATGAGCTTGGTCTGGACCAGCCTTTCCTGCTGCAATATTTTAACTATATGAGAGGTATGCTTGTAGGTGATATGGGCAAATCCTATGTAACCAACAAGGACGTATTCCATACCTTCTTCCAATATCTGCCGAACACCCTGTATCTGGGCGGCGCTGCTGTTATTATCGCTACTTTGGTATCCATTCCTCTGGGTATCTACACCGCTATCCACCAGAACACCTGGAAGGATACAGCAGGCATGATTTTCGCACTGTTCGGTACCTCCATGCCTAACTTCTGGCTGGGCCTGATGCTGATTATTATCTTTGCTCTGCATATGAGATTATTCCCGACCGGCGGTAACTTCGGCTGGAAGAGCCTGGTTCTGCCTGCTGTAACCGTTGGCTTCGGTCTGGCAGCTTTGATTACCCGTATTACCCGTTCCTCCATGCTGGACGTTATGCGTCAGGATTATATGACCACCGCACGTGCCAAAGGCTGCAGCGAGCATCGTGTAATCTACAAGCATGGTCTGAAAAACGCACTGATTCCTATTATCACTGCTATCGGTCTGCAAATGTCCTTGGTTATCACCGGCTCCGTACTGGCTGAAACCGTATTCAGCTGGCCCGGCATCGGCCGTCTGGTATACGAATCTATTACCAGACGTGATATTCCGATGGTAACAGGTTCTATTATTCTGTGTTCTATTTTGATGTGCCTGATTAACCTGGTTGTCGATCTGGTATACGCATTCTTTGATCCGCGTATCAAGGCACAGTACAGCAAGAAGGGGTGAGGAAGATGGCTGCAAAGAAAAGAACTAAAAGACGCACCATGTTCCAGGAAACCTGGCATCGTCTGCTGAAAAATAAGGGCGCTGTAATCGGCATGGCCTTTCTGGCACTGCTGTGCGTCATCGCTCTGGTAAGTCCCTTGGTATTTAACTATGAAACCGACGTTATCGGTCAGAACCTGGCTATTAAGCTGCAGCCTCCCAGCGGGGAGCACTGGTTCGGCACCGACGAATACGGCCGTGACCTGTTTGCCCGTGTTATGTACGGCGCACGCTATTCTATGGCTATCGGCATCGGTTCCGTAGGCTTCGGTCTGATTGTTGGTACCATTTTAGGCTCTATTGCCGGCTTCTACGGCGGCAAGGCCGATGATATCATCATGCGCGGTATTGATATTTTCTACTCCATTCCTAACATTCTGAAGGCAGTAGTAATCGTATCTCTGCTGGGCACAAGCACCATCAACCTGATTATTGCTCTGGCAATTTCCTGCGCAACCAACTATGCGCGTATCGTGCGTGCTTCTGTTATGACAGTGCGCGATTTGGAATATGTTGAATCCTCCTATGCGATGGGCCTGCCCACCTGGAAGATTATTCTCAGACATATCCTGCCAAACTGCCTGTCTCCGATTATCGTACAGACTACTCTGCTGATCGGTACCACCATTATTTCCGCTTCCTCCCTGAGCTTCTTGGGTATCGGCGTACCGGCACCTGCTCCCGAATGGGGCGCGCTGCTTTCCGGCGGCAGAGGTCATATTCGTGATGCCAGCTACATTTGTGTTATTCCAGGTTTAGCTATTATGTTTACTGTATTAGCCTTGAACCTGTTGGGCGATGGCCTGCGCGATGCGCTGGATCCTAAGCTGAAGAAATAAGGGGGCTGCATTATGGATTTAGTATTAGATATTAAGGACCTTGTGGTCCATTATGAAACAGAAGACAGCGATGTGCATGCAGTCAACGGCATTGACATCGCAATCAGCAAAAAACGTACTTTGGGTCTGGTAGGCGAAACCGGTGCGGGCAAAACCACTACCGCACTGTCTATCATGAACCTTGTTCCGGATCCGCCGGGAGTTATCAAAAGCGGTATGATTAAGCTTGAAGGCAAAAACGTACTCGAAATGAGCGAGCGTGAGCTGGAGGAAATGCGCGGTAACGACGTGGCAATGATTTTCCAGGACCCGATGACCGCTCTGAACCCTGTTATGACCGTAGGCGAGCAGATTGCCGAAAGCCTGGAGCTGCACCAGAACCTTACTCCAGAGCAATCTCTGGAAAAGGCTAAGGATATGCTGAAGCTCGTTGGTATTGCCGAGGCAAGAGCCAACGACTATCCGCATCAGTTCTCAGGCGGTATGAAGCAGCGTGTAGTTATTGCTATCGCGCTGGCCTGCAGCCCCAAGCTGCTGATTGCCGATGAACCGACCACCGCACTGGACGTAACCATTCAGGCGCAGGTGCTGGAGCTGATGAAGGACCTCATCAACAACCGCGATATGTCCATGCTGATGATTACGCACAGTCTGGGTATCGTTGCCGAGGTCTGTGACGATATGGCAGTTATGTATGCCGGCCGTATTGTGGAGAAGGGCACTGTTGACGATGTATTCAACAATATGCGCCATCCCTACACCGAGGGCCTGTTCAACAGCCTGCCTAACCTGAAGGAGCAGGGCGAAATGCTGGAGCCTATCAAAGGCCTGATGCCCGACCCGGCGGATTTGCCACCCGGATGCACCTTCGCTCCGCGTTGTCCCTATGCTACCGAAGCATGCTCTGCCTCCGTGCCTGAGCTGCATTCCGTAGATGGCAGCAAAACTCATTTTGTAGCCTGCCACGCTTATTCCAGACCCGGATTTGCTTTAAGGAGGAACCAAAAATGAGTAATGCTCCGCTGTTAGTTATTGACAATCTGTCCAAATATTTTAATACCGCTGCAGGTCAGCTGCATGCTGTCGACGGTGTAAGCTTTACTCTGGAGGAAGGCAAAACTCTGGGTATCGTAGGCGAATCCGGCTGCGGTAAATCCACTACCGGACGCTGCATTCTGAAGCTGATTGAGCCCACTAGCGGCAAAATCATCTTCCAAGGCAACGATATCACCAAGCTGAGCCGTAAGGAAATGCGTCCGCTGCGCCAAAAGATGCAGATGGTGTTCCAGGATCCGTTTTCCTCTCTGGACCCGCGTGAAACCGTTATGCAGCTTATCAGCGAGCCTATTATTGAGCATAAGCTGATTAAAGGCAGGGAAGCAATTGAAGAACGCACTCTGGAGCTGATGCGTACCGTTGGCTTGGCAGAGCGCTATGCCAATGTCTATCCGCATGAGCTGGACGGCGGCCGTCGTCAGCGTATCGGCATTGCCCGCGCTTTGGCCATGAATCCTAAAATCATTGTCTGCGACGAGCCTGTTTCCGCGCTGGACGTTTCCATTCAGGCGCAGATTCTGAATCTGCTCAAACAGCTGCAAAAGGATTTGGGCCTGACCTATATCTTCATTACCCATGACCTGTCTGTAGTAAAATATTTCTCGGATGATATTGCGGTTATGTATATGGGCACTATGGTAGAAAAAGCACCCGCTAATCTGCTGTTCAAGAATCCGCTGCATCCTTACACCAAGGCACTGCTTTCGGCAATTCCTCTGCCTATCGTGGGCAAGGATAAGCCCAAGCGTCAGGTTATCAAGGGCGAAATTACCGCTCCTATCAACCTGCCGGATGCCTGCCGTTTCATGAAGCGCTGCGACTGCCCTGTTGCCGGCGTTTGTGATAAAGGTAATCCGGTATTGCGCGAGGTTGAGCCGCAGCATTTTGTGGCCTGCTCCTGCGTAAAATAATTTATATTGAAAAAATTAATCGCCCTCTGAAAAGCTGATTTCAGGGGGCGGTTTTATCTAATATTTGTTACTTTCGTCCAATTATATACCGATTTTGGACGAAAGGTTAAGGAGTTGGATGAATAGGGGTGGGTTTTCCCTTAGCCTATTGGTGATTCCCTTATTTTATGGTATAATTTAAGGGAATGGAAGGAGGAGTAAGGGAATGAGAAGCTTTAACTACTCAATAATTAGAGAACAAAAATGGGATTCAGAAATTTTGAGCTTGATAGCTGCAATTTATAAAGAGGCAGGTAAACAGGAGCTTTTTGTAAAGCAACGGCCGGAAGAGCTTAATAAGCTGGTAGAAATAGCAAAAATTCAAAGTACGGAAGCGTCTAATGCGATTGAGGGTATTGTTACGACTAGCACTAGAATACGTGAGCTTGTAAACGAGAAAACAACACCGAGAAATCGTGATGAGCAGGAAATTGCCGGCTATCGTGATGTATTAAATATAATACATGAGAATTTCGATGTTATCCCCATCTCCAAAAACTATATTTTACAGCTTCATAAAATTTTGTACAACCATATGAATAACCAATTTGCAGGAAGAACTAAGAGCGTACAAAATTACATCAGTGCTACGTATCCGGATGGTAGTACTAAGATTTTATTTACACCGCTTGCTCCTTACGAAACACCGGAAGCGCTTGAGCGTATCTGTGAAGAATATAATAGAGTAATAGGTAATTTGGAGTTAGAGCCACTTATTGCTATACCTGTTTTTATTCATGATTTTTTATGCATTCACCCATTTAATGATGGTAATGGAAGAATGAGCCGTTTGCTTACAACCTTACTTTTGTATAGAAATGGTTTTTATGTAGGCAAATATATTTCGTTGGAAGCCAAAATCGCTAAGAATAAGGATTTATATTATGAAGCTTTGGCTGATTCGCAAGTAGGCTGGCATGAGGGTAAGGAAGATGCTATACCATTTGTAAAATATATTTTGGGGACAATTCTTGCTGCTTATAAAGACTTTGAAGAACGTATGACTATCATTGAGCCTAAGCTTTCTGCTTTGGAAATGGTACGTAGAGCAAGTGAAAATAAAATCGGACGCTTTAATAAGCAGGATATTCGTGAGCTTTGTTCTACGCTTAGCGACAGCTCTATTGAAGCTGCATTGCGTAAGCTGGTGCTTTATGGTGAATTGCAAAAAGAAGGCAAGGGGAAAAGCACTTGCTATTTTAGAGTTAAATAGGGTTATATCTGAACCGCCCTCTGAAAAGTTAATTTCAAGGGGCGGTTGTTATTATATTTGCTGGTTTCATCCAAATAGATGATGGTTTTGGACGAAAAGCAAACAGGTTGGACGAAAGAAGAAAATAATAAATCATTTCCCCCCCCTTTATTTTCTCTTCTAAAAGTGCTATAATAAACATCAAATTGAATCGACCCCTGATAACACGATGAACAAGCAAGTAGGCTTAAGGCTGTGTTTAAGAGAGCGAAGTCACCGGCTGTAAGCTTCGCACACAAAATTATGCCGAAGTTCCCTTGGGAGTGTCCTGCCTGAAGGCTGCATGGCTGCGTAGGGTGGGCGTAAGGCTGCGTTAAAGCTTGCAAATGAAGGAACAAATTTGGGTGGTACCGCGAAGTTTTTCGCCCCTGTAAACTTATCAGTTTTGCAGGGGCGTTTTCTTATTTTAGGGACAGTTGATAATGCAACGGCTATGTTATTAATTTGCATATCCGGTACTTTCTGAACTGTCCAATGAAGAAAGGATGAAATCAATGAAAGAAAAATTGGAAGCATTAAAAGCACAGGCTTTAGAAGAGCTTGCTGCCGTAACTTCTCTTGATGCGCTCAAGGACCTGCGCGTCAAATATCTGGGCAAAAAAGGCCCGATGACCGAAATCCTGCGCGGCATGGGCAAGCTGCCTGCCGAAGAACGTCCGAAAATCGGCCAGATTGTTAACGAAATCAAGGCTGAGCTGGAAGGCAAAATCAACGAAGCAACTGCCGTTCTGGAGAAAAAGGCGCTGGCTGACAAGCTCGCTAACGAGCAGGTTGATATTACTCTGCCGGGCCGCAAGCCGAAAACAGGTCATCTGCATCCAGTAACCCTGACCATGCGTGAGATTAAAAAAATCTTCATGCGTATGGGCTTTGATGTTTGCGACGGTCCGGAAATCGAGGATGTATACCACAACTTCACCGCACTGAACCTGCCGCCTGATCATCCGGCACTGGATATGCAGGATTCCTTCTATATCACCGAAAACTATCTGCTGCGCACCCAAACCTCCGGCGTGCAGGCGCGTACATTGGAAAGCAAGGAGCCTAATACTCCGATTCGCATGATTTGCCCCGGTACCGTTTACCGCTGCGACTACGACGCAACCCACTCCCCGATGTTCCATCAGGTAGAAGGTCTGGTTGTAGATAAAAACATCAGCCTGGCAGATTTGAAGGGTACTCTGGAGCTGTTCTGTAAGCAAATGTTTGGCGATGATGTTAAGGTGCGCCTGCGTCCTTCCTACTTCCCCTTCACCGAGCCTTCCGTTGAGGTTGACGTATCCTGCCCGATTTGCCATGCTAAGGGCGGCGGCTGCCATGTCTGCAAGGACAGCGGCTGGCTGGAAATCCTCGGCGCCGGTGTTGTACATCCCAACGTATTGCGCATGAGCGGTTATGATCCTGAGAAAATGACCGGTTTTGCCTTTGGTCTGGGCGTTGAACGTATCGCTATGCTGAAATACGGCATTGACGATTTGCGCCTGTTCTTCGAAAATGACCAACGCTTCATCAGTCAATTCAAATAAGGAGGATCAATCATGCTTGCATCTTTAGAATGGTTAAAACAATATGTAGATATTAACATCTCCGTTGCGGAGCTGTGCGATAAAATTACCCGTGTCGGCCTGGAGGTTGACACCGTAACCCAACTGGGCAAGGGCCTGGAGGGTGTTATCACCGGTAAGGTTATGGAAATTCACCGTCATCCCGACAGCGACCACTTGTGGGTTTGCATGCTGGATTACGGCCAAGGCGGCGAGCCGGTGCAGATTCTTACCGGCGCGCAAAACGTACATCAATATGACATTGTGCCTGTTGCCGTAGTTGGCAGCGTACTGCCTCCGAGCGAGCGCAACCCGCAAGGCTTGAAGCTGAAAAAAGCTAAAATGCGCGGCCTTGATTCCTTCGGCATGCTGTGCAGTGCCGATGAGCTGGGCATTGAATCCAAGCTGCTGCTGCCGGAGCAAAGAAACGGCATCTTCATTCTGCCGAAAAACACTCCGATTGGCATAGACATCAAAACCGTTTTAGGCTTGGATGATACCGTTATTGATATCGACCTGACCAGCAACCGTGCCGACTGCTTCAGCATTATCGGTCTGGCGCGTGAAATCAGCGCTATTACCGGCTGCCCGCTGAAAATGCCTGCTATGGACGTTAAGGAAGCTGCCGCAGGCAAGGCCAGCGATTATGTAAACGTTAAAATTGACGCACCGGAGCTGTGCTCCCGCTTTGCTACCCGTGTGCTGAAGGACATCAAAATCATGCCTTCCCCCGAATGGATGCAGCGCCGTCTGCGTGCCTGCGGCGTGCGTCCCATCAGCAACGTAGTTGACGTTACCAACTATGTTATGCTGGAGCTGGGCCAGCCGATGCATGCTTATGATGCCGACAAGGTTGCAGGACACACTCTGATTGTGCGCCGTGCAGAAGAAGGCGAAAAGCTCGTTACCCTCGACGGCAAGGAGCGTGAGCTGACCTCTGCTATGATTACCATCGGTGATGCCGCAAAGGCTGCCGGTCTGGGCGGTGTTATGGGCGGCCTCTTGACCGAGGTTACCGGCGAAACCAAGAACGTTATTCTGGAGGCTGCTTCCTTCCACGGTCCTTCTATCCGCCGCACCTCCCGTGCGCTGGGCCTGCGCAGTGAAGCCAGCGGCCGTTTTGAGCGCGGTGTTGATACCATCCGCGACCATGACGCACTGAACCGTGCTGCTCACTTGCTGGAAGAAATGGGTGCCTGCGAAACCTTCAGCGGTATCGTAGAGGCTTATCCGGAAGAGCTGAAGCCGGCAGTAATCACCACTACCGCAGCCAAGATTAACGGCCGCATCGGCGTAAACATCGCTGAGGACGAAATGGTTGCTATTCTTAGCAAATTGGGCTTCGGCGTAGAAGCAAAGGATGGCGAGCTGCTGATTACCGCTCCCACCTGGCGCCGTGATATTGACTGCGATGCCGATATCAGCGAAGAAATTGCGCGTATGCATGGCTATGACTTCATTGAAAGCCATCAGCCGGAGCTGACCATCACCCAAGGCAGCCAGTCTGTGCTGGACGATGTTAAGGACGACGTACAGGATTACATGGTAGGTGCAGGCCTGAGCGAGATGATGACCTACAGCTTCATCAAGGCTAACGCTTACGATAAAATGCTGCTACCGGCAGATGATGCACGCCGCAGCTGCATCGAGCTGCTGAACCCGATTACCGACGCTTTCTCCGTAATGCGCACCACCATGGTTCCGAGCGCACTGCAGACTGCCTCCTTCAACCTGCGTAACCACAACAACAGTGTTGCCTTGTTTGAAATCGGCCGTATCTTCCTGCCGAAGGCACTGCCGCTGACCGAGGATCCCGAAGAGCGTCAGCTGCTGACCGCAGTACTGAGCGGCAGCCGCAAGGCACTCAACTGGTGCGACGATAAAGGCAGCGTTGACTTCTATGATATGAAGGGCATCGTTGAAGGCCTGCTGGAAGCAATGCAGGTGAGCGATTACACCATGACTCGCAGCCAACAGCCGTACCTGCATCCGGGCAAAAGCTGTGACATCGTTGTCAATGGCGAGGTTATCGGCTCCTTCGGTGAGGTGCACCCGGTAGTTCAGGAAAACTTTGAGCTGGATCAGGTTACCTATGTGCTGGAAATGGCAGTAGAGCCTTTGGTAGCAAGCGCAACCGCTGTACCGCAATACAAGCATCTGCCCAAGTTCCCGAGCATGAGCCGTGATATTGCCGTTGTTGTTCCGGCAGAGGTAACCAACGCCGAGCTGGAGCAGGTTATCCGTGCGCATGCAGGCGAGCTGCTGCAGGGTGTGCGTGTATTCGATATCTACACCGGCAAGCAGGTTGCTGCAGGCTGCAAATCCATGGCCTTTAACCTGACCTATCAGGCTGCAGACCGCACCCTGACCGACGCTGAGGTTGATGCTTCTATGAAGAAGGTTATCGCTGAGGTTGCTGAAGCATATAAGGCTAAGCTGAGAGATTAATTAAGATATAATTATTATGTATAAAAGGACTCGTTGCCGCTTTTTAGCGGTGGCGGGTCTTTTGCCTTTATACAAAAACTCAGTTATATAATATCTGCTTTACAAAATCCTATCAATGTACTATGATAATAGTGAGGACCAATATTTTTTATTGAGGGGGTTTTCTTATGTACAAATTATGGAATATGTTAGCAGAAATGAAAGCAGACGCTTATGAATGGGTGGAGCTTTCTCACTCTATGAACAACGACAGCCCGGTGTGGAGCGGTATTCCCGCAGGCTCGGTGGAGGTTAGCAAGACGGTTTTCGATTGGGGCAACCCGATGCTGGAATGTTTGATTCAAACCTTCAAATTTCCCGGCCAATACGGCACGCATATTGACTTTCCCGGTCACTTTGTCAAGAATATGCCTTTGTCCGAGGCGTTCGGTGCGCAGCAGATGCTGTTTCCCTTGTGCGTGATTGATATCACTGCCAAGGTGGCAGAGGATGTGCATTACGCCGTAACGGTGGAAGACATCAAGGCTTATGAAGCGGAATACGGAGCGATTCCCGACGGCGCTTTTGTGGCATTGCGTACAGACTGGTATAAAAACTGGCCGGATATGGATAAGCTGAGCGGTATTGCTGACGACGGCAGCGAAAACTTCCCCGGCTGGTCTTTGCCGGCGCTGCAATATATTTATGAAGAGCGCAACGCTGCAGCCAACGGCCACGAAACACTGGATACCGATGCTTCGGCAGAGGCTGCCAAGGCAGGAGATTTGGCGTGCGAGCGCTATGTGCTGGGCAAGGGCAAGCTGCAGATTGAAGTGCTGCAGAACCTGGACCGTGTGGCACCTGCGGGAGCATTACTTGTTGCTGCTTGGCCGCGTATTGAAGGAGCGACCGGCCTGCCGGCGCGCGTCTTGGCGATTACTCCGAAAAAATAAGAAAAATTTCAGGCCTTTTAAACTGATAGGTTAAGAATGAGGCGTACGTACGATTTAAAAGTATGTACGCCTTTTTATATGCGTGATATAATAAATACATTAGTAAAAAGCTTATTAATTAAGTAAAGAAGAGGGAAGTAAGATATTCATGCGTAAATTAAAGCTTGTTTTTCAGATTATTGTAGCCTTTATCGTGGCGCTGGCAGCGTACAGCGGTCTTTATCAGCCAAACGCCGAAAGTGTGCGTGCGGCGGTAAAAAATAACCTGCCGCAGAGCATGCAGCAAAAGCAGGACACAGGCACAGCGCAGGGCAGACTGCGTATCAGCGTGCTGGATGTGGGGCAGGCAGATGCGATTTTGCTGCAGGACGGCAAGCGTAATATCATGATTGATGTGGGCAACGACGTTAAGGACAAGGTTGGCGACAGCGGTGGCAGGCAGGCGCTGATTAAGGCGCTCGACAAGGCCGGCGTCAGCAGGATTAAGACTGTTTTTGTGACGCACCATCACCGTGACCATATGGGCAATATCATGTACGTGCGCGGTAAATACGGCGTCAGCAATATTTATGACAGCGGCTATGTGAACAACGGCTACAAAGCGTCCGTGGCGCTGGACCGGGATTTGCGCGCCGGCAGGTATAACGGACAGGCGCTGAAGGCCGGGGATACGATTAAGATTGATAAAAATTATTATATTGAGGTGCTGGCGCCGGGAGACTTCCTCAGCAAAAAGGACCTGAAGAATATGAATAACACTAGCCTGGTGCTGATGCTGCATTATGGCAGCTTTAAAATGCTGCTGACGGGTGATGCGGAGGCACCGTTGGAGGATGCACTGCAGCAAAAATACGGCACTGCGCTGCAGGCGGATGTGCTGAAGGTGGGCCATCACGGCAGCAAGACATCGTCCTATTGGCCGTTCATTAGCAAGGTTAAGCCTAAATATGCGCTTATCAGCTGCGGTGATTTTTCGATTTACAAGCATCCTAACAAGAACGTGGTGGGCAGCTTAACGCATCTTGGCGCGAAGGTGCTGACGACGCACGACCACGGGACGCTGACGGTGACAACGGACGGCAAGAGCTTTGATGTGCTGACGGAGCGGTAGGCGGTTGATTAAGAAGAAGATGTGGGGTAGAATAGGGAATAGAAAGACGAAGGCTCTGGATAAATGAGCCTGAAAGGTGTGATAGTGATGAAGAAAATATTGTGTTTGTTGGTTTTGCTGCTGTCATTGACTGCAACGTGTGCAGCCTTTAATCCGCCGCAGCCGCCGAGATGGTATTGGATAGGTTCTGATGCACATTATGGAATGTGGATTGATACGGCAACGGCTAGATTTTACACAGGTAGCGAAAAATATGCGCATAGAAATCATCAATGTGCGCTTGTATGGGTGGAATGGTATGACGCAGATAAAGATGAATATCTTATTTCGCATGATGAATATGATCTTGACTGCAGAATGAGTAGAACACTGCATGCTACGTTTTATAATAGTCAAAATGAAGTTATTAATTCGTATAACAGAAGCTATGCTGATTTTGAGGATATTATTCCCGGTACTAATGGAGAAGCGGTATATGATGCAGTGGTTTTGTTGAAGGAAACAAGAGAAAACGCACGGAGGTTGTAATGATGAAGCATTATGAGGTAGTGGCAGCGGTAATTGAGCATGACGGCAAGATTTTGTGCATGCAGCGTAATAAAGGCAAATTTGATTATGTAAGCTATAAATTTGAGTTTCCCGGCGGTAAGATAGAGGCCGGCGAAGAGCGTCACACTGCGCTGGAACGCGAGCTGCGTGAGGAAATGGATATGGATATCAGCATTCCCGAGGATGCGTATCTTATGACGGTGGAGCACACCTATCCGGATTTTGCGATTACCATGCATGCGTATTTGTGCAAGCTGGCACAGCCCAAGTTCGTTATGAAGGAGCATGTGGCAGCAAAATGGCTGGCTCCGGCAGATTTAAACACCTTAGATTGGGCAGCAGCGGATATGCCGATTGTGGAGCGCCTGCAGCAAGAGGAGATTGAATAATCGTGAACAGCAGTGAACTTGCTTTGTATTTGGAGGCGGGCTTTATTGATTTTAATATTGAAACTGACGAGCGCTTTTTGCCTAAGATATTGACCAATAATCAGCAGGAGCAGGTAAAGGTATTGGAAAACCTGCTCTTTGAGCTGGAGCATTGTGATGAATTTTTCTTTTCTGTAGCGTTTGTAACCAACAGCGGTATTGCCTGCTTGATTGACACGCTAAAGGAATTGGAGAATAAGCATATTAAGGGAAAAATTTTGGCTTCGCAATACCAAAACTTTACGGAACCGCGAGCGTTGCGCAGATTACTGCAGTTTCCCAATCTGGAATTGAAGATAATTACTTCCGATTATAATTTTCATGCCAAGGGTTACTTGTTCCATACACACGCAACTTCTGCTAAGGATGAAAATTACACTATGATTGTTGGCAGCAGTAATTTGACGCAAAGTGCGTTGACGGTTAACCGTGAGTGGAATGTGCAGCTTTCTTCCATGAAAGATGGCGCTTTAATCAGGCAGATGCAGGAGGAGCTTAATCAGGCGTGGGATGATGCTACGCCTGTTACTGAGGAATGGATTGCTGCCTATGAGCGCATTTATGGCGAAGCGCGCAACCAACGACAGCGTGCTTATACCAAAATACATAAGCTGTACAAAATCAATCCTAATAAAATGCAGGCAGCAGCCTTACAAAATATTGCAGCGCTTAGGGCAGAGGACAAGAATCGCGCTTTGCTGATTTCTGCTACCGGTACAGGTAAAACGTATCTTTCGGCCTTTGATGTGCGGGCAGCGCAACCTAAACGCTGCCTGTTTATTGTGCATCGCGGGCTGATTGCGCGTAAATCTAAGGAGAGCTTTGAGCAGATTATTGATGAGCATATTACGACAGGCTTGTTTACCAGCGGTCACAGAGAAATAGACAGAGATTATGTTTTTGCTACTGTGCAGACCTTGGTGAAGGATGAAAACCTGCATGCCTTTGCACCAGATGCTTTTGATTATATTATTATCGACGAAGCGCATCATGCCGGAGCTAAAAGCTACCAAAAGGTGCTGAGCTATTTTAAGCCTAAGTTTTTACTGGGTATGACGGCAACGCCGGAGCGTTCTGATGACTGCGATATTTTTAAAACCTTCGACCATAATATTGCTTACGAAATCCGTTTGCATCAGGCCTTGGCTGAAAATATGCTGGTGCCGTTTCATTATCATGGCGTAAGCGAAATTGTTGTAGATGGCGAGCTTTTAGATGATAATACTGATTTTGTACGCCTGACAAGTGAAGAACGTGTCAAAAATATCCTGTATTATGCAGATTTTTATGGCTGTGACCAAGGGCGTGTCAAGGGTATAGTCTTTTGCAGCAGGATAGAAGAAGCGAAAGCCTTGTCAGAGGCGTTTAATAAGC
This sequence comes from Phascolarctobacterium succinatutens CAG:287, assembly GCF_000434895.1. Taxonomy (GTDB): domain Bacteria; phylum Bacillota; class Negativicutes; order Acidaminococcales; family Acidaminococcaceae; genus Phascolarctobacterium_A; species Phascolarctobacterium_A succinatutens_A. Next base: position 20,580 of record NZ_FR892806.1, read on the forward strand.
ATGGCAAAAGAGCAGCCTTTTTGGCTGGTGCTACCAGTGAGGAAGAGCGTGCAAGGCTTATCAAACGTCTTGAAAGCGACGAGGAGGGTGTAGATAAGCTTGATTATCTTTTCTCGGTTGATGTTTTGAATGAAGGCGTAGATATTCCTTCTGTAAATCAGATTATCATGCTGCGTCCTACGCAGTCTGCCATTGTTTTTGTGCAGCAGCTTGGCCGTGGTCTACGTAAGAGCAAGGCAAAGCGCTATCTGGAGGTTATTGATTTTATCGGTAACTATGAAAATAATTACATGCTGCCAATAGCTTTGTATGGCGACCGCAGCGGCAGTAAGGAAAAGCTGCGTCGCATTGTGCATAATAACTTTTTACCGGGGGCATCGACGGTTTATTTTACCGATGTAGTTCGTGAGCGCATTTTTGAATCCTTAAATAAAAATAATTTTCTGGAGCTGCGCAAGCTAAAGGAATCCTACCAATTAGTAAAGTCTAAGCTTGGTCATGCACCGATGATGCTGGATTTTCTGGATTTGGGTGACAAGGATCCGTATCTGTTTATCCAAAAGAAAAAATCCTATTATAACTTCAGGCAGTACGCAGATCATTACGAAAGCACGTTAAATGCCTCTCAGTGCAAGCTATTGGAGTTTATCTGCTTGGAGCTTGCTAATGGCAGACGCTTGGAAGAGGTTGCGCTGCTGCGCTATTTAATGCAGCATACGCAAATTGATGTGCCTGCATTTATGCAATATATGCAGAATAAGTATCAGCTTACTACCTCGGCAGCAACTGTTACCAGCGTAGTGAATGTATTGAGTATGCAATTTTTTAAAACTGCGGATGCCCAAAAATATGGTAATATGCCGTTGGTGAATGCGAATGCAGACAGCATTTGCTTAAGTGAAAAATTTAGCAGCATGCTTGCAAATAAAGAATTTTACGGCTATGTTAATGATGCTTTGGCCTATGCGGAAAAACGCTTTTTGTCTGATTATAAGCCAGCAAAATTTTATCATGGCTTCAAGCTGTATGGTTCGTATACGCGTAAGGATGTCTGCCGTATATTGAACTGGGCGAAGGATGAAAGCGCTGTTGTTTATGGCTATAGGGTAAAATATAATACCTGTCCGATATTTGTAACCTATAAAAAGGACGAAAACATTAGCGAAAGCACTAAATATGATGACAGATTTGCCAGTCCGACAATATTTAATTGGCAGACGCGCAGCAGAGTTAATATTGATTCGCCGGAGGTTGTGGCAATTGAACAGCCGGAAACACTGAAGCTCCTGTTTATCAAAAAGAGTGATGCTGAGGGCTCAGAGTTTTATTTTATGGGCGAAATGCTGCATAAGCAGAGCATCGGTACCACGATTACCGGAAATAAGGGTGAAAAGCTGTCTATAGTGCAAATGTTTTACGAAATGAAAACGCCGGTAGAAGCAAAGATTTATGATTATTTTGAAGGATGATAGTCTGAGAACGCTGTGAAGGATGTTCTTGGGCGTAAGCTAAGGTTGTTGACGCGTGCTAAGATAGAAATGTAATTTATAAGAGGTGTGGTTGCTTGTGGCTAGAAATTTATGGTCTAGGGATGAAATGATTTTAGCTTTAAATCTATATTTAAAGATGCCGTTTGGCAAAATGCATAAAACCAATCCTGAGGTCATCAGAGTTGCAAAGCTTATTGGCAGAACTCCTGATGCTGTTGCTTATAGGCTTGTTAACTACGCTTCTTGTGACCCGATGCTGAAGCAAAGAGGCGTTTCTGGCATGCAGCATGGTGGTCCCAAGTGTCAGCAGTATTGGGATGAATTTTCTCATGACAGAGAAAAGCTGATATATGAAAGTGAAGCTATTCTTGCGCGCTATGAGCAGTCAACTATCGAAGAAAAATATCAGCAGCAGTTGCAGGATATCCCTGATTATCTTGTGGGTGCAGAAAAATTAAGATTAATAAAGCAAAGAGTTAATCAAAATGTTTTTAGAAGTTTAGTAATGGCAAATTTTGCTGGCAAGTGTGCGCTTACAGGTATAGATATTCCTGAATTGTTGGTAGCAAGCCATATTATTCCTTGGGCGATGAATGAGAAAGAACGCTTAAATCCAAGCAATGGAATATGCTTATCAGCATTGTATGACAAGGCGTTTGATAAAGGCATTATCGCCTTTGATGAAAACAACAGAACTATATTCTCGTCCAGATTGGAGAAAGCAATCACGCAGGAATATTATGCAAAATATTTTTTGCCTATTAAAGGCAAAGAATTAGCTGTTCCCGGCAAATATAATATCGATAAAACATTTTTAGAATGGCATCGGGATTGCATATTTGAAAAAGAGTGAAGCTGCGTCTGTTGTTAAGTAAATATTAGAGAATATAGTCAAGAAAAGGATATAAAAAATATGAGCTTTTTAAGCAATGTTTATATTATTAAAACCCTGAGTACAGCTAAAGCATTAACGTTGCAAGAAAGTCAGGTATATAGAGATATATCGGAAATGGATATTTATAGCGATACATATTTTACCGCTTGCTTTGGCGAAGGTGCTTATGCTTGTATGGACGAGCTGCAGGACACGGAAGCTTTGGCGGATGCTGTTGCAAGATTTTATGAGCTGGTCAACGCATATGCAGATGCTAATTTATGTGAGTTACATAATAATGTTATTACTATCAAAAGAGGCTATCTTAAGCAGTACTTTGATAATAAGATAGTCGGTCTTAAGAATATTATAGATAAGGCTGCCGGCAAAGATTATTTGAAGGTAAAATATCAGCTTAAAGATTATCTTGAGAGTATCGATGAACATATATATCCGATGCAAGACAGCAAGGGACATTTTATTCAGTCGTTGGATTCTTGGCTGGAAAATTATCTGGAAGCTGATAAGGATACTTATATACAGATTGTCGGTCAGTTCTCAGTAAGAGGATAATAGCTTTAGATATAAAAAAATTCCCGGAGGTACACCATGGAAAAACCAATAGTAAAAGACGAAGCCTTTTTGGCACAAAAATCGCAGCCTGCAACCTTTATGGATATTGCAGTAGCGCAGGATTTATTAGATACGCTCGCAGCTCATGCGGACCACTGCGTGGGCCTGGCAGCAAATATGATCGGCATGCAGAAATGCGTTATCGCCGTAAATATCGGCCCTACGAATATTGCTATGCTGAACCCGGAGATTACCAAGCGCTCCGGCAAGTATATGACGGAGGAAGGCTGCCTGTCGCTGGAGGGTGAGCGTGCTGTAGTACGCTACGAAAAAATTACCGTGGCCTATCAGGACATGCAGTTTAAAAAGTGCAAGCAAAGCTTCAGCGGCTTTACGGCGCAGATTATCCAGCATGAGATTGACCATTGCCATGGTATTATAATTTAAGCGCAGAGATGGCCCGAGAGGCTGCAAAGTGCTTGTTTATTCAAAAAGAATGTTAGAGCTTATCTTAGAAAATATCGTCACTGCTCCCGAACGGCTTGGCCTGCCTGCAGCGTATGCGGAGTCCGATGTGCTGCTTTATAGGCAGTACGGGCGCTATGACATTGTTGCCGTGCAGCGCGAGGGCAGGCAATTATTAAAGCGTGCGGAAGCGTTGCAGGCGGAGTATGATATTGCTGCTTTGCCAAGGCTTGCCAAGCAATATTCTGAGTGGAGCAAAAAGCTGCAGCAGCTAAAGTTTAAACGCTTGCTGCACGGTGAATTTGCTGCGGGCAAGGGGATTACGCTTTATGTGAATGCTATCAGGCAGGAATGTGCTGAGCATGGCTGGGATTACGCAGCCTATTATGATTCTGTGCTGATGCATGAGCGTGTACATCTGCTGCATTATCAGGCGGTGCTGGCGCATTTTGGCGCTGCCGGCGCAGCGGTGCAGAGTGCGGAGTACAAGCAGGCGCAGCGCTATTGGTACGGCCGGCAGACGGAGGCGGCGCAGGCTGCCGTAGTCAAGGAAACGCTGGCGGAGTTTGCCCGCTGGCTGTGGTGCCTGAAGCAGGGGCATTTGGCGCAGGCGCAGGCGCTTTTGCAGACGCCCGAGGAGGTGCGGACGTGCATTCCACACTATCCTTATGCAGGAGTGCGTGGACTGTGCGCGTTGCATGTAAGTTCGCCGCAGGCTGCAGTGCGGGCGTACAGCGAGCTGTGGCAGCTGTCGCTGACGAGCTGGCAGCAGGCGTATGCACGGATAAAAGAGCTGTAGCGCGGAAAAATAGGGACAAAAAATAACAGCCCAATTCTCAAAGCATGAGTTTTGGGCTGTTTTCTTATGCAATTTTTTAGGCGAAGCCAAGCATTAAGCCGATTTGTCTTACGATAAACGCCACGCACCAGGCCACAACAAGCTCATAGCCCATAAGGCAGAGCGTGCTGGTATCGGAGTTCAGCTCGCGGCGGATGGTAGCCAGCGCTGCGACGCAGGGCGGATAGAGCAGGCAGAACACCAGGAAGGTGTAGGCTGTGAGCGGCGAGAAGAGGCTTGCCAGATCAGGCGCACCGCCGCTGCCGACTGCGAGCACAGAAAGCGTACTGATGACAACCTCCTTGGCGGTAATGCCGCAGATGAGCGAGGTTGTTGCCTGCCAGCTGCCGAAGCCGAGCGGTGCGAAAATAGGCGCCGCCAGCTTGCCGATGGAGGCAATAATGCTGTCGGAGGCATCTACCATGTAAAAGCGTACATCAAAGTTTTGCAGGAACCAGACGATGATGCTGACGAGGAAAATAACCGTAAAGGCCTTATGCAGAAAATCCTTGGCCTTTTCCCACATATGCATGATGATGTTGCGCGCCGTCGGCAGACGGTAGGCAGGCAGCTCCATGACAAAGGGGACCGGCTTGCCGCGGAACACCAGGCTGTTGAGCAAAAAGCCGGAGAGAATAGCTACGCAGATACCGGTGAGGTAGAGCGAAAGCATGACCAGACCGCCGTTATGCGGGAAGAAGGCAGCGATGAACATACCGTAGATGGGGAGCTTGGCGCTGCAGCTCATGAACGGGGTGAGCATGATGGTCATTTTGCGGTCGCGCTCACTGGCGAGGGTGCGCGAGGCCATGATGGCCGGCACGCTGCAGCCGAAGCCGATGATCATCGGCACAAAGGACGAACCGGAGAGGCCGATTTTGCGCAGCATCTTATCCATAACGAAGGCAACACGCGCCATGTAACCGCTGTCCTCCAGCATCGAAAGGAAGAAGAATAGCGTAACGATGGTCGGCAGGAAGGAAAGTACGGCACCGACACCGGAGAAGATGCCGTCGATAATCAGCGAATGCATCGGCGGTGCAATATCCAGCACGGTGAGCGTATTATCAACTGAAGCTGTTATAGCATCGATAACATTGCTGAGGATGTCGCTGAGAAAAGCTCCGATAACGTCAAACGTGAGCCAGAATACAATGCCCATGATAAGCACGAAAATAGGGATAGCATAGAATTTATGCGTCAGATAATGGTCGATTTTGACGGAGCGCAGCTGTGCTTCCGTATGCTTGGGCTTCTGCACGGTCTGCGCGCAGAGGTCCTCGATATAGGCATAGCGCATATCTGCCAGCGCTGCTTCCTTATCCGTTTTTAGGTTTTGCTCCATTTCGGTAACGAAGTGGCCGATGATATCGCATTCGTTTTCCGAAAGCTGCAGTGCCTTGGCGAAATCGCTGTCACCTTCGATAAGCTTGGTGGCGGTAAAGCGCAGCGGCAGGTTTTGGCGGCGTGCTTTAGTTTCGATTAAGTGGGCGATACTGTGAATAGCGGTATGCACAGGACCGCTGCAGAAGTCCAGACGCTGTGGCAGCTGCTGGTTTTGCGCTACCTCTACGGCGCGACGCAAAAGCTCGCCTACGCCTTCGCCGGAGTTGGCGGTGATGGGGACAACAGGCACGGTCAGCGAATCCTCCATTGCTTTAATGTCGATGCTGCCGCCGCTGCCGGTGAGCTCGTCCATCATGTTGAGGGCGATGACCATCGGGATATTCAGCTCAATGAGCTGCAGCGAAAGATAGAGGCTGCGTTCGATATTAGTTGCGTCGATGACGTTGATAATAGCGTCCGGCTTATTGTATAACAGCAGGTCACGCGTAACAATTTCCTCCGAGGTGTAGGGAGAAAGCGAGTAGATGCCGGGCAGGTCGATAACGCCTGCGTCGGGCACGGCGAGAATCGTACCTTCCTTTTTCTGGACGGTTACGCCGGGAAAGTTGCCGACGTGCTGGTTACTGCCGGTGAGATAGTTGAACAGCGTGCTTTTGCCACAGTTCTGGTTGCCGACGAGGGCGAAATGCAGCTTCATGCTTCGCTCACCTCCGGCGTTACAGTGATTTTTGCGGCCTCCTCCGCACGCAGCGTCAGCTCGTAGCCGCGCAGAGAGATTTCCAGCGGGTCGCCGAGCGGTGCGCGCTTGCGTACCATAACGCGGGTGCGGGGCGTGAGCCCCATATCAAGCAGACGGCGACGCAGAATGCTGCCTTCGCCGCCGACCTTAGCGATGATAGCCTCCTGACCTAAGGGAAGCTTATCTAATGTTGTAGTTTCCATGATTTTGACCTTCTTTGAGTGATTTTGCTTAAGCTTTAATTATATATATGAAGCATGAAGCGGTCAAGTAAAACAGGGTTTTTACCGATAAACTTTAATTAAAAAATATACAATGTAGATTTTGTTACAGCTTTACATGACGGTGCCGTTGGTGAGGCGGATTTTTTCGGCCTTGGCTTCTGCCAGCTGTCCCTGATTAATCATACCATATTTATGCATAGCGGCCAGCACCAGCAGCTGACGTTTTTTGCAGCCCTCGGGGTTTTCCAGCGGATTGAGGCTGGTGGGCGCGTAGGGAAGCGAAGCAATTACGGCGGCCTCGGCCAGAGTCAGTGCCGAAGGTGCCTTGCCGAAGTAGGTTCTGCTGGCCTGCCTGATGCCGGTGCTGCCTGCGCCGAAGTAGGTGGTGTTCAGATAAAGCTCCAGAATTTCGTCCTTGCTGTAATTATCCTCCAGCATGAGCGAGAGCACAGCCTCTTCAATTTTACGCTCCATGCTTTGCTCGTGCGACAGAAAAACATTTTTGACAAACTGCTGTGTCAGCGTGCTGCCGCCCTGCACTACTTCGCCGGCGTTGATGTTGGCCAGTGCGGCGCGCAGAATGCCTTCTACGGCAATAGCACCGTGATTATAAAAAGCGTGGTCCTCAATAGCAATCAGGGCCTGCGGTATATCGCGCGACATGGCATCAAGACTTGTCCAGTTCGGGTTTTGACGGATAGGATCGATAACCTCATCCATATTAAAGGCCAGATAGAATTTATGTACGGGCGAGGGCCATTCCTCCTTGGGAGGCAGCAGGCTGGTGAAAAGCGCCATAGCTGCGGATTTTTCGTGCTTGCTGACCTTCTGCTGTTCCTGCTGTACGGGGGTGGTAGGCTGAGCCTTATCCGTAATGCTGTCATAACCCACCATGCCTATAAAAATAAGCAAAGCCATGATAATAATTTTAAACATAAGATACACCTCGTTAGTAATTTTGATATATTTTAAACAGTGACGTGTATAGCTTTCACGTCTATTGTAACAATAAAGTGTGAATTTGGCAAAAAATACTGGTGTATTTACCTTTTAGGTAGTAAAATAAGATTGTAAAATGGATTATTGTCCCTTAATTTTTACAAAAAAATTCACAAAGTGCTTGCAAAATTATACAATTTAGTTGTATAATTATCGAGTACAAAGGAGGATGGATATGAAAGCAAGTGTTATCGGTGCAACAGGCTACGCAGGAGTTGAGCTTCTTCGACTTTTGGACGGACATCCGGAATCGGAGATTGCCGTAATTACTTCTGAAAGCAGTACGGGAGAGGCGATTGCTTCTATGTATCCGCATTTGTCGGGACGTATTGAAAAGAATCTGCAGTCTATGCAGGAGCTGGATGCTATTGCAGCAGCAAGTGATGTGATTTTTATTGCCTTGCCTCATGGCCATGCTATGAAGATAGGCAAGCAGCTGCGAGGCAGCAAGACCAAGATTATTGACCTCGGCGGCGATTATAGATTTAAGGATTACCATGTGTTTGAACAGTGGTACAAGGTGAAGCATGAGGACCCGGAGGCACAGGCTGTCTACGGTCTGACCGAGCTTTTCCGTGATAAGGTGCGCGGGGCGCAGCTGGTGGCAAATCCCGGCTGTTACACAACCTGCAGCATTCTGGCGCTGGTGCCGCTTTTAAAATATAAGCTGATTGAAACTAAGGGCATTGTGATTGATGCCAAAAGCGGTACGACTGGTGCGGGCCGCAGCCTGAAGGCAGGCAGTCTTTACTGCAGCGTCAACGAAAGCTTTAAGGCCTACGGCGTTGCTTCGCACCGCCATACGCCGGAAATCGAGCAGATTTACAGTGAGTTTGCCGGTGAGGATGTAGTGATTCAGTTCACACCGCATCTGTTGCCTGTGGACCGCGGTATTTATGCAACCTGCTACGCACAGCTGAAGCAGGGGGTAACGGATGCACAGATAGAAGAGGCCTATCAGGCAATGTACGGCGATGAATTTTTCATCCGCCTGCGTGGTAAGGGAGTTTGCCCGGAATTGAAGAATATCCGCGGCTCCAACTATGTGGACCTTGGCTGGCAGACCGATAAGCGTACAGGCCGCATTATTGTGATGAATTGTATTGATAATCTTGTTAAGGGTGCTGCGGGACAGGCAGTGCAGAACATGAATGTAATGTTTGGCATTGATGAAGCTGCCGGCCTGCGTCAGCTGCCGCTTGTTCCTTAAGCTTGTTATAACTATTATACTATAAAAAGGTGCTTAGCGGTGATGCTGCTGCAGAAGAAAAGATGTAAGCACCAAGGAAAGAGGGGAATCTCATGAAGAAATTTGAAGGCTGGGTGACTGCACCGCAGGGCTTTATTGCTGCCGGCGTCAAGGCCGGTATCAAAGCCAGCGGCAATCATGATGTAGCAGTTATTTTCAGTACCGTGCCTGCTGCCTGCGGTGCGGTATTTACACAAAATAAAATGTGCGCTGCTCCTGTGCTCGTGAGCCGCGAGGTCAACAAGCACGGCTATGCGCAGGCTATTGCTGTAAACAGCGGCTGTGCCAACGCCTGCACGGGCGAGCAGGGCCTGGCGGATGCCAAGAAAATGCAGGCGCATACGGCAGAGCTTTTAGGTATTGCGCCGGAAGCAGTCTTTGTCTGCTCCACCGGTGTTATCGGCCAATTCCTGCCGATGGACAAGCTGCTGACCGGCATTGCCGATGCTGTCGACAGCCTGGACGAATGCGAGGGCGAAAGCTGCGCTATGGCGATTCAGACTACGGATACCTTTATCAAGCATGCTGCCTATGAAACGGAAATCGGCGGCAAGAAGGTAACCTTTGCCGGTATTGCCAAGGGTGCGGGCATGATTCATCCGAACATGGCAACTATGCTGACCTTTATCACTACCGATGTTGCCGTTGCTCCCGATGTGCTGAAGCGCGCGGTAAAAAAGGCTGCCGACAAATCCTTCAACATGGTTGTTGTCGACGGCGATACCAGTACCAACGACAGCATGATTGTGCTTGCCAACGGTCTTGCCGAAAACGAAATCATTCTTTCGGAGGAGCATCCGGATTATCCGGCCTTTTTTGAAGCGCTGGTTGCCTGTGCTACCGACCTTGCCAAGATGATTGCGCATGACGGCGAGGGTGCTACCAAATTCCTAGAGGTAAATGTTACCGGTGCCGCAACCTGGGAGGATGCCAAAACCGCAGCGATGGCGATTGCCAAATCGCCGCTGGTAAAAACAGCCTTCTTCGGTGAGGACCCTAACTGGGGACGCATTGTCTGCGCTGCAGGCTACAGCGGCGCTGCCATGGAGGCAGATAAGGTAAATCTTTCTATCGGCGGTATCCGTCTGGTAGAAAACGGCATGAACTGCAACGTGCCTGCCGAAAAGCTGGCGCCGACTATGTCCGAGCATGATATTTCCATGAGCATTGACCTGGGTGCCGGTGAGGAAAGCGCAACTGTGTGGACTTGCGATTTCAGTTATGAGTATGTGAAGATTAACGGCGAGTACCATACTTGATTGGCCGAGTGATAAAGCACCATATACTTTGTCAAGCCTCCTAGACGTACTGTTAGTACGCCTTCGTCGGCTTTCCTCGTCTCTGGTACTTTCTAGCTCGTCCTTGATAGTGAGAGCATAATATTATTATGATGGTTTACATCTAATACCTTCTCTCGCGTCTTTGGAGAGAAGCAGAAGTAATAAATATAAACGTAAAACAAATATAAAAAATGAGGGAGGACATCACCTATGTTAATGAACGAACAACAAGTACATACCTTAATGGAAGCATTGCCGTATCTGAGCAATTTTAAAGATAAAACCATTGTTGTAAAATATGGCGGCAACGCTATGCTTAACGATGATTTGAAAAACAAGGTACTGCAGGATATCCTGTTCCTGCAATACGCCGGCATGCGTCCGGTAGTTGTTCACGGCGGCGGTCCGGAAATCAGCCGTCAGCTGGAGCAGGCCGGTAAAAAGAGCGAATTTGTCGGCGGTTTGCGTGTAACCGACGCAGAATCTGCAGCTATTGCCGAAATGGCGCTTGTAGGCAAACTGAACACTGACCTTGTCGGCCGTCTGAACGCTTTGGGTGGCAAGGCTGTCGGCCTCAACGGTAAGGATGCTAATCTGCTGAAGGCTAAAAAATATCTGGCTGATGTTTATGAAAACGGTGAGGTTAACCTGGTAGATATCGGCTTTGTAGGCAGCGTTAAGGAGGTCAACACTGATTTGATCAACTGCCTGCTGGACGGCGGTTATATTCCTGTAATCGCTCCGACCGGCGTTGGTGACGAGGGTGAAACCTATAACATTAATGCAGATGTTGCTGCCGGTGAAATTGCCGGTGCGCTGAAGGCAGAAAAGTTGCTGGTGCTGACCGATGTACGCGGTATTTATTCTGCATATCCGGATGAAAGCAGCTTCATTTCCACTCTGAGCTTTGAAAAGGCTCATGAGCTTATTCTTAAGGGCAGTATTGACGGCGGTATGATTCCTAAGGTTCGCTCCTGCATTAAGGCTCTTAGCGGCGGTGCCAAGAAAACACATATCATTGACGGGCGTGCCGAGCATTCTATTCTGATGGAGCTTTTCAGCGACAAGGGCGTTGGTACCGAGGTAGTTAAAGAAATCTGATAGCAGGGGTTACATGAGGGGGAGATATTCTTGGCAATGGATAAAAAAATAATTATAGAAGAAACAGAAAAATATTATCTGCCTGTATTCGGCAGATATCCGATGGTTATGGAGCTTGGCCAGGGCTGCCGTGTGTGGGACAACGAGGGCAATGAGTATGTAGATGCCTTTGCCGGTATTGCTGTCAACAGCCTTGGTTATAATCATCCGGTGCTGGTGAAGGCTATCAGCGAGCAGGCAGGCAAGCTGATGCATTGCTCCAATCTGTATTATACCGAGATTCAGGCTAAGGCGTTGCGTATGGTGGCCGAGGCTACCGGTATGGACCGCATTTTCTTTGCCAACTGCGGTGCAGAGGGCAATGAGGGCGCTATGAAGCTGGCGCGTAAGTATGGCGTGAGCAAAGCACCTACGAAATATAAAATTATTTCTGCGGACGAATCCTTCCACGGACGTACCTTTGATACGCTGGCGGCTACGGGTCATGATTATTATCATGTCGGCTACGGCCCGCTGAGCCCCGGACATGTGCTTGTGCCCTACGGTGATATTAAGGCGCTGGAGGCTCAGATGGATGATGATGTCTGCGCTGTACTGCTGGAGCCTATCCAGGGTGAGGGCGGCGTGCATGTACCGCCTGACGAATATCTGCAGCAGGTGCGTGCGCTGTGCGACAAGCATGATGCACTGCTGATTTTTGATGAGGTGCAGACCGGTGTTGCGCGTACCGGCAAATGGTTTGCTTATATGCACAGTGGCGTGAAGCCTGATATTCTGACCTTCGCCAAGGGCATCGGCGGCGGTTTCCCGGTTGCAGGCTTTGCTGTGCCGGAGCGCCTGGCGCATGTGTTTAAGCCTGGTGACCATGGCGGCACCTTCGGCGGTAACCCGCTGGCCTGTGCCGCTGTGTACGCAACGCTGACGACTATCAAGTCCGAAGGTCTGGTAGACAAGGTTGCGGAGAAGGGTGAATACTTTAAGAATGAGCTGCGTAAGCTGCAGGAAAAATATCCTGACAAGGTTACCGATGTCCGCGGCTGCGGCCTGATGCTGGGCATGGAGGTTGCTGGTGAGGGCAAGCCGATTGTGGAAAGCTGTTTGTCGAACAATGTTATTGTGAACTGCACTGCAGGCAATGTTATCCGCATTGTACCGCCGCTGATTATCAGCAGGGAAGAAATTGATATCGTGGTTGCTGCGTTGGATAAGGCGCTGGCGGCCTGTTAAAAAACGAGAGGGGATAAAAAATGAGTTTAAAAGACAAAGACCTGATTTCTATTCATGACCTTAGCGTAGGCGAGGTCGCAACAATTCTTGATGTGGCAAAAAAATTGAAACGTAAGCAAAAGGCCGGTGAGCCTCACCAGTATCTGAAGGGCAAAACTTTGGCTATGCTGTTCTCCAAGGCTTCTACACGTACCAGAACCTCTTTTGAGGTAGGCTTCTGGCAGCTGGGCGGCCATCCGATTTATCTGAGCGATTCCGCTTCCCAAATCGGCCGCGGTGAGCCTATACGTGATACCGCGCGTGTACTTTCCCGCTTCGTTGATGGTATTATGATCCGTACCTTTTCCCACGATTCCGTTATTGAGCTGGCTAAATATGCAAGCGTTCCCGTTATCAATGGCCTGACCGATTTGCTGCATCCCTGTCAGGCTCTGACCGATATCTTCACTATTCAGGAGAAGATGAAGGTTCTGAAAGGCCGTAAGCTGGTTTATGTAGGCGATGGCAACAACATGGCACATTCTTTGATGTTTGCCTGCGCCAAGGTTGGCATGAACATGATCTGCGCCAGCCCGAAGGGCTATCAGCCTGATCCGGAAATCCTGCGTCTGGCACAAGAGGACGCTGCCCAGACCGGCTGTAGCATTACCGTAGAGGAGGATCTCTTCAAGGCTGCTAAGGGCGCCGACGTGCTCTATACCGATGTATGGACCAGCATGGGCGAGGAAGCAGAGCGTGAGGTTCGTTTCAAAGCACTGCATAATTATCAGATTAACCAGGCGCTGCTGAACGAAGCACGTCCGGAAGCAATCGTTCTGCACTGCCTGCCCGCACACCGCGGTGAAGAAATTACCGAGGAAGTGCTGGAAGGACCGCAATCTGTTGTATTTGACCAGGCAGAGAACAGACTGCACGTACAAAAGGCTATTATGGCGCTGCTGATGAGCGACGAAGTACTCTAAATCAGGTCTTGAATGTATAAATATAACGGCTGAGCGTATAGTTTATATGCTTAGCCGTTCTTGTATACAGACAAAATTTTCTGAAACAAGCTATATTTTAGGTTTTTTGTTACATCTAGTACACAAAAAGTATTGTATACATGCGCTTAAATACTTGATTTATGCATAAAAAGGGTATATAATACAAGAAGTTTGTAAGTTTATTCACTAATGCATAGCATTATACAGAAATGGGAGGCTATTATAATGAAAAAAGAAGATATTAAGAAAGTAGTTCTGGCTTACTCCGGTGGCCTTGATACATCCGTAATCATCCCCTGGCTGAAAGAGCATTATAACAACTGCGAAGTTATCGCTGCCTGCGCTGACCTTGGCCAAGGCGACGAACTGGAACCCGTTCATGACAAAGCACTGAAAACCGGTGCAAGCAAATGCTACATCATGGACCTGAAAGAAGAATTCATCAGCGACTATGTATGGCCCACCGTTAAGGCCGGTGCTGTATACGAAAAGAAATACCTGCTGGGTACTTCCTTTGCTCGTCCGCTGATTGCTAAAAAATTAGTTGAAATCGCTGAAAAAGAAGGTGCTGACGCTATTGCTCATGGTGCTACCGGCAAAGGCAACGACCAGGTTCGTTTCGAACTGTCCGTAAAGGCTCTGGCTCCGCAGCTGGCGATCATTGCTCCGTGGCGTGAGTGGGAACTGCGCAGCCGTGACCAGGAAATCGACTATGCTGCAGCACACAACATTCCTATTCCTGTATCTCATGACCATGACTATTCCATGGACCGCAACATGTGGCATCTGTCCCATGAAGGCAGCGATCTGGAAGATCCGTGGAATGCACCGAAAGATGAATTGTTCATCGTTACCAACATTCCTGAAAAAGCTCCCGATAAACCGGAATATGTTGAACTGGAATACGTTGAAGGCGTGCCTGTAAGCGTTAACGGTGAAAAACTCAGCCCGGCTAAGCTCGTTGAAAAACTGAACGAAATCGGTATCCGCAACGCTGTTGGTATCACCGATATGGTTGAAGACCGTCTGGTTGGTATGAAATCCCGTGGCGTTTATGAAAACCCTGCCGGCGCTATCATCTACTACGGCCACAACGATCTGGAAAACCTTTGCCTGGACCGTGCAACCCAATCCTTCAAGCAACAGGTTTCCATCCGTTATTCCGAGCTGGTTTACGATGGCATGTGGTTCAGCCCGCTGCGTGAGGCTCTGGATGCTTTCGTTAACGAAACTCAAAAAACCGTTACCGGTACTGTTCGCATGAAACTTTATAAAGGTAACATCTACAGTGCAGGCGTTAAATCCCCGTACTCCCTGTACAGCCAGGAATATGTAACCTTCGGCGAAGACGAAGTTTACAACCAGGCAGATGCTACCGGCTTCATCAACCTCTTCGGCCTGCCGCTGAAAGTAAGAGCGCTGATGAAGAAAGGCAACCTGAAATAATGGCTAAGCTTTGGGGCGGTCGTTTCAGTAAGAATACGAACGAATTGGTGGACGCATTTAATGCGTCCATTGATTTTGATAAACGCTTATATCACGAGGATATCCGCGGCAGCATTGCTCATGCCGGTATGCTGGCTAAATGCGGTATCATTCCGGCAGAGGACGGGGAGAAGATTATTGCCGGTCTGAAAGAAATCCTGGCTGATATTGAAGCAGGCAACTTCCATTTTGACGTTGCGCTGGAGGACATTCACATGAATGTGGAAGCGCGTCTGACCGAACGTATCGGCAGCGCCGGCGCCCGTCTGCATACCGCACGCAGCCGTAACGACCAGGTTGCACTCGATATGCATATGTATATGAAGCGTGAGGTTGCCGAAATTGCCGAGCTTTTGCTTAAATTTGAGGAAGCTCTCTTAACAGTTGCCAAAAAGCACGAAAAAACTCTGATGCCGGGTTATACCCATCTGCAACGTGCGCAGCCTATTACCTTTGCTCATCATATGCTGGCATATTTCAATATGCTGCAGCGTGACTTCCGCCGCCTGCTGGGCGTTTGGGAAGGCGCGGACATGATGCCGCTGGGTGCCGGTGCGATTGCAGGTACCACGTTCCCCATCGACCGCTTTATGGTTGCGGAGGAGCTGAACTTCGGCACAGTTTATCCGAACAGCATGGACGCAGTAAGCGACCGTGACTATATCATTGAATTCCTTTCCTTTGCTTCTACCCTCATGATGCATATGAGCCGTCTGAGCGAGGAAATCTGCCTCTGGAGCAGCACGGAATTCGGCTTTGTGGAGCTGGACGATGCTTTTGCCACCGGCTCTTCCATGATGCCGCAGAAGAAGAACCCTGATATTTCCGAGCTGGTACGCGGTAAAACCGGCCGTGTGTATGGTCATCTGATGGCTATGCTGACAACGGCTAAAGGCCTGCCGCTGACCTATAACAAGGACCTGCAGGAGGATAAGGAAGGCTTCTTCGACGCTATCGACACCGTAAAATTTACGCTGGCTGTTTATCGTGATATGATTCTGACGATGACGGTTAATGTGGACAAGATGGCACAGGCAGTGAGCAAGGATTTCTCCAATGCCACCGACTTGGCAGACTATCTGGTACGCAAGGGACTGCCCTTCCGTCAGGCACATGAGGTTGTCGGCAAATGCGTTGCCTATGCAATTCATCAGGGCAAATTCCTGCCGGAGATTTCTCTGGAGGAATACAAGCAGTTCTCCGACCTTTTCGAGAGCGATTTGCTGGTAGCTCTGAAGCCCGAGCATTGCGTAGAAGCACGTAAATCCTACGGCGGCCCTGCTTTCTCCGAAAACGAGAAGCAGTTCGCTATCGGTGACAAGGTGCTGGCAGTGCAGCAGGCTAAGCTGGAGGAGCTGCAAAGCAAGCTGTAAAAATTTAAAAGAGCAAAATTATAGAGGCTGTCACGAAAGTGGCAGCCTCTTTGCTTGTAGTGCAGGGGTTAGCAAAAAAATATTGATAAATTCTGATAGGAAATATAAAATTATACTGAAATTAAATTCAGTGAAACGGAATTCAGTATAAACGGAGGTTACAGGATGTTTGTCGGTAGAGAAGCAGAGTTACAGCAATTAACAGAAGTTTTTGCTCAGCCAGGTAAGCAGGCAGTGATGCTTTGCTAAGCTTATCGACGTGGACTAGGTGGAGAAAACACTGCTGGCGATATTTAATAATTGACATAATCAAACGAGCACTACTTGCAGGGTATGCAGGTAGTGCTCGTTTCGCGTTATAGAAATGTGTAAAATTGGGTTTGACGCTACAGGACACCCCAATTTATCTTATTTGAAGAACATGGCGTAATAGCCGTTGAAGAAGATATACAGGACAATCAGCGGCAGAATGTAGGTTGCATAGAAGCGCATCCATTTCGGGAAGCCGATGCCCTTACCAGTATCAACCTCTTCAATGAATTTATTCCAGCCCCAGCCGTAGCGGCTAGTGCAGAAGGCCAGGAAGATAAGGCTGCCTAAAGGCAGGATATTGTTGCTGACGAGGAAGTCTTCCAAATCCAGCACGCAGGTGCCTTTGCCCAGAGGCTCAAAGCCGCTCCAGATATTGAAGCCGAAAACGCAGGGCAGGGACAGCAGAATCATGCCGATAACAGCAAAGGGGATGAGGCGACGGCGGTCACCGCCGGTCCGCTCGCCGATGCTGGGGGGCCACCGCCGGTCAGCTCGCAGATGCTGGAGATAATCATTTCGAATACGGCAATAACAGTGGACATTGCCGCAAAGAGCATGAAGAGGAAGAAGAGAGTGCCCCAGATACGTCCGCCGTTCATAGCGTTGAATACGTTGGGCAGGGTGATGAAGAGCAGGTTCGGGCCTGCATCCGGCTGGATACCAAAGCTGAAGCATGCCGGGAAGATAATCAGACCGGCAACGATTGCTACGAAGGTATCGAGGAACATAATCCACAGCGCTTCGTTGGTGAGCTTCTGCTCCTTGCCGATGTAGCTGCCGAAGATGGACAGAGAGCCCATGCCGATGCTCAGGGTGAAGAAGGCCTGGCCCATAGCTGCGAAGATTACCTCGCGTACACCATGCTCGGCAATTTTGTCGAAGTCGGGGTAGAGGTAATACTTGAGGCCGGCTTCACTGCCCGGAAGCAGCATGGAGTTGGCTGCAAGCACAACCATCAGCACGATGAGGAAGGCCATCATAATCTTGGTGATGCGTTCAACGCCGTTGCGAACGCCCAGGTAGCAGACGCCGAAGCAGAGCATGATAATGATTGCCATGTTGCCGGCCATAGTTGCCGGGTCCTGCAGCAGAGCACCGAAAACACCTTTGATGCCCTGAGCGTCAAGGCCGGAAAGATCACCGACAGCCATTTTGTAGAGGAAATACAGCATCCAGCCGCTGACGGTGGTGTAGAACATCATCAGGATGATGTTGCCGGCAATAGTTACATATTTGAACAGATGCCATTTAGTTCCCTTCGGCTCCAATGTGTCGAAGGATTTGGCCGGACTGCGTCTGCTGGCGCGGCCGACAGCGAATTCCGCTACCATGATGGGCAGGCCCAACAGCAGCAGGAAGCACAGGTAGATGAGCACAAAGGATGCGCCGCCATATTGACCTGTGACGAAAGGAAAGCGCCAGACGTTGCCTAAGCCAATGGCACAGCCGGCGGAAATCAGGATAAATCCCAGGCGTGAAGAAAAGCTCTCACGTTCCATAATACATATCGTCTCCCTTACTTATACAATAATAGTATATAGTATAAGCTATTATCCTGTTTTTAGCAAGCTAAAGAGAAATAAATGCTCTCGCAGGCTGCGGTAACGGTGAATTTGATATAGGCCTATCGGGAATATTAAATATTACAAACCGTTATAACATTTAACTTGACTATGGGCAGAGCCTATTTTATAATAGCCTCACACACAGAGATGCGTTTTGTGTGTAGAGGAGAATTAATATGGAGAAAAAGTATCTTATTATTTTGAGTACTGTCATTTTATCTTTATGCGGTGCTGCCAGCCTGGTTTACTATGATGCTCTTTTAAGAGCTTAGCTAAATTTAAGCGGTGGCAATTTACATCCGGCAATCGCAGCTGCAGGACATTATCAGAAATATAAAATGTCTGCAGGATTACCCCACCCGGATGCCAAAAATAATTACAAGGCGTAAGCAACGGAGCTTACGTCTTTTTTTCTGCCCGCAAACGCTTGCTGGTGTGTTGGCATATAATTATAGTAAGGAATTTTCTTCGCACGGAGTTTGGCAACATGATATAATATAATTAATATAGACTGTCTGTTATTAGCTTGGTGAAAGTAAATATAGCATAGATTAAAAGAATACGCATTGACACTCTGGTTTCAACGAAGGAGGGATGAAGCAATGCTGTTAGGTATTGATGTAGGCGGAACCTTTACGGATGCCGTAGTGCTGCGGCAGGGCGAGGTGGTGGCGCAGGCCAAGCGCGCGACAACGCATGACGATGTGCTGCAGTGCGTGCTGGCGGCGCTGGATGCGGTGCTGCAGCCGGGAATGGCGCAGGAGCTGGAGCGTGTCGTAATATCCAGCACTATCGTGACCAACGCTTTGACCGAGGGCAGCCTGCCGCCGGCGTTTTTGGCAATTATCGCCGGACCGGGCATGAACGTCAAGGGACATCTGCCGGTGACACCGTATTATTTGTCGGGTTATGTGGACCATCGCGGCAAGATTACGGCTAATATCGAATGGAGCAGACATCAGGAGCTGCTGCGGCGCAAGGGCAGCGGCGTGTGCGCTGTGAGCGGCAAGTTTTCCGTGCGCAACCCGCAGCTGGAATATCAGGCGGAGCATGAGCTGAAAAAATGCGGCTACAGCAAGGTGTTCTTGGGCAGCGAGCTGAGCGGTGAGCTGAACTTTGTGCGCCGCAGCAATTCGGCCTATTTTTCCGCGCAGGTGTATGAGCTTTTCACCCGCTTCTGCAGGCGCGTGGAACGGGCTTTGGCAGAGCGCGGTATCAGCGCTCCGGTGCATATTCTGAAGGCGGACGGCGGTACGCTGCCGCTGGAGGCAGCTTTGCAGCAGCCTGTGGAGGCTGTGTTTACCGGTCCTGCTGCTTCCGTACTGGGCATAGAGGCACTGGCTGCTCCCCAAGTGAACAGCATCTCGCTTGATGTTGGCGGCACTACTACCGACATTGCCTTTTGGGAGAACGGCCTGCCGCTGATGGCCCGCAAGGGTGCGGCGGTTGCCGGTTATCCTACGGCAGTACGCGCCTTTCATATGCGCAGCATCGGCATCGGCGGTGACAGCAGACTGCATAAGACGGAAACCGGTTATGTTGTCGGCCCCGAGCGCGAAGGTCCCGCTGCCGCTGTCGGCGGCAGCATAGCGACGCTGAGCGATGCGCTGATTACGGCGGGTTATGTGCATTTCGGTGATGAAGAGCGGGCGCAGGCGGCGATTGCCGCTTTGGGCGGCGAGCCGCAGACGGAAGCACGCAAGATTGTGGCTGCCGCTGTTGAGCAGATTAAAACAACGATTCGGGAAATGCTGGACGAATGGGCCAAGCAGCCCGTATATACGGTTAACGATGTTATCAAGGGCACGGAATTTATTCCGCAGCAGCTGATTGGCGTGGGCGGCGGCGCACCGGGCTTAATCAGGGCGCTGGGCGAATCTATGGCGCTGCCGGTGGATATTCCTGCCGGAGCGATGGTAGCGAATGCTATCGGTGCAGCGGTGGCAAGGCCGACGCTGAGCGCAGGACTCAGAGCGGATACTACCGACGGCTATTATATTATTCCTGAGGGCGGAAAACGCGAAGCCTTGCCGCGACGCTTCAGCAAGCAGGCGGCAGAGGAGCTGCTCGCAAGCTGGCTGCGGGAGCAGACGGCGCAGTGGCAGCTGCCCGACCAGGAAACGGAGCTTATCAGCTACGAGCATTTTCATACAGTACACGGCTATTACGAAACCGGCGATATTTACAGCCTGCGTATGCAGCTGAAGCCGGGAATTCTCTATAAGGTTAGCGGCAGGGAGGTGAGCTTCTGATGGCAAAGAATACCTTGGGATTAGTATTTTTCCCTGCGTTTGACTGGATGATCAGCCCCGGTCACCCCGAACGGCAGGAGCGCTTATTATATACGCGCGACCAGCTGGAGGAGGAGGGACTGTTCGATTGCGAGGAGATTAAGGAATATCGCCCGCGTCTTGCTGAAATCGAGGATTTGCAGCGCGCGCATGTAGGCGTGCCGTCTATTGCACGCCTGATTACGCCGGCACATCTGACCTCTGCGGGAGGCTGCCTGGCGGCGGCCGATGCCGTAATGCAGCGGGAGGTGCAGCGTGCCTTTGCTCTCGTGCGTCCGCCGGGACACCACGCTATGCGTGTAGTACACGGAATCCGTGGTTTTTGTACTATTAATATTGAAGCAATAATGGTAGAATATTTACGTAGCAGGTATAATATCCGCAGGATTGCTGTTGTGGATACCGACGTGCATCATGGCGACGGCTCGCAGGATGTGTTCTACCATGATCCCGATACGCTGTATATCTCCTTCCATCAGGACGGGCGCACCTTGTATCCGGGCACAGGCTTTCCTAATGAAGCAGGCAGCCCTGCGGCTTGGGGCACGAATATCAATCTGCCGTTGCTGCCGGGAACAGGCGACGAAGGACTGCACCGTCTGTATGACGGCTTAATAACACATATTCTGGAGGACTTTCAGCCGGAGCTGATTATCAACAGCGCCGGGCAGGATAACCATTTCAGCGACCCGTTGGCGTCTATGCAGGTGACGGCACAGGGCTATGCGCGTCTGGCGGATAAGCTGCAGGCGGATATTGCGGTGCTGGAGGGCGGTTATTCTATTGAAAGCGCCCTGCCCTATGTCAACACCGGTATTATTCTGGCGATGGCAGGCATGGATTACAGCAAGGTGGTGGAGCCTGATCTGCGCGGACTGCGACCGCAGGATGAGCGCTGCAATAAACGCGTAGACCAGCTTATTGCCGAGGTAGGCGATTTGTACTTCAACCGTGAGCGCACGAGCAAGGAATTGCTGGCGAAATGCGGCAATACCTGGCAGCGCAGCAAGCATATCTACTACGATGAGGAGGGTATCCGCGAGGAGCAGGTGGAAAGTGTGCATTATTGCGAACGCAAGGCCTGCCTCGGTTATTTTACCCTGCAGACGGCGGCCGAAGGGACGCGCTTTGGCGACCAGAGCGCTTTCATTACCTGCCTGACGCGCGAAATCTGTCCGCATTGCCGGCAAAAGGCCTACGATGCAGCGCTGGCAGAAAAGAAGCGCGGCCGCTGGCAGTATGTGCTGGTGCAGGATATTGCCACAGGTACAGTAGAAAATCTATAAATAATAAGCATTAGGACGCCGGCAAATAAATATGCGTCCTAAGCTGAGAATCGAGGTTAAATAATGATTAATGAATTGGTTGTAGCTACCCATAATCAGGGCAAGGTGGAAGAGTTTAAAACTTTAATGAAGGATTTGCCGATTGATATCAAATATCTGGCAGATTTTGACGCAGTGGAAGCGCCGGCGGAAACAGGCCGTACCTTTGCTGCCAATGCCCGCCAAAAGGCTACCTATTATGCAAAGAAGCTGGGCAAGCCCTGTATTGCCGATGACTCCGGCCTGGAGGTGCTGGCGCTGGACGGTGCTCCCGGTGTGCGCAGTGCGCGCTATGCTGGCGAAAAGGCCAGCGACGAGGATAACAATAATCTGCTGCTGCACAACATGAAGTTTCAGGTTAAGCGTACCTGCCGCTTCCGCTGTGCACTGTGCGTAGCACAGCCCGACGGCAAGGTGCTCAATGAGGTAGACGGCATCTGCGACGGTATGCTGCTGCATGAGCCTTTAGGTGAAAACGGCTTCGGCTACGACCCGCTGTTCTGGTCCACCGAGCTGCACAAGGGTATGGCAGAGGCTACCATGCAGGAGAAAAACAAAATCAGCCATCGCGGTAAGGCAATCCGTAAGCTGGTTGCTATCTGGAGCAAAAAGAAATGAGAATAGGCATTACGGGTGATACGCATGGCAGCGCGCAAGCGATTCGCCGCATTCTGCAGCGGACACCGCCTATCGAGCTGTGGCTGCATACAGGCGATTATGCGGCCGACGCCAACCGCCTGCATGATGCGACAGGCATCAAAACAGTGCGTGTGCGCGGCAACTGCGATTTATTGGATGATGGCAGTAAATTTGATGAGTACCTGGAAATAGAAGGCTATAAAATCTGGCTGACGCACGGACACAGATATATAGAAAGAAATGTGCAGGCTGATTTGGGCTATTGGGCCAAGCAGCTGGGGCAGGATATTGTGGTATTCGGTCATACGCATGTGCCGATGGCAGAGTATTATGCGGAAACGCTGCTGGTGAACCCCGGCAGTCCGTCCCGCCCCCGCGGCGGCTCGGAGCCTTGCTTTGCGGTGCTTACACTGCAGGCGGGGCAGACGCCGCAGGTGGAATTCTTCAAGGTGTGAGTCTTTGGTTAAGAAAATTTTGCACAGTAAGCAAAAATCTTTTGACAATTACTCGAAATGATATAGTTTACACGGAAAATATCTTGCAAAACAGGGTAGTTTAATATACAATAAGTGTATACTATTTATCGGACGGAGCTAATGATTTTTTAGACAGCTTACGTCGGGAAATCTTGGGAGGAAAAAAGATGACAATGACTCTGCGTGAAGAAGCTCTTAAATTACATATGGATAATAACGGCAAAATTGCTGTAGTAAGCAAGGTGCCTATTGCAACCCGCCATGATTTGGCTATTGCCTATACCCCGGGTGTAGCTGAACCCTGTAAGGATATCAAAGAGGACAAAAACCTCTCCTTCGAATATACCTGCCGCGGCAACATGGTTGCTATTATTACCGACGGTACCCGTGTACTCGGCTTGGGCGACATCGGTCCCGAGGCTGCTATGCCGGTAATGGAAGGCAAGGCTGCACTGTTCAAAACCTTCGGTGATGTTGACGCTGTGCCTGTTTGCCTCGATACCAAGGATCCGGACGAATTCATTCGCACCGTTAAGCTGCTGCAGCCTAACTATGCAGGTGTTAACCTGGAGGATATTTCCTCTCCCAAATGCTATGATATCGAAGATAAGCTGAAAGAAATCTGCGATATTCCTGTATTCCACGATGACCAGCATGGTACCGCTATTGCATGCCTGTCTGCTGTACTGGGCGCACTGCGCTTTGTTAAAAAAGACATTGCTACCGCTAAATTCGTTGTCAACGGCTGCGGTGCTGCCGGCAGTGCTATCGGCCGTCTACTGGTAAACATGGGCGCACAAAACGTAATCATGGTTGACCGCTTCGGCGCTCTGTATGAAGGCATTGACGCTAAGCTGGATCGCATCCAGAGCTATCTGGCTACCGTAACCAATAAAGAGCATAAGCAGGGTACTCTTGCTGATGTTGCCAAGGGTGCGGACGTTATGATCGGTGCTTCCGCTCCGAACGTATTCACTAAAGAAATTATGCAGAGCATGGCTGACAAGGCTATTGTTTTTGCTCTGGCTAACCCTGTTCCGGAAACCAGCTATGATGCTGCCAAGGAAGCAGGCGTTGCAGTTGCGGGCACCGGCCGCAGCGACAGACCGAACCAGGTTAACAACGTAACCGTATTCCCGGGCGTATTCCGCGGTGCTATTGATGTACGCGCACGCGCTATTACCGAGGACATGAAGGTTGCCGCTGTTTATGCTATTGCAGATTTGATTGACGAAAAAGACCTGCGTGAGGACTATGTAGTACCGGACGCTTTTGACCCGCGTGTTGCTCCTGCGGTTGCTGCCGCTGTAGCTAAGGTTGCTATTGAAAAGGGCCTGGCACGCAAAATTGTAGATCCTGAGGTTGTAAGAGCCAATACTGCTAAACGCATCGGCCGTTAAGCCGCAGTATACAAATATTATTCTCACAATGACGATGTGAGCTTAGGAGGATGAAAACATGAGAGAAATAAAGGTTAGTGAAGTCACTGATGTTATTGCCAAGCTGTGCATGGATTCCTGCTACTATCTCCCGCAGGAGATGATGGACAAGATCAGAAATGCCGCTGTTGAAGAAGAATCTCCTTTGGGCAGGGAAATCCTTGCTACCTTGATTGAGAACTTCGAGCTGGCTAAGAAAAAAGCTGTTCCTCTGTGTCAGGATACCGGTCTGACCGTTGTATTTCTGGAAATCGGCCAGGAAGTGCATTTCGTTGACGGCGATTTGTACACTGCCATTCATGCAGGCGTAGCAAAGGGCTACACTGAAGGCTATCTGCGTAAATCCTCTGTAGGCGACCCGGTATTTGATCGTAAAAATTCCGGTGATAATACTCCGGCAATCATCCACACCAAGATTGTTCCCGGTGAAAAGGTTAAAATTATCGTTTGCCCCAAAGGCTGCGGCAGCGAAAACATGGGCGCTTTGAAGATGCTGAAGCCGGCAGACGGTGTTGAAGGCATCAAAAAATTTGTTGTTGATACCGTGCGTGCTGCAGGCCCGAACCCCTGCCCGCCGATTACCGTCGGCGTAGGCATCGGTGGCAACATGGAGCGCGCCGCTATTCTGGCTAAATACGCGCTGACCCGTACCGTAGGCGAACACAACAAGGATGAGCGCTATGCGGCACTGGAGGACGAGCTGCTGGAGCTGGTAAACAAGACCGGTGTAGGTCCTTCCGGCTTGGGCGGCAGCACTACCGCTCTGGCTGTAAATGTTGAATTTACCCATACCCATATCGGCGGTATGCCCTGTGCTGTAAACCTGAACTGCCACCAGGCACGCAAGGCTGAAGCAGAAATTTAAAGGAGGCGCCTGAAGATGAGTGAAGAAGCTGTAATCAAATATATTAATGCTCCGCTGACCGAAGAAACTGTCAAAGACCTGCATGCAGGCGACGTTGTACGCATCAGCGGTTATATCTACACTGCACGCGACGCTGCTCACAAGCGTTTGTATGAAGCGCTGGAGCGCGGCGAAAAGCTGCCTTTGGACCTGACCAATAATGTTATTTATTACGTTGGTCCTACTCCTGCCAAACCGGGCGAGGTTGTCGGCAGTGCCGGCCCCACCACCAGCGGCCGTATGGACAAATACACTCCGACTATGATTGAGCAGGGCATGCGCGGCATGATCGGCAAAGGTCTGCGCAGCCAGGAGGTTATTGATGCCTGCGCGAAGCATGGCGCTGTTTATTTCGTTGCTGTCGGCGGTGCTGCTGCTGTTATCACCCAATCCATCAAGAGCGAAACCATGATTGCTTACGAGGACCTTGGACCGGAGGCTATCCGCAGATACGAGGTTAAGGATTTCCCGGCTATCGTCTGCATCGACAGCGAGGGTAATGACTTCTATAAAGTTGGTATTGCCAAATATAAAAAAGAGTAACATTGTTAACAGATTAAGGGCAGGATTTTCTGCCCTTAATTTTTTTTGCGATTAATGTTGACAAAGACACTAGGATAATATATTATTACTCACATCTTAATAACACGCTCTTATCAAGAGTGGCGGAGGGAACAGGCCCGATGATGCCCGGCAACCAGACGAAGGTTATGGTGCTACATCCTGCAAGTGTAATCTTGAAAGATGAGAGGAAGACCGGCTCCTTCCTCAGAAGGAGTTTTTTTCTTAGGCGGATGTTTTGCAAGACGTGTTGGATAAAGAAAGGATGTAAAAAAGATGAAAAAATTATTAGTTGCATTACTGGCATTAGTGAGCCTTGCAGTTGTTGCTGCAGGCTGCGGCGGCGGAGACAAAAAGGCAGACAACGGTGCCGACAAAAAGGTTACCTTGAAGGTTGGCGCTACCGCTGTACCGCACGCTGAAATCTTGAACCAGATCAAAGGCACCCTGGCTAAAGAGGGCGTAGACCTGCAGATTATCGAATTCAGCGATTATGTTAAACCGAACCTGGCTTTGAACGATAAGGAGCTGGATGCCAACTTCTTCCAGCATGAGCCTTATCTGGATACCTTCGTTTCCGAGCGCAAGATGAATCTTGTATCCGCAGGCAAGGTGCATATCGAGCCGATGGGTATTTATTCCAAGAAAATCAAATCCCTGAATGATATTCCCGAAGGCGCAAAAATCGCTATTCCTAACGACCCGTCCAACGGCGGCCGTGCGCTGGCTCTGCTGCAAAGCGCTAAGCTGCTGAAGCTGAAGGATGGCGTTGGCGTTAAGGCTACCGTAGGCGATATCGTTGGCAATGACAAGAAGCTGAAGATTGTGGAAATCGAAGCTGCTCTGCTGCCGCGTTCCATGGATGATACCGATTTGTCCGTTATCAACTCCAACTTCGCTATGGAAGCTAAGCTGAATCCGGTGAAGGATTCTCTGTTCACCGAGCCTAAGGAATCTCCGTATGCTAACATCGTAGCTGTCCGCAAGGGTGACGAAAACCGTCCGGAAATCCAGAAGCTGATGAATGCTCTGCGTTCTCCCGAGGTTAAGAAGTTCATTGACGAAAAATACAAAGGCGCTGTTGTTGCAGCGTTCTAAGCAAAGCAAAACTGCTGTCGCATGTCAAAGTGCGACAGCTTTTTTATATAGCAAAATTTTGTTGCCGATGCAGGTGTAATAATGATACAATTATAACAAAGACGGGATGCGTGTAGAACGGTTTACTACTGCGGAAAGGGGGAGCTTAGCATATGACGGAAGCTTTAAAACTGCCTGTGGGAATAGAAGATTTTGCGGAAATTCGTCAGGCGGGCTTTTATTATGTTGATAAAACAAAATTCATTGAACAGCTGCTGGACGGCTGGGGCAAGGTTAATTTGTTTACAAGACCTCGGCGCTTCGGCAAGACGCTGAATATGAGTATGCTGCGCTATTTCTTTGAGATAGGAGCAGATGCTTCGTTGTTTGACGGCCTGCAGATTGCAAAAAATAAGAAGCTGTGCGAGGAGTATCAGGGAAAATATCCGGTAATTTTTCTTTCCTTTAAGAATGTAGAGGGACTTACCTTTGCCGATGCGCAGTATCGTTTGGCAGAGCTGATTGCCGGAGAAGCGGAGCGCTTTGCTTTTTTGGCGCAGAGCGATAAGCTGACGGAAAATGAGCAAAGCTTATATTGCGGACTGACGGCGGTGCGCGAGGGACGTTATGCGCTGGCAGATGAAGTCCTTGTTTCTGCCTTGCAGCTTTTATCGAAGCTTTTATCTAAGCATTACGGACAAAAAACGATTATTCTGCTTGATGAGTACGATGTGCCTTTGGATAAGGCCTTTCAGAATGGCTATTATAAGGAAATGGTGTCACTTATCCGCGGTATGCTCGGCCAGGCCTTAAAGACTAACGAGTTTCTGCAGTTTGCTGTGTTGACAGGCTGCCTGCGTGTTTCTAAAGAAAGCATTTTTACCGGCCTGAATAATTTTAAGGTGCTTTCGATTACCGATAACCGTTTTGATGAGCAGTTTGGTTTTACGGATGCTGAGGTGGAGCAGCTTTTGGCGGCTTATAATCTGACAGACCATCTTGAGGAAACCAAGGCGTGGTATGACGGCTACCGCTTTGGTGATGCTGATGTTTATTGTCCGTGGGATGTTATCAACCATGTTGATGTGCTGCGCAGCAATCCGTCGGCAAAACCACAGGCTTATTGGATAAATACCAGTGGCAATGCTTTGGTGAAGCTCTTCATAGAGATGGCCGATAAATCGACGCGTGATGAGCTGGAGCGTCTGGTTGCAGGCGAGGCTATAGAAAAGCATATCCGCTTGGAACTGACCTATGATGAAATAGACAGCAGCATAGATAATCTTTGGAGCGTGCTTTTTACCACCGGTTATCTTACGCAGAAGGGCGTGACAGAGGATGGCGCGTATAAGCTGGTGATTCCTAATCAGGAGATTCGCGAGGTGTACAAGCTGCAGATTCAGGAATGGTTTAAAAAGAAGGTTTTTGCCGACACTGAGCAGCTGCAGAGCTTTTGGCAGGCTTTCGCCATGGGTGACAGCGAGGCGGTAGAGCTGTTTTTGAACAGGACTCTCAGCAATTCCATCAGCGTTTTTGATGCTAAGGGCAGGTATGCGGAAAGAGAAAATTCCTATCACATGCTTTTGGTAGGGCTGTTGGCAGGAAAGGAAGACTGGCTGGTGCGCTCTAATGTGGAAGCGGGCGAGGGCTTTGCGGATATTATTGTTGAAACAGATGATTTGGATGATGGCGTAATCGTAGAGCTGAAGTATGCGCAGACGATGACGGCTATGGAGAAGAACTGTGCGAAGGCGTTGGCGCAGATTCGCGCAAAACGCTACGCAGATTATCTGCATAACAATGGCAGAGAAAAAGTTTTGCTTTATGGTATAGCCTTCTGCAAGAAAAGGTGCAGGGTTGTGGCAGAAAAGCTTTAGACGGCTTGCAGGCTTGTGGCTTTACCTGATGGTAAGGCCGTGGGCCTGCTTTTTATTTTTTTGACGCATCCGCCTGCAAAATATGCTATACTTAAAGAAAAACTAATCTAAAAATCGTGAGGTAGAATATGCGTAAATATGCAAAATTTTTCGTAACCCCAAAGGGAGAGCGCGCTGCACGCGGCGGTCATCCCTGGGTGTTCGGTGAAGAGGTAACTAAAATTGAAGGCGAGTATGCCAACGGTGATTTGGTGGATGTGGTAACGTCTAAGGGCAAATATTTGGGCACCGGTTTTGTGAACGACCATTCCAAAATCCGTGTGCGCATTATTTCCACCAATACTAACGACAAGTTTGACGGAGCCTTTTGGGAGCGCCGCCTGCGCTATGCGCTGGATTACCGCCTGACGGTTATGGGCGAGCGTGATTTTAACTGCTGCCGTCTGATTTTCGGCGAAGCGGATATGTTCCCCGGCCTGACCGTAGACCGCTATAATGATTTGCTGGTAACGCAAACCCTGTCCCTGGGTATTGAAATGCGCAAGCAGATGCTGTTTGAGCTGCTGATTAAAATTCTGCGCGAGATGGGACAGGAAATCCGTGGTCTGTATGAGCGCAATGACGTAAGAATCCGCCTGCTGGAGGGCATGGAGGAGGGCAAGCACTGGTTTGCTACCGATTTGTGCCCCGAGCCCGGCGCTGTGACTACCGAGATTGTCGAAAACGGCATCGAATATACGGTTGATGTAGAAAACGGCCAAAAGACAGGCTTCTTCCTCGACCAGAAATATAACCGTCAGGCGATTGCCAAGATTGCCAAGGGCAAGCATGTGCTGGACTGCTTTACCCACACCGGTTCCTTTGCGCTGAATGCTGCCAAGGGCGGCGCTGCGAGCGTTACCGCGGTTGATATCAGTGCGGAGGCAGTGCAGATGGCGGAGCATAATGCAGCGATTAACGATTGCTCCGATGTTATGCACGGCCTGCAGGCGAATGTTTTTGATTTGCTGAGCGATTTGTTCAACAAGCATTCGCGTGAATATGACTTTATTATTCTGGACCCGCCGGCGTTCACCAAATCCGGCAGCACGGTGAAGAATGCGATTCGCGGCTATAAGGAAATCAACCTGAAGGCGATGAAGCTGTTGCCGCGCGGCGGTTATCTGGCAACCTGCTCCTGCTCGCACTTCATGAAGGAGGAGCTGTTCGTGAAGATGCTGCAGGACGCTGCGCATGACGCCAATGTTTCTCTGCGTCAGATTGAAGCGCGCCAGCAATCTCCGGACCATCCGATTCTGTGGCAGGTGCCGGAAACAAATTATCTCAAATTCTATATCTTCCAGGTAGTATAAAAACTCAGTCTAAAAATATGCTGCTGTTAAGGGGGCGTTATTGTGCAGGCTTTAGAGGGTATTCGTGTGCTTGATTTGTCACGGCTGCTGCCGGGACCGTATTGTACAATGCTGCTGGCCGATTTCGGCGCAGAGGTTATCAAAATCGAAGAGCCGGAACGGGGCGATTATGCCCGCAGTTTTCCGCCGTTCCTCAAGGATTTCGGTTACTGGCATCTGCAGCTGAACCGCA
>NZ_FR892806.1:50945-72604 GCF_000434895.1 Phascolarctobacterium succinatutens CAG:287
GGGCGTTTCTGGAGCTGGTGAAAACTGCCGATGTGGTGGTGGAAAGCTATCGTCCGGGCGTACTGACGAAGCTTGGTATTGACTATGCGGCGGCGAAGGCGGTGAATCCGCGTATTATCTACTGCTCGCTGACAGGCTACGGCAAAAGGGGACCGCTGGCCAAGCAGGCCGACCATGATATCGGTTACGTGAGCCTGGCAGGCATTACCGCTATGAGCGGTGAGGCTCAGGGCAAGCCGGCGATTCCGGGCGTGCTGATGGCGGATATGAATGCGTCGATGGCGGCGGGCATGAGCATTATGATTGCACTGCGCCATGCACAGATGACGGGCGAGGGGCAGGAAATAGATATTTCGCTGTATAACGTGGCGATGACGCTGATGCCCGGTGCTGCCAGTCTGTACTTCGGCAGCGGTTTTGTGGCGGAGCGCGGCAACAACTGGCTGACGGGTGCCAACGCCAACTATAATATTTATGCGACGCAGGAAGGACGCTACCTTGCGGTGGGTTGCTTGGAAAAGAAGTTCTGGAGCAACCTGTGCGCTGTGCTGCAGCGCCCCGATATGACGGACCTGATAGATGATGATGCTAACCACGATTACTTAAAGCAGCAGCTGACGCTGGTATTTGCCAAGCATACGCTGCCCGAATGGGAGCTACTGCTTGCAGGCAAGGATACCTGCGTAACGCCGGTGCTGGATTTTGCCGAGGCGGTGGACGCGGAGCAGACCAAGGCCAACGAGATGGTGCTGAACGTAGAGGATGCGGAGCTTGGCAGCTACCGGCAGCTGGGCTTTGCCATGAAGCTGAGCGAAACGCCGGCCGCGCTGCGGAAGCGTGCGCCGCGCTTGGGCGAGGATACGCAGCAGGTGCTGTCGCAGGCGATTGCCGATGAAAAGCTGCTGGCGGAAGCATTGCAGACAAAATAAAAAATGACCTCCTGAATTTTCAGGAGGTCTGATTTTTTTGTAAGCTTTAAAGTTTTTGTGAGCTTATTTTTCTACACGGCCGGGATATGCTTTGAGTGCTTCGCCCAGAATGTAGATTGCGCGCTCCAAATCCTCGCTCTTTAATACATAAGCAAGGCGTGCTTCGTTGATGCCGCTGCCGGGGGTGTTGTAGAAGCCGTTGCCGGGAGCAAACATAACAGTTTCGCCGTCGATAGCGAAGTTTTCCAGAGTCCAGATAGCAAATTTTTCTGCATCGTCAACAGGCATGTTAACCATGATGTAGAAAGCGCCCTTCGGGTCGGAAGCCTTCACGCCGGGGAGCTTCTTCAAAGCTGCAACGATAGTGTCGCGGCGTTTTTTGTATTCCTTGTTAACTTCTTCCAGATAGCTTGCCGGAGTGGTGTACAGAGCTGCTGCGCCGACCTGCTCCAGAATCGGGCTGCACAGACGAGCCTGGCAGCATTTGATAATCTGTTTGCTGAGCTCCTTGTTTTTGCTGATGATACAGCCGATACGCGCACCGCAGGCGCTGTAGCGCTTGGAAACGGAATCGATGATGATCAGGTTGTCGTCCAGCTCAGGCATGGTGCCGAAGCTACGATATGCACCGTCATAAACGAATTCACGGTATACCTCGTCAGCGATTAAAGCCAGGTTATGCTTGCGCACGATGCGGGAAATCATATCTTGCTCTGCTTCGGTATAAACTACGCCGGTAGGATTGCCGGGGTTGGTGAGCAGAATTGCTTTGGTTTTCGGAGTGATGTGCTTTTCGATTTCTTCTTCGCTGGGCAGGTGGTAACCGTTTTCTACGCTGGTAGGAACAGCGTTGATTTTAGCGCCGAACTCTTTGCAGAAGGTGGTGTAGTTAGCGTAGAAGGGTTCAAAAACCATGATTTCGTCGCCGGGGTCGCACAGAGCCATAACTGCGAAAATCAGGGCCTCGCTGCCGCCGTTGGTAACGAAAATATCTTCAATTGCATAATCCATGCCTTTTTCTGCATAATATTTCTGTACAGCCTTTAAGAGGAACATTTCGCCCTTGGAATTGCTGTAGGCGATTACCGGTGCCTGGAATTCACGCACGCTGTCCATGAATTGTGCCGGAGTGGCAATATCAGGCTGGCCGATGTTCAGATGATAAACCTTTTTGCCTGCAGCCTTTGCTGCGTCAGCATACGGAGACAGCTTTCTGATAGGAGATGCTGTCAGGCTTTGAATACGTTGAGAAAGTATCATGAAAAAAACTCCTTGCTGTTATAGTTTGTTTTGGGGCAGATGTAACTGCTTTATTTATTATAGCACAGATTTTGCCAAGATTGTATATAGTAAAATATTAATACTGTATACATTTGACTTTTTGACGCAAGCACTTTTTGAAGAAACAGTTTGGCAAATGGTTGTCGTTCGCAGAATGCTTTTGCATAAATATTAAAAAAATGCTATAATGAGAACGTTATTTTTAATTTTTTGAAGGAGTGATTGTCCCCTATGCAAACAACGCAAGCAAAAAATCAGACCGGCGGCATTCTCGGCCTGATTGAACGCGTCGGCAACAAAATCCCCGATATCACGATTTTGTTCATCGGTGCGTTTATCATCTGCTGCATTATGTCAGCAATTCTTTCGACCATGCACTTTGGTTATGTGCATCCTACTACCGGCAAGGAAATCGTAGTCAACAATATGTTGAGCGGAAAAAATCTTGTCGACCTGTTAAGCAAGATGGTTACCAACTATTCCGGCTTCCCTCCGCTGGGCATGGTAATCGTTGCTACCCTTGGTATCGGTATTGCTGACGGCTCCGGCTACATCAATACTGCGCTGAAAAAAATTCTGGCTGTTACGCCTAAGTTTTTGATTACCCCGATTATTATTCTCGTTGGTATGCTGAGCCATCTCGGCCCCGATACCGGCTATGTAATTATCATTCCGGTTGCTGCCTACATGTATTATGCGAGCGGCAAGCATCCGCTGGCGGGTATCGGCGCATCCTTCGCAGGTATTGCCGGTGCCTTCGCTGCCAACTATACTCCGTCCGCGATTGACCCGGTTATCCAAGGCTTCACCCAGAGCGCTGCGCAGATTATCGACCCGTCTTATCAGGTTAACGTACTCTGCAACTATTTCTACGCCTTCGGCGCGACCTTCCTCGTAATCCCCAGCTGCTGGTGGGTAACGGAAAAAATTGTAGAGCCGTGGCTGTGGAAAAACTGCCCGCTCGATGATGATATCGAAGTAGGCGAGGACGGCAACACCGCTGTAACTCCCAAGGAAAACCGTGCCTTCTACGCTGCTACCGGCATTTTGATTGTGATGGTTGCGCTGCTTGTGTACCTGCTGCTGCCGGCTGATTCCATCTTCCGCGATGACAAGGGTATGCTGGCAAGCTTCAAGGCGCCGATTATGCAGTCCATCGTTTCCCTGCTGTTCGTATTCACCGGCGCTGTCGGCCTGACCTACGGCGTAATGGTTGGAAAATTCAAATCCCCGAAGGATGTAACTACTGCGATGGAGGATATCACCAAAACTCTGGTGCAGCTGATTGTATTCTACTTCTTCGCTGCGCAGTTCCTCTATGCCTTCGGTGCTTCTAACATGGGCGCGCTGATTGCGATTGCGGGCGCCGAGTTCCTGAAATCCCTGGCACTGCCGCCGCAGGTAACTATTTTCGGCATCATCATCTTCGTTGCGATGCTGAACCTGATTATTACCTCTGCTTCCGCTAAGTGGGCGATTCTGGCACCTATCTTCGTACCGATGCTGATGGCTGTAGGCATTGCGCCGGAGCTGACTCAGGTTGCCTTCCGCGTGAGTGACTCCGCGGTTAACGTTGTAACCCCGATGTTTGCGTTCTACCCGCTGATTATCCTCTACTGCCAGAAGTACGTGAAGAGCGCCGGTATCGGTACGCTGAGTTCCCTGATGCTGCCGTATACTATTACGTTGCTGGTTACTTTGACTATTATGCTGTACGCTTTCTGGTTTATGGATATACCTCTGGGTTTACAAGCTGATTATGTTTACCCCAGACGTATAATGTAATATTATTTCAGAGATGATATAATGAAGATAGCCTCTCCTCGGGGAGAGGTGCCGAGCTTGTCGAGGCGGAGAGGGGTGACATCAAAGAAATGCTGTTATCAGGTGTTATATGTGCAAACCCCTCTCAGTCGCCTTGCGGCGACAGCTCCCCCCCAAGGGGAGCCTCTCATATGACGTGTATTGGCAGACCGAGCCTCTCCTCGGGGAGAGGTGCCGAGCTTGTCGAGGCGGAGAGGGGTGACATCAAAGAAATGCTGTCATCAGGTGTTATATGTGCAAACCCCTCTCAGTCGCCTTGCGGCGACAGCTCCCCCCCAAGGGGAGCCTCTCATATGACGTGTATTGGCAGACCGAGCCTCTCCTCGGGGAGAGGTGCCGAGCTTGTCGAGGCGGAGAGGGGTGACATCAAAGAAATGCTGTCATCAGGTGTTATATGTGCAAACCCCTCTCAGTCGCCTTACGGCGACAGCTCCCCCCAAGGGGAGCCTTCTCTTTGTCCTATAGCTAATTCACCTTGCCTCCCCTCAAAGGGGAGGTGGCTGCGAGCATAGCGAGCAGACGGAAGGGTGTTATATGTATTTATGAAAGAAGGTCTTTAAAAATGTCTTTGCAAGAACGTTTGACTGAACGCTTTTTACGTTACGCTGCCGTACCATCCCAAAGTAAGGAGGGCTGTGCTGTTGTTCCCAGTACTCCCGGCCAATGGGATATGGCAAAGCTGCTGAAGGAGGATTTGGCTGAGCTTGGTCTGGTAGACCTGGAAATCAGCGAATTCTGCGTGCTGACCGGACGTCTGCCGGCTAACCTGCCTGCAGGCCACGCTCCCGTGCCGAATGTAGGCTGGGTTGCGCATATGGATACCGTTGACGTAAACCTTTCTCCCGAGGTACATCCGCAGATTGTGAAAAACTATCAGGGCGGCGATGTACTGCTGAACGCTGAAAAGCAAATCTACATTAAGGTAAGCGAGCATCCCGAGCTGAACAAATATATCGGCAGCGACCTTATCACCACCGACGGCACCTCTGTACTGGGCGCAGATAATAAGGCTGCCGTTGCCAATCTGATGGTAGCACTGGAAACCATCATTAAGGAAAACCGTCCACACGGCGAAATTTATGTAGCCTTTGTTCCGGATGAAGAGGTTGGCCTTTGCGGTTCCAAGAAGATGGATTTCAGCAAGTTCCCGGTTGAATTTGCATATACCATTGACTGCTGCGAGCTGGGCGAGGTTGTATACCAGACCTTTAACGCAGGCAGCGCACACATTAAAATCAAGGGCGTAACCGCACATCCGATGTCCGCTAAGAACACTTTGGTTAACCCGGCGCTGGTTGCCGTAGATATCATCAACTGCTTCGACAGAATGCAGACTCCGGAGCACACCGAGGGCACCGAAGGCTTTATCTGGGTACAGGCTATTAAATCCAACGCTGCGGAAGCAACTCTGGATATCAAAATCCGCGACCATAACAAAAAGATGTATGAAGCACGCAAGGAGTTCATCCGTCATGCTGTGGAATATGTGCAGGCCAAGAATCCGAAGGCTGGCATTGAGCTGAACATCACCGACGTTTACGGCAACATTGCCGATGCGCTGAACGATGACAACAGAAAATGCGTTGAGTACATTTTCGAGGCGATGAAGGAGCTGGATATCGAGCCGAAGGATATCGCTATGCGCGGCGGCACCGACGGTTCCTTTATTTCCACCAAGGGCATCCCGACGCCGAACTATTTCACCGGCGCACTCAACTTCCACTCCAACTGCGAATTTATGCCGATGGCTGCAGTGGAAAAATCCTGCCTGATGACTTTGAAGCTGGTTGAGCTGATTACCAAATAAAAAATGCTTGACAAATGCGTCGCTTTCCTGTAAAATCTTACTTGTTTCCAACGCAAATGCGCACGAAGCCTATTGGGGGCGTAGCTCAGCTGGGAGAGCACCTGCCTTGCAAGCAGGGGGTCAGGAGTTCGATTCTCCTCGTCTCCACCAATCGCTAATTAGCGGTCTTACTTTGGTAGGACCGCTTTTTTGTGCGCAAAAAAAGACGCCCATGCATATGAGCGTCTGCGTAAATTATTTAATGGCTCAGCAGCCTTCGTTTTCCTCCCATTCCTCGCTGTTTTCGTTGATGTACCATTTGCCGTTGATATAGATATTTTCTTCGATAGTACGCGGGCCCCAGATAACGCTGCCTTCAGGCCCGTAGTCCTCGCCATCGTCGGGGCAGGTGTCGTCGTAGGTGATAAAAGACCCGGTGACGTTGATAGTGTCTGATTCTATATCATTTTTTTCCTGCTGTTGCGTTCTGGCAGGCGACTTCAGGATCAGATGGTATGCCATCAATAGATGGATAATATAAGCGAAGCAACCAAGCAGCACTATATCCTTTCGCAAATCAAAGAGGATAAAAATGAAAAGCAGAATTACTAAAACGGAGTTATAGATGAAAGCGTTCTCCGGATCAAGTTTTTTTATTTTATGTAAAAGATAAATAATCAGCAGTGTTATGGGCAGCAGCACAAGAAAATAGCCTAATGATGTATGCGTAAAAATTAAAATAACGAGCGTTAAAAGGAGCATTAAAGCTATAAGGGCAATTACCTTTTTTATGTTACTGCAAAAGCTGTCGATAAAATTCATGGCACGCACCTCACTTTTATCTGTATTATAGCATGCCGGTGAATTTTCTACAAAAAATCTAAAAAAACTGCAGAAATCGCTTGAATATGCTCTTTAAATGTGATATAGTATACACTATATTAAGGATTTCCCCAGAAAAAAGTATAGTATTTTAAAAGGAGCAATTTATTATGGAGAAAGAAAAAGCATTCCTGCTGTGGTTTGACCAGCTGGAGAGAAAAGACGTAGCAATCGCCGGTGGTAAGTCTTCTTCCTTGGGCGAGCTGACCTCTCATGTTGACGTACCTGTACCGTATGGCTTCGCAACTACTGCCTGCGCTTACAGATACTTCTTTGAAAAGACCGGTCTGTACGAAAAGATTAAAACTTTAATTGCCGGTCTGGACGTAGACAACAGCGCTCAGCTGCGCGAGGTTTGCGCTAAGGTCCGCCAGGCAATTATGGACGAAGAAATGCCGCAGGATCTGCAGGACCTGATTGCCCAAGCTTACGAGGAGCTGGGTGAAAAGGTTGGCCAGGCTGATCCGTTCGTTGCTGTTCGCAGCAGCGCTACCGCTGAGGATTTGCCGGATGCAAGCTTTGCAGGCCAGCAGGACACCTACCTGAACGTAAAGGGTGCAGAAACCATTGTTGCTAAGGTTAAGGAATGCTATGCTTCCTGCTTTACCGACCGTGCGGTTTACTACCGTGAAAAACAAGGCTTTGATCATCTGGATGTAGCACTGAGCGCTGCAGTTCAGATGATGGTATTCTCCAAGGCTGCTGGCGTTATGTTCACTGTTAACGTTGCTACCGGCGACGACAAGAACATCCTCATCGAAGGCGCATGGGGCTTGGGCGAATATGTTGTTCAAGGCACCATAACTCCGGATAACTATACTGTAAATAAAGCTACCTGCGAGATTGTTGAAAAGAACGTTAACGCGCAGGACATTAAGCTGATCCGCAAAGCTGACGGCGACTGCGAAGAAGTTGTTGTGCCGCTGGATGAGCAAAACGAGCAAAAGCTGACTGATGAGCAGATCAAACAATTGGCTGAATGCGCTAAGAAAATTGAAGCACACTATGGCTGCTACATGGACATGGAATGGGGCGTTGACGAGCGCGATAACAAGGTTTACATCCTGCAAGCCCGTCCTGAAACCGTATGGAGCCGTCGTAACAAAGAAAATGGTGCACCGAAAGAGGAGAAAAAAGTGACTACTGATCGCAAAGTTATCGTTAAAGGCTTGCCTGCCAGCCCTGGTAATGTAGCAGGCCGCGTACATGTAATTTTGGATCCGTCCCATATCGACGAATTCAAGGAAGGCGAAATCCTCGTAACCGAGATGACCGCTCCTGACTGGGTACCGGCTATGAAGAAAGCGAAAGCAATCGTAACCGATAGCGGCGGAATGACCTGCCATGCTTCTATCGTATCCCGCGAGTTAGGCATTCCCTGTATCGTAGGTACCAAGAGCCGTGGCGAAGCTGCTACCACCACCATTCCTGACGGTATTGATGTAACCATCGATGCTACTCATGGTGTTGTATACGAAGGCATCATCGAAGAGCCGAAGGCTGAACAACCGGCACAACAGGTAGTTGCTGCTGCTGAATACTTCCCGCCGACCGGCACCAAGATTTATATGAACCTGGGCGATCCTGAGCTGGCTGAAAAATATGCTGCTCTGCCTTGCGACGGTATCGGCCTGATGCGCGAAGAGTTCATCTGGACCACCTATATCCATGAACATCCGCTGTATCTGATCAAAATCGGTCAACCGGAAAAGGTTGTAGACCAACTGGCTGAAGGCATCCGCCAAGTTTGCCAGGCTATGGCTCCGAGACCGGTAACCATGCGCTTCTCCGACTTCAAGTCCAGCGAATACCGCGACCTGAAGGGCGGCGACGAATTCGAGCCGAACGAGCCTTCCGCTCTGCTGGGCTGGCGCGGTGCTTCCCGTTACTATGATCCTAAATATATCGAAGCATTCAAGCTCGAATGCATGGCTGTTCGCAAGGTTCGCGAAGAGTTCGGCCTGAAGAACCTGAACGTTATGATTCCGTTCTGCCGCAATGTAGAGGAATGCGAAAAGGTTACTAAGATTATGGCTGACTGCGGTCTGTCCCGCGGTAAGGACTTCAAGGTTTGGCTGATGGCTGAAATTCCGTCCAACATCATCCTGGCTGACCAGTTCAACAAATTTGTTGACGGCTATTCCATCGGTTCCAACGACCTGACCATGCTGGTTCTGGGCTGCGACCGTGATAACGATACTGTTTCTCATATCTATGACGAACGTAACCTGGCTGTACGCCGCGCAATCCGTCACCTGATCGAGGTTGCTCATAAGGATGGCAAGACCGTTTCTATCTGCGGTCAGGCTCCGAGCGTATATCCTGAGTTCTGCGAGTTCCTCATTAAGAGCGGTATCGACAGCATGTCCGTTAATCCGGATACTGTTAAGTTCACCAAGAAGCTGGCTGCTCAAATCGAGCAACGCATCATGATGGATGCTCTGACCGGCAAAGGCCGTCAAGAGGTTGAGGACCTGAACTGGTAAGAGGCAATTAAAGACTTTCAGCTCTTTGGCTAAGCGCATTGGCTTTATCTGGAAGCAGAAAAAGTAAATATGCAGTGAAGAGTTTTAGGACTCCTGTGTTGTAGTACAAATTACAATATGGGAGTCCTATTTGTTTTTGGGGGAGAAAACGATTTTAAGGAGGTAAGTATGCTGTCTGTTATTTTTATTCTTTGTTTGCTTTATCACACCTATACGGATATGAAGTCTATGCTGCTTTATGATAAGGTAACATTGCTTTTGGCGGCAGTAGGTGTAGTGCGTGCCTTTTTTGAGCACCAGCTGTTAGAAGCTCTTTGTGGTGCAGGAGTACTGCTGGTAATTATGCTGCTTTTGTATTTTGCTAGTCGCGGTGGTATGGGAGAGGGAGATGTTAAGCTGGCGCCGGCTCTGGGAATCTGGCTTGGCTTAGAGCAGGGGCTGTTATGTTTACTGCTTGCTTTTATCAGCGGTGGCATTATGGGTATGTTGCTGTTGCTGTGCAGGCGTGGGAAGCTGAAACAGGCAATTCCCTTCGGACCGTTTTTGTGCGCAGCAGCGGTTGCTGCGTATTTTTGTGGTAAAGAAATCATTACATGGTATTGGAGGGTTATCTTATGATGAAGCTTGGTGAAAGTATTAATCCTGAGGATTTGTTTGATCCGGTATTATGTGCTTGTCGTCGCCGTTGGCGCCGTAGGCAGCCGCTTTTGCTGCTGTCGTTGCAGACAGGGGAAATTGCATATTTTGAAAAAGAAGTGCTTAGCTGGCAGGAGCAGCTGTCTGAGACTCACCTTGCAGACATGCAAAGTCTTACAGATGAATTACGCGAATTACTGTTACAACATGAGGTAGAGGAGGAGGCTGCGGTGATTCTTTTGCCAGCGGCAGAAGCTCTATATTCTGAGCAACTGATGTTACCTGCATTGCAGCGGCGTGAGCTGCAGGCTGCCTTAATGTGGGAGCTGCAGCAGAGCGTTCCCAAGGCAGAAACAAGCTATAGTTACAGCTTTGAAGCGAATATCGTCGGTGAAGCAGATGAACAGCAATATCAGGTGACATATACTGCTTTGCCAGATACATATCAAGCTGAGCTTGAACAGCTGTGTAGCAGCTTGTTACTGAAGCTGCAGGGCATTTGGCTAGGAAAGGTAACTCTTGACGCAGCTGCAACAGCCTGGTTTGCCGGCAAGCCGTTGCCGCCGGTATACAGGCAGCAGCAAAAAAACTTGCAAAGTGTAGCGGCCGCTTTTGACCGCTGGTTGCCTAAGGTTAGTTGTGCTGTATTTGCTTTAGCACTATTAGCTTATGGCAGTGCCTTGGGAGGCTGCTATTTGGCGCAGCATAATTTGCAGAAGGTAGAACAGAAGCTTAAGCAGTATGAAGTATGGGAGCAACGTATCCAGGAAAGCGAAGCTATGGAACGCAGTTGTCAGCATTTGGAAAAGCTGTTGGCTGCAGCACCTAAGGCATCTAAAGAGGCTAATGGTGAATTGGAGCGTATCTGTCGCCAGATGCTGCCTGGTTGCTGGCTTACTGCTTTAGAATATTGCGGTACGAAGAAGCCCTTATTATTGCAGGGAAGGGCAGTTGATGCATTAGCTTTGGAAAGCTTAGTTGAGCAACTGCAAAAATGTGGCTATTATAGCAGAGTAGAGCTGCTGCAATCAGAGCAACAGGGAAATACTATTGCTTATAAGCTCAAGCTGGAGCTGAAGGAGGGCAAGAAATGAAGCTAGGAGAAAAGGCAATTAATACACTAGCTTGCGTAGCAACTTTGATCGCTATTGGCTTGCTAGTTAATGCGTGGTCGCTGTGGACTGAAC
Organism: Phascolarctobacterium succinatutens CAG:287; assembly: GCF_000434895.1. Classification (GTDB taxonomy): domain Bacteria; phylum Bacillota; class Negativicutes; order Acidaminococcales; family Acidaminococcaceae; genus Phascolarctobacterium_A; species Phascolarctobacterium_A succinatutens_A. Next base: position 61,957 of record NZ_FR892806.1, read on the forward strand.
GTCAACTGGCGGTAGCAAAGACAGATAAGCTGCAGGTAAAGCTGACGCGGCAGATGCGCTTTGCTAATGAGCATAGTGATTATGAAACGTATAAAACAAGACTGCTGAGTAAGCAGAATGATTTAGAGAAGAAGGTAGAGCAGCAGCTTAGTTTGAACAACGGGCTACAGCGACTGCAAAAGCAGGCGCTTGCTCAGGGGCTTCAGCTGAGCAAGCTTCAGATGGAGGGTAAACCTGTTGCTTTGCAGAATGGCTTACAAATGCAGACATTAAATGTTAGTACTGTTGGTGAGTTTTATTCATTGCTGCGTTGGCTGCGACAAGTGGAACGCAATGGCTGCAAGGTAAAGGAGCTGCGCTTGCAGAGCATAATGGAGACAAAAGATGTGCTGAAAATAGATATCTTTCTTGAATTTTACTTTGCGAACTAAAACTTTCAATTAGCCTACGCTAATTTTAACTTGACAAAATCCACATCTTATAAGATAATGTCATAGTAAAGTTAGACTAGGCTAATTTAATTTCAAAGATAGCACTAGCTAATATTGTAAAGGGAGTTGCGTATGAAAAAATATATCTTACTCGTATTTGTCGTAATCATAGCCCTGGCAGGCTACTTCCTGCTGGCAAGAGGCCAGCACAAGCTCGCAGCCAACGCCGCCGTCAGCGTAACCGACAGCACCGGCGCCAAGGTACACATCCCCGCGGAGCCCAAAAGAATCGTCTTTCTCAATGCCTCCAATCTGGAAATCTTCACCTCCATCGGTGGCAAGGCCGTCGGCAGACCTACCAGCACTTCATATCCCGATGACATCAAGGAAAGCATTAAGGACATCCCCGAAGTAGGCATGATCCACGCGCCGAATCTGGAAAAAATCATGAGCCTGAAGCCTGACCTGGTTGTAGGCACCAACGTACCCTTCCACGTAATGCTGCGCAAGCCTCTGGAAATGGCCGGCGTGCCGCTTTACCTGAACATGATAAACTCCTATGAGGATGTGCTGAAAAGCATAGACGACTTCGGCCGTTTTGCCGACAGAGAAAAGGAAGCTGCAGCCAAGCGTGCGCAGATAGAAAAGGAATATGCTGCGCTGACGCAGGACGTACAGAAGGGCAAGGGACCGAAGGTGCTGATTATCTTCGGCTCGCCGGACAGCTTCAACATGTCCACCAAAAAGAGCTTCGGCGGTGATCTGGCAGAGCGTTTGGGTGCCGTAAACATTGCGGACAAGGCCGAGAATGTGAAGGACAGCAGCTATATCCCGCTGAGCATGGAATTCGTAGCCAAGGAAAACCCCGATATCGTGATGCTGATTACCATGGGCGGCAGCAAGGAAATTCTGGAAAAGCTGCGCGCCAATATGCGTGACAACGCCATCTGGCATGACGTGAACGCCGTGAAGAATAACCGTGTGTACCAGCTGCCGCCGAGCCTGTTTACCGTTAACCCCGGCACGCACACCATCGAAGCGATGAAGATTATGAAAGAATATATGTATGGAGAGGCCAAGTAATGAGTAATGATGCCAAAACAAAAGAAAAAGTGCGCATAGCAGTGTTCTTCGGCCTGTGCATCCTGCTCGTCGCAGGCATCTTCATGAGCATCGGCAGCGGTACAGTGAGCCTTTCGGTGAGCGAAACATGGGCGGCGCTGCTGGGCGAGGCAGATGCTGACACCGACCGCATTGTGAACCTCATCCGCCTGCCCCGTACGATAGTGACAGTGTTGGTGGGTGCTAACCTCGCTTTGGCAGGCTGTAACCTGCAGGGCGTGCTGCACAACCCGCTGGCAGACCCCGGTATCATCGGCGTGAGCGCCGGTGCGGGCCTGTTTGCGATGGTGATAATGCTGCTTTTCCCGGAACAGTCTGCTATGGTGCCGCTGGCAGCCTTCGTCGGCGCCGTGCTTTCCACAGGCATCGTTTTTTTTCTGGCGTGGGAAAAGGGCATCAACCCGCTGCGCATGATTCTGGCGGGCGTGGCAGTTGCCACCTTCTTCGGTGGCGGTATGGCGGCGCTGAACGTATTTTACAGCGACAGAATCCAGGGCACGGTTATGTGGATGGCCGGCGGCTTTCAGGGGCGCAGCTGGGGGCATGTGGAGATGCTGCTGCCTTATAGCGCGATTGGTATTATCGGCACGATTTTGTGTGCACGTTCCCTAAATGCGTTGCAGTTGGGTGATGAATTGGCCAAGAGCTTGGGCGTACGCGTGATGCGCATGCGCACGGTTTTGATCTTTCTTTCCGCGCTGCTGGCGGCGGTTTCCGTAAGCGTAGCAGGCATGCTGGGCTTTGTGGGCCTCATCGTGCCGCACATCATGCGCCTGTTAATCGGCAGCGACCACGAATACCTGCTGCCCTGTGCGGCGATTGCCGGCGGTGCGGTGGTAACACTGGCTGATACGGCGGCAAGAACGCTTTTCAGTCCGCTGGAAATCCCCGTGGGCATCTTCATGTCCTTCATTGGCGGTCCGTTCTTCTTGTATCTGCTGAAACGGAGGATGCGTTAAGCTATGAATATCCCGACATTACATACACAAAAAATTACTCTGCGCTACGGCGAGCACACGATAATCAGGGACCTGACGCTGGATATTTCCCAGCCGGAGATTGTGACGATTATCGGGCCGAACGGCAGCGGTAAATCAACGCTGCTGAAGGCACTCTGCCGCCTGCTGGAGCCTGCGAGTGGTGCGGTTTATCTTGACAGCAAGGACATCAATAAAATGTCTACCGAAGAGGTGGCGCGCACGCTGGCTGTGATGGCGCAAAGCGCGAACGCTCCCGGCGGCACGACGGTGGAGGAGCTGGTGTGCTACGGACGAATGCCGTACCGCAAGTTCTTCGACGGCCTCAATCAGGAGGACCGTCTGGCGATTGAAGAAGCACTGGAGTTTACTGAGCTGGGACCGCTGCGTACGCGCCTGGTGCATACACTGAGCGGGGGCGAACGCCAACGCGCGTGGCTGGCCATGGCGCTGGCGCAGAAGCCGAAGATTCTGCTGCTAGATGAGCCTACGACCTATCTTGACGTGCATCATCAGCTGGAGCTGATGGAGCTTGTTGTGCGATTGCATAACGAAATGGGGCTGACGGTTATCATGGTGCTGCACGACTTGAACCATGCGGCACGTTACAGTGAGCGACTGATTGCGCTGAAAAAGGGAACCATCATGGCAGACGGGCCTACGGACGAGGTGTTCACGCAGTCTGTGATTGAAGAGCTTTACGATGTGAAGGCCGTGATCATGCGTGTTGAGGCCAACGGGACGCAGTACCCCGTGTGCTTTCCGTATAGTGTAGAGGAGCATGATTAAGATGAATAAATATATCAAAACAATCGCTCTCAGCATGGCGATGCTGTGTCTGGGCGCAGGTGCCGCAGGTGCGGCGCAGTTCAGCGATGCGCAGAGCGGTAAAAATTTAACAGCAGCGCAGCTGGCAAGCAAGCTGCAAAAGTATGATGTAGTCTTCTTTGGTGAATATCATGATCAAAGTGAAATACACCAATATGAATTAGAGCTTTTGAAGGCAATGTATAAGGCGAAAGGCGAGAAACTGGCCTTATCCATGGAAATGTTTGAGGCAGATAACCAAAGTAAGTTAAATAACTTTTTGGCAGATACTCTGAGCGAAGAAAATTTTCTCGCTGCAAGCCGTCCCTGGCCTAATTATCGTACGGATTATGCTCCGCTGGTAAATTTTGCCAAAGAAAAGAAAATGCCCGTTATTGCCGCTAACGTACCGCGCTTTTTGGCAGCGCACGTAGCGAAAAACAACGCTTCGACGGAGGGCGTGGAGGCGCAGTATCAGCAATGGCTGCCCAAGCATACCTATGCTCCCGAGGGCGCGTATAAGGATAAATTCTATGCGCAGATGAGCTCCCCGGCAGCGCCGATGAAGATGCCGTCAGCGCGTTTAGCAGCAGTTTATGCGGCGCAATGCCTGAAGGATGACAAGATGGCCGAGAGCATTGCTGCGTTTGCCGACGCACATCAGAATATGCAGATTTTGCATATCAACGGTTGCTTCCATTCCGACGCTCATTTGGGAACAGCGCAAAAGCTGGAAGCTTTGCGTCCTGAGCTCAAGGTTGCCGTAATCACACCGCTGGAGCGCAAACAGAAGCGCGAAAAGCCTGCGGGTGATTTTGTCGTTTGGTTCGACAGAAAATAAATTCTTCCGATATTTTTTTATCCGTCAGTTAGCAGTTGCTGACTTTACGGGTGTAAAATATACCATAAAAATAAGCAGAAAAAAGAGGTGCATTATGAGAAATTTAAACAAAAAGAAGATAGCCTTACTTACTGCCTGCGTTGTCAGTGCAGTCGGCCATATGGCTTTTGCTGCGGAGGCAGATAATTACGATGAATACAGCGGTGCGGATTACGTTGTGACTGCGACCAAGACACAGCTGGAGAAAAAAGAGGTTCCGCAAAGCGTTGAGGTTATTACCGAGCAGAAGATTAAAGAACTGGGTGCCTACAGCGTACAGGATGCCTTGCGCTTGGCAAATAATATTGACGTACAGGATAACGGTATGACCGGTAATCAGGTGCAGCTGCGCGGTAACAGCACCATGCACACCCTGATTCTTGTCGATGGCAAGCGCATGGCGGCAGAAAATACGCAAAGCTCCCAAAATGCTTACGAGCTGAAGCGTATCAACATTTCTGATGTTGAGCGTATCGAAATCATCAGCAGCAACGGCTCCGCTCTCTACGGTTCTGACGCTATCGGCGGCGTAATCAACATCATCACCAAAAAATCTACTACTCCCAGCATCAGCGTCAACATGCACACCGGCACCAAGGATGAAGCAACAAGCTTTATGTATTCCTCCGGCAAGCAGGGCAAGCTGAGTCTGAAAATCGGCGGCGGTATCGAAAAGGTACGCAAGCTCGACAGCGGTGTCTATAAAAACTACTCTAAAAATACAACGACCGGTGCAGTTACTTCAACCGATGCCAGCAGCACCAACATGTATGGCACACGTCGCTTTTTGAACACCGGCCTGAGCTATGCTTTTGATGATAACCATAGCCTTGATTTTGATATGAACTTCATGCGTGAGCAGCTCAAAAGCTTTAGCTGGAACAGCATGGCAACAGATTATACAGAAACGCAGATGACTACATTGTTAGGCTTTTTAAGAAAACAAGCGATAGCAGGTGGTGCTCCTGCCGCAATGGTTAATGGCCAGGCTTTTGTGAATGCTTTGCTAAACAAAGGCTATACAATGGAGCAGTTAAATGCGTCGATGCCTGACCCTACGACTATTAAAAAATATCCCATGCTTTCCTCTCACTTCTATGATAATACCCGTTCCGATTACAGCTTAGGCTATAACGGCAAGGACGGTAAGCATGATTATAATTTCCGCACCTATTTCAGTGAGCTGCGCAAGGACAATACCTCCTGGTATAAAAATCTGAATACCAATGCCGACAAGTTTGTTGACTTTGACCAAAATAATTACAAGCAGCTCGTTGTCGAAGGCAAGGATTCCTACAAAATGGATGACAACAATACCCTGACATTCGGTGCCGAATACAAAAAGGATATCATGAACGGTACGCATCTGAAGGGTCGCGGCACTGACCAACATGATGTAACCGTCAACGGCAAGAGCAAGACCTCATCTGAGGTATCCTCTGAAACTGCTGCCGTATATCTGCAGAACGAATGGAAAATCGGCGACAAGCTGCTGCTGATTCCCGCAGTACGCATTGACCACCATGATTCCTTCGGCACTCACACCTCTCCGAAGCTGGGCGCAACCTACAAATTAAGCGAAAATGCCCGCGTGAAGGCAAACTGGGGCAAGGGCTACCGCGCACCGACCTTATACGAACTGTATTCTCAGATGGAAAAGAGCGGCATGGCACCTATGACAGTTTATGTATTAGGTAATCCTGATTTGAATCCTGAAACCAGCACGAATTTTGACTTTGGTTTTGAAACCGAGCTTGGTAAACTTAATTCCAAAATTACCTATTTTCATAATGACATCAAAAATATGATTGGTGGCGATGATTATACTGGTCCGGAAACAATTACGAATCCTGGTATTTGGAGCAAGTATGTCAACTATGGTAAGGCAAAAATCAGTGGGCTTGAGACTGAGTTTGGTTATAACTTTGATGAACATTGGAGTCTCAGAACTGTTTATAACTATCTTGATGCAAAAGACCAACAAACCGGCAATCGTTTAGCTTATAGAGCACGTCATAATGGTTTGGTACAATTAACTTGGACTGATGCTAAAGAAAATCCGTTGACTGTAAATTTATATAACAGATATTATTTTGATTATCATCAATCTAATTCTGCAAACTATCAGCATGATTATTCCTTTAGCACCACCGGTCTGACTGTCAGCAAGCAGTTCAACAAAAATTACCGCGTTTATGCCGGTGTAGATAATATCTTTAATAAATCTTTCCTGTATGATACCTATCATACCTACAGCATCGACGGCCGCACCTGGCGTGTAGGCGCAGAGATGACCTTTTAATTAGAGTTTTGATTCCATAATATACAGCATACTGCTCCTTTCTGTACTTTGGGGAGCAGTATGCACCTCCTGTAAAAGTACGACAGCATTTGTAGATTTGTGAGGAAAATATGCAGGCAATAACAGATTTGATAATGTACTTTCAGAAGGGCGGACTGGTTATGTGGCCGTTGCTCGCCTGTTCTATAACTGTGATAGCAATCGCCATTGAGCGGTTTATATATTATAAGAGCGTGGACAGCGGCGCAGCCTTTGCCTCCCGCTATTGCGCCGCCGTGCGCAGCGGTGATTTTGCTGTGGCGACGGAGCTGGCGCGCAAGGGCAGCGGTCAGTGCGCGCAGATGCTTGCCGATGTGGCGGCAATTGCAGGCGGTAAGGCAGAAAAGAGCGCCTTCCTCGAAAGCCGTGCCGGTATTTTTATGGCGACGCTGCGCGATAAGCTGGATTACCTGGGCATTATCGTAACGATGTCCCCGCTTCTGGGACTGCTGGGCACTATTGTGGGCATGATCGGTGCCTTCAGCATTTTCAACGTAGAAGCGGGTGCGCCGATGGCGATTACCGGCGGCATCGGTGAAGCGCTGATTGCAACGGCGACGGGCTTGTGTGTAGCTATTCTTTCGCTGTGCGCGCATTCCTATTTCGCTCACCGTATGGACAATATGATTACGGATATGGAGCAGTGCTTCAGCGCGCTGCTGGAGGCTGAAACAAGGAGAGCAAGATCATGAAGCTGCGAGATGTGCGTAACAGGAAAACGCCGCCGCTGATGATTATCCCGATGATTGATATTATGTTCTTCCTGCTGGTCTTCTTTATGCTGAGCACGATGTATATGATTGACCTCAAAACTATTCCGGTGAAGCTGCCGCAGGCTAAAAATGCGGCGACGGATACTACGACAACCTTCGCCGTGACGATGAAGGCCGACGGCAGCATTTATCTGGGCGATGCCCAAACAGATGCGGAGGCCTTGGCGCTGCAGGCAGGCCTGGAGCAGAAGAAGAACAAAAACTTCGCCGTTGTCATCCGTGCGGAAAAGGCGCTGGAGTACGGCGAGGTGATTAAGCTTGTAGATAAGCTGAAGGGGGCAGGCGTAGCACGCTTTGGCCTGGCAACGGATGGCGGTAAGTAACGATGAAGCAGATAGAAAAGCTGCAGGCGAAGGCACGTCAGCGCTTTGGCTTTTGCGGTTCACTGATAATACATTTTATATTGTTCGTCGCACTGGCGTTTTCCGGCGTCTTTGCTATGCAGCCGCCGGCTGCGGATGCTGACAACGTTGTGTTCTTTGATGCCGGCGGCGGAGGCGGAGGTGGCGGCGATGAAGCTGTCGCTGATGCTGCCGACGATGGCGAGGAGCAGGTGGAGGAAGTCGTGGAGGAAGAAACGATTACTCTGCCTGACGGCAAGATAGAGCATAAGCAGGTTGTGAAGCATGTAGTGAAGCATGTGCCTGCAGGTGCAAAAAAAGGCAGCGGCAGTGGCAGCGGCGGCGGTCACGGAACAGGCCATGGCACAGGCACTGGCAGCGGTATTGGTGCAGGCAGCGGCAGTGGCAGCGGTGGCGGTCACGGTGCGGGACACGGCACCGGCGTCGGCGATGGCGTCGGCCCCGGCATTGCGCGCAATCCCAAGGTGCCTCCGCGCGTATCTTCAACTGCGGCTCCGGTTTATCCGCAGGCACTGCGTGATGCAGGAATCGGCGGGCGCGTTGTCGTGCGTGGCGTTATAGGAACTGACGGGCGCGTAGAAAGCGCCGAAGTAGTGCGTTCCAGCGGCAACAGCACCTTGGATAACAACGCCCTCAGCGCCTTCTATAAATGGCGCTTCAGTGCTGCCAAAAACGACGTCGGACAAAAAGTACGCTGCTACTTTGTACAAGGCTTCCCGTTTGTAATTGAATATAGATAATAGGCTTTATAATAAGGAGTTTTCACTTAAACTACGCTCAAACTATCGTAAAGCATGATAGTCTTTATTTCGCTCAAACAAACAGCACACCACCCTCGGCGCTGCGCATAATATACTTCGCTCAAACTTTCATTGCGCTTGATAGTCAATCCTTCGCTCCGACAATCAGCACACCATCCTCGGCGCTGCGCAGACCGGAACGGACGACGGGCTCGCCGGAACCACGATGTTAAGCGAACTGCGCAAGCAACGGACAGGCACAGGAATTTTTCGCTGGAGTGTTGACGAAGCCTACGGAAGCACGTTACACAAAAATCAGCGACGTGAAAAATTCTGCGAATCCAGTCGCCGGAATCCGGCGAAGCAGCACTGCAGGGCGTTTTTTGGATACTTTTTGTCGACCAGGACAAAAAGTATCAATAACAGAAACGTAACCTATAAGTTAAAAACAAATCACAATTAACGTAAAACATAAAACCATTAGGAGGAATATAACCATGAAAACCTTAGAAGGAAAACTCACCGCCAAAAACATGAAAATCGCCATCGTCGTAGCCCGCTTCAACGAATTCATCACCAGCAAACTCCTCAGTGGCTGCATCGACTGCCTGATCCGCCACGAAGCAGCTGACGAAGACCTCACCGTAGCCTGGGTACCGGGTGCCTTCGAAATCCCCATGGCAGCAAAAAAACTCGCAGAAAGCGGCAAATACGACGCAGTAATCTGCTTGGGTGCCGTAATCCGCGGCGCAACCCCGCACTTTGACTATGTATGCGCCGAAGCCTCCAAAGGCATCGCTCAGGTAAGCATGCAAACCGGCGTACCCGTAGCCTTCGGCGTACTCACCACCGAAAACATTCAGCAGGCTGTAGAACGTGCAGGCACCAAGGCCGGCAACAAGGGCGTAGACTGCGCAATGACCGCAATGGAAATGGTAAATCTCTTCAAAGAAATGTAACATTTTCACCGCTTGCCTTTTTGACTATTATGATTTATAATTGACATTGTGGAAGAGCTGATAACAGGCTGTTCCCCATGCATGAAATTTGCAAGCCCGCTAGCAGTAGTTTAGTGGGCTTGTTTTATTAAGCAAGTAAAATTTTTGCCGTAAGGCAGGATAGTGAGGCAGATATTATGGAAGATGTTTTGACAAAGGCTACGGCCGACGGTGTACGTATTTATGCATTATGCACCACTAATCTGGTACAGGAAGCAGCTAAAAAGCACGGCTGCTCCCATCTGGCAAGCGCTGCTTTGGGACGTGCGATGAACGGCGCGCTGCTGCTGGCCGCAACAATGAAGGATAACGAGCGCATCAGCCTGCGTCTGAAGGGCGACGGCCCTTTGGGCGAGGTAGTAGCAGATGCCGAAGGCAGCACAGTGCGCGGTTATGTAGAAAACCCCGATGCATTTTTGCCCCTAAAAAATGGCAAGCTGGATGTCGGTGGCGGCATCGGCGTGGGTAATATTATCGTAACGCGTTATCTGCAGAATGCAGAGCCCTTTACCGGCTACTGCGAGCTGCAGGACGGCGAAATCGCCAGCGACCTGACCAAATACCTCTATGTATCCGAACAGACACCGACAAGCGTTGCTCTGGGCGTACTGGTTGACAAGGACGGCAACGTAACCGCATCCGGCGGCTTCTTTATTCAGGCTATGCCGGGCTGCACCGACGAGGTTCTGGAAAAGCTGGAAAATAACGTTAACCTGACTCCGTATGTAACCCAGCTGCTGGAAATCGGTTATACTCCGCAAAAGATGATTGAAATTCTCGGCCGCGGTCTGGACGTTGATATTAAAGAAACCATTCCCCTGAGCTTCAAATGCCGCTGCAGCCGTGAGCGCATTTTGGCAGCATTGGGCAGTCTTGATGTAAAATCCCTTGAGGAGCTGGCGCAGGATAAAACAACGGAAGCACACTGCGAATTCTGCAACAGCACCTATGAATATACTCAGGACGAAATCAAGCAACTGCTGGAAGGAAAGGAAAAGCAGGCACAGCTGGAAGCTGCTAAACAGAATATCAAATAACAAAACTTTTCTTGACAAACGAAACTTTTGTTTGTATAATAAAGGCAGTGAATCGATGAATTTTAACCTAATCCGCCAGAAGTCCTCCACCTCTAAGGTGGGGGATGAAGGCGGGTCTGGCGAATTTACGTAAGTAATTGAGCCAGACAAGGCTATAATATGATAAAATATACATAATAA
>NZ_FR892807.1 GCF_000434895.1 Phascolarctobacterium succinatutens CAG:287
CATAACACCAAACGGACCAACAGCTTCGCCGTCCCTAGTTAAAAAGCCGGGGATAATTGTATGATACGGCTTTTTACGCGGCAGCAGAAAATCATCCGAAGATTCGTCTAAGCTAAATCCTGCGCCTCTGTCATTAAAGTTGATGCCATAACCCGGTAGCACAACGCCACTTCCAAAGTCCTTGTAGTTGCTCTGGATAAATGAAACCATATTGCCATCATCATCGGCAGTACACAGATAAACAGTACCGCCGCAGAAGGGCTCTCCTGCTTCCGGCAGCAAGGCCTGCTCGCCAATCAGCGCACGGCGTTTGGCAGCATATTCCTCGCTCAGCATAGCTTCCACCTTAGTGCGCATATAGCGCGGGTCGGCAATATACTGCATGCCATCGGCAAAGGCCAGCTTCATAGCCTCAATCTGCTTATGCAGTGTTGCTACACTGTCACGGCAATCGAATTCAAAGCCTTTAAGAATATTCAAGGCCATCAGCGCCGTAATGCCGTGACCGTTTGGCGGCATCTCCCACACATCATAGCCACGATAATTAATATGCACAGGTTCAACAAATTCCGCGCGATAATCAGCCAAATCCGCCAACGTCAGGCAACCGCCGGTCTTTTCGCTGAAATCGACTATTTTTTCGGCAAGCTCACCGCGATAATAGCTTTCGCAGTAGCTTTCCGCCAACAGGCGCAGTGTTTTGGCATGGTCCGGAAGACGTACCAGCTCGCCTGTACGCGGTGCCACGCCTTTGGGCGCAAATGTTGCAAACCAAGGCGCAACAGCAGGATTATCCTTATACGGCGTCAGCGCCTCGATGCCCTCCTGCCAAAAGCGTGCTACTATCGGCGAAACAGGATAGCCGTTTTCCGCATAATCAATTGCTGGTGCAAATAATTGCGCAAATGGCAGACGACCGAAACGCTTGTGCAGCTCCGCCCAGGCTGAAGGTGCTCCCGGAACAGTCACAGCCTGCCAGCCTCTGAACGGCATTTTATCAGTATAGCCTGCAGCGCGCACTGCCTCCGCCGTCAGGTTCTGCGGCGCATAACCGCTGCCGTTAATGCCATAAAGTTTATCCTTTACCCAGACAATCGCAAAGCAGTCGCTGCCAAGTCCGTTATTCGTAGGCTCCACTACGGTCTGGCAAATTGCTGTCGCGATGGCTGCATCTACAGCGTTGCCACCCTGCTGTAAAATCTGCAGGCCGGCCTGCGATGCCAATGGCTGCGAGGTGCAGACCATACCGCGTCTGCCATAAACTACGCGACGGCGCGAAGCGTAAGGATATTGTTGTCCGTCGAATTGCATTTGCATAATTATCACTCCATAAATGATGATTAGTTGAAAAAAGCACACCTTTACAGATGTGCTTTTAATAAAAATCAAGTAATTATAAAATCTTGGACAGGAAGTTTTTGGTGCGTTCTTCTTTCGGATTGCCAAAAATCTCCTCAGGAGTTCCCTCTTCCAAAATCTTGCCGCCGTCTACGAAGCATACACGGTCGCCAACCTCACGGGCAAAGCCCATTTCGTGAGTAACAACAGCCATGGTCATGCCTTCGTTAGCCAGCTGCTTCATAACATCCAGAACCTCGTTAACCATTTCCGGATCAAGAGCACTGGTAGGCTCGTCAAACAGCAAAGCCTTCGGCTTCATGCACAGGGCACGCGCAATAGCAACACGCTGTTGCTGACCACCGCTGAGCTGGTCGGGATAATTATTGGCTTTGTCTTCCATGCCAACCTTTTTCAGGTACATATGCGCAGTCTTTTCTGCTTCATCCTTAGAAACGCCGCGTACCTTCATCGGTGCCAGCATCAGATTCTGCATAACAGTCATATGCGGGAACAGATTAAAGCGCTGGAATACCATGCCTACTTCCTTGCGGATTTCGTTGATATTAGCCTCACCGTTCAGAGGAATACCGTCGATAACAATGCTGCCACCGGTAGGCTCCTCCAAAAAGTTGATGCAGCGCAGCAGAGTACTCTTACCGCTGCCGCTGGGGCCGATAATAACAACAACCTCTTTTTCCGCAATAGTCAGGTTTACACCCTTGAGTACGTGCAGATCACCAAAGCTTTTCTTCAGATCTTTGATTACAATCATTTCCTTGCTCATTTCGTGTCAAACCTCCGCTCCAGATAACCGGTAAACCTTGCAACAGCAAAGGTCATAATCAGATAGATAATAGCTACAGCCATCCAGATTTCAAAGGAAGCGTAGGTACGGGCAATAATCAGCTGGCCGCGACGAGTCAGCTCTTCGAAACCGATAACGGAAACCAGAGAGGAATCCTTCAGCATCGCAATAAATTCATTGCCAAGAGGCGGAATGATGCGCTTGAAGGCCTGCGGCATGATGATATAGCGCATAGTCTGCGCCCAGGTCATACCGAGGCTGCGGCCTGCTTCCATCTGGCCCTTGTCGATAGACTGAATGCCTGCACGGAAGATTTCGGCAACATACGCACCGCTGTTGATGGAGCATGCGGAAATTGCTGCCACAAACGGATCAACACGGCTGCCGATAATATTAGGCAACGCAAAATACACGAGGAAGATTTGTACCAACAGCGGGGTGCCGCGGATAAAATCGACATAAACATTGGCAAAATAACGCAACGGCTTAATGCTGCACAAGCGCGCAATACCGATCATGCAGCCAATCAGCAGACCAAAGGTAACGCTCATCGCCGTAATCTCTACGGTAATAGCGGCACCGGCCAGCAAAAGCGGAAACGAATTTGCCATAAGCTCAAAATTCATATTCTCCCAATCCCTTCTAAATTCTTAGTTGCAGGCTGGAGAGAACCACTGCTTATTTTTTCTCTCCAAACCATTTAGTATAAAGCTTATCATATTCGCCGCTCTTTTTCAATTCAGCTAAAGCTTTATTTAAATCGCCAGCCAGCTTGCTGCCTTTTCTAACAGCAATACCATAAGGCTCAGCTTCCATTCTTTCACCAACAGTTTTAGCAAAGTCCTTGCCTGCTTTGGTCATATAGTATTCAATAACCGGTGCATCACCGATTACAGCATCAGCGCCGCCGTTTTTCAGCTCCAGAGAAGCCTCGTCCTGAGTATTGAATGCCTTTACTTTAGCGCCTTCAACAGTTCTGGATTTATTTTCACCGGTAGTACCGATTTGGCAGGCAATAGTTTTACCCTTCAAATCATCGATAGATTTTACATTGCTGTCTTTACGTACCATGATCATCAGACCGGAGGTGTAATAGGATTCAGTAAAATCAACAACCTTTTTACGCTCGTCGGTAATGGTCATACCGGCAATAGCAACATCAATATTGTTGGAATTCAGCGCCGGAATCAGAGCATCAAAGCCCATGCTTACCATTTCAACCTTGTAGCCCATTTGCTTGCCAAGAGCTTCAATCAGTTCAATATCAAAGCCGGTCAGATCCTTGCTGCCTTCTTTAGGAAATTCAAACGGTGCAAATACAGGCTCAGTGCCGACACGCAAAACCTTAGCGCTGTCAGCCGCCTTTTTTTCCTCACCGCCGCAGCCGGTCAGTAGCATGCTGCAGGCCATAATAGCCATCATTAAAAATACTAATACCTTTTTCATTTGTTGGTCCCCCTCATTTTTTCTTTTCTAATCTTTTAATATCAAACGGAGCACGTCCGGCAACTAAACCCTGTCGTGCTCCGTAGTGAACAAAATATTATTTCTTTACTTCACCAAACCAGGTTTTGTAAATCTTGTCATATTCACCATTTTTCTTCAACTCAGCCAAAGCCTTGTTGATTTCGCCCGCAAGCTTATCATTGCCTTTTTTAACAGCCAGACCGTATTGCTCTGCTTCCATGATATCGCCAACAGTCTTCATGCTGGTGTTGCCGCCCTGTGCCAGGTAATAACCAACTACAGGACTATCATTGATAATCGCATCAACGCCTTTGTTTTTCAGTTCCATAACAGCTTCATCATTAGTGTTGAAAGCAGTTACTTTAGCGTTAGCAACGTTTCTGGCATTCTTTTCACCGGTAGTACCGATTTGGCAGGCAATACGTTTGCCTTCCAGATCTTTAATGCTCTTAACTTCATTGTTGTCCTTATTTACCATGACAATCAGGCCGGAAGTATAATAAGGCTCAGAGAAGGTAACAGCCTTTTGACGTTCTTCATTAATGCTCATGCCTGCAGCAACAACATCAATGTTGCCGGAGTTCAGTGCCGGAATCAATGCATCAAAGCCCATGCTGACAATTTCAACCTTGTAGCCCATTTGCTTGCCGATAGCACGTGCCAGATCCATATCAAAGCCATCATAGCTTTTGCTGCCCTCTTTTTGGAATTCAAAAGGTGCAAAGGTCGGTTCTGTACCTACACGCAGTACCTTTTCCGGTTCAGCAGCTTTTTTATCGCCACCACCGCAGCCGGCAATCATCATAGAAGCAGCAGCCAAAATTGCCATAACTAAAAACAAAATCTTCTTCATCATCATTTCCCCCTTCGATATTGTAAGCCAATTTTGAGATAGGTACATTATATACCTAAATTCCCGCAAGGTAAAGTATTTTTATGAAAAAAATCGGTATAAAAATAAAAATTTGCTGCATTTTTTTTCAAAATACAGCAAACTGTAATTTAGGTAACAAAAAACAACTCAGCTGACCTGGTTTTCGCCCCCACACTCGCCTGCTGGAAGGTTCGCTCCTAAGCATTCCGCTCCCCACTACTACCTCTCTCGCCCATAATTTTTTTGCGGCAGGACTTACTTCTAAGCTGCACCGTGCTCACAGCAAAATTTTGCTGCTTACGTGGATCGTTTCGCCTGCAACTGGCATCGACTTGCAACCACAGACCTGAGTTGTCCTATCTATTATAATGGGAAAAAATTTTTTTTGCAAGTCAATAGCTCTGCATACTTTTATCTTTTGTCAAAAAGTGCTATACTATTGGTACTCAATATTGAACGGAAAAAAAGGAAACACGCTTTATGATTGCTATACCACAATGTCTGGACTTTGCGGATGCTCGCCTGACGAAGGATATCTGCGAGTTCTATTTAAGAATGCTGGAAATTAAAAACAGGGAAATTTATCTGCACAGTCAGCAGGTTGCCAATTATTCTGCCAGCACTGCCGCTAAGCTCGGTCTGCCTGCCAGCGAGGTTTCGCAGATAAAAACAGCAGCGCTGCTGCATGATATCGGTCAGCTTTCCGTACCCAATATTATTTTGGCTAAGCTGCCGTTTCTTTCTACGCGCGAACAGTCTATTTATAAACGTCACTGCATCGCAGGCGCCAGCATGCTGGAGAATATTCCCGGCTTTGATACCATCAGCGATATCATCCGCGCGCACCATGAAAAATGGGACGGCACCGGTTATCCCAAACGCCTGAAGGGACAGAACATCCCTATCGGCGCACGCATAGTCGCCGTAGCCAATTATTATGACCGCAACCTCAACCCCTGCACCCAGCATTGGCAAAAAACTCACGCCGACGCTATCATCGAGTTGCAGAACAAGGCCGGTCTGGATTTTGAACCGGCAATAGTCAAAGCCTTTATCGAATCTGTTATTCCGCAATCCTTGCGCACACAATTAAAATAGCATTGTCAGTCCTGCTAAGACCGACAATGCTATTTCTTTTTCCGAGCATCCCTGCTCCTGCGAGCCGGGATGCTTTATTTTTTATAAATTTGTAAACGCACTGCTTGTCAGATGCTCAAGCCTTCGCCGTCATCCCATTGTACAATCCCATCTGCCTTCAGCGATTCCTGCACCAGGATAACGCGTTGGTTTTCGCTGCCGCGAAAGCGCAGATTAGGATTCTTCAGCTCCAGCTTAAATTCTCCGTCAACCAATACGTCAATATAGGACAGCATTTCTTCGGTAATTTCCCAAGGTCCCAGGTTACCTGTCAGCATATCCTTTTCGAAATCATAGCCGCTGTAGCACCAGATATCCTTCTTTGGGAAGCGCTCTCTTACCTTGCGCAGGAACGGCAGCAGCGCTGCCTGGTTAGCAGGCTCGAAGGGTTCACCGCCCAAAAGCGACAGGCCGCGGATATGTTCGTTTTCCAAGAGCTCCAGCAAATGCTCTTGCGTTGTTTCCGTAAAAGGCTGACCGTAATTAAAATTCCAAGACTCCGGGTTGAAGCACCCCTTGCAATGATGTGTACAGCCGCTGACAAACAGCGATACACGCAAGCCCGGTCCGTTAGCAATATCCAGATTTTTTATTTCTGCGTAATTCATACGCCCTCACCTCGCAAATTACAGATGCATTACTCTGGCTTTGATTTCCTTAGTCTTGCCTACATTCCAGAAGTTTTCTCCCAGATAACCGCAGGTACGGCGGATAACCGTCATCTTGGAGTGATCCTTGTTGTGGCATGCGGGGCATTCCCACTCATTGTCATCATTAATGGTAATTTCACCGTCAAAGCCGCAAACATGGCAGTAATCGGATTTGGTATTAAACTCCGCATACTGGATGTTATCATAAATGAATTTGACAACCTCTTCCAATGCTTCGGTGTTGTGACGCATATTAGGAATTTCTACATAAGAAATCGCACCGCCGGAGGAAATATTCTGGAACTGGCTTTCAAATTTAAATTTGCTGAAAGCATCAATCTTCTCGCGTACATCAACATGATAGGAGTTAGTATAGTAGCCCTTATCGGTAACATCCTCAATCGTGCCGAAACGTTCCTTGTCGATACGTGCGAAGCGATAGCAAAGGCTTTCTGCCGGTGTACCGTACAGACCGAAGCCCAGGCCTGTCTGTGCCTTCCATTTATCGCAGGCACCGCGCAGACGGTTCATAACGCGCAGGGCAAAATCCTCGCCTGCAGGATCGGTATGGCTTACGCCCTTCATCAGCTTGGTAAGCTCATAGAGGCCGATATAGCCGAGAGAAATGGTAGAATAACCGTTTTCCAGATACTTGTCTATTGTTTCGCCCTTACCCAGACGGGCAATAGCACCGTACTGCCAATGTACAGGGCTGACATCGCTCTTAATGCCCTTCAGCGCATTGTGACGGCACATTAGCGCTTCAAAGCACAGCTCCAGACGCTCATCCAGCAGCTTCCAGAACTTCTGCTCATCGCCCTTGGCAACAATGCCAATCTGCGGCAGGTTCAGAGAAACTACGCCCTGATTGAAACGACCTTCGAATTTATAGTTACCGTTTTCATCCTTCCAGGGAGACAGGAAGCTGCGGCAGCCCATCGGGGAGAAAACATTGCCTTCGTAGTTTTCACGCATCTTCTTAGCGCTGATATAATCAGGATACATACGCTTAGCGCTGCATTTTACTGCCAGACGTGTAATGTAATCGTACTTGCCACCCTTCAGGCAGTTATGCTCATCCAGAACATAAACCAGTTTCGGGAAGGCCGGGGTTACATAAACGCCCTTGTCATTTTTAATGCCCTGCAGACGCTGACGCAGAATTTCTTCCACAATCATAGCGTTTTCCTTCAGATACGGATCATCCTTCTGCAGGTTCAAAAACAGGGTAACAAACGGAGATTGACCATTGGTGGTCATCAAGGTATTAATCTGATACTGAATGGTCTGTACGCCGCCCTTCAGCTCGTAGCGCAGGCGCTCATTTGTCAGACGCTCCAAAGTTTCGTCATCAATGTTGCCTCCGGAGGTTTCCTTGATGCTCTTTTTAAACTTTTCGTAGCTCTTGCGCAGATATTTGCCCAGATGACGGATATCTACAGATTGACCGCCGTACTGGCTGGAAGCAACAGAGGCAATAATCTGCGTCATAACGGTGCAGGCAACCTGGAAGCTTTTGGGGCTTTCAATCATTTTGCCGTTCATAACAGTGCCGTTATCCAGCATATCACCGATATTAATCAGGCAGCAGTTGAAAATAGGCTGAATAAAATAGTCGGCATCATGAAAATGCAGCACTCCTTCTTCATGCGCCTTGGAAATCTTGGCAGGCAGCATAATACGCTTCGTCAGATCCTTGGAAACTTCACCGGCAATCAGATCGCGCTGAGTAGCAGCCATCGTTGCATTTTTATTACTGTTTTCTTCCATAACGTCCTTATTGCTGTTGCGGATTAAGGACAGAATAGAATCGTCGGTAGTGTTGGCCTTGCGCACCAGAGCACGTTTATAACGGTAAATAATATACTGCTTTGCCAGCTCAAATTTACCTGCATCCATCAGGCTATGCTCTACCATATCCTGAATGTCTTCTACAAGCAGGCGCATACGGTTACGAGATTGTACGCTATCCGCAATTTCCTGGATTTTATCCTCCTCAATACGAAATTCCGGTTCTACGGCAGCATTGGCTTTTTGAATAGCAACGACAATCTTTGCGGCATCAAAATCTACTGTTGTGCCATCGCGCTTAATTACTTTCATAACCTTTCAGCATCCTTTCTTGTAAAAATCAAAGTTATAAATCAATATCTTCGTATAATAACTAAGAGCAAAAATCCATAAGTTATTCTTAAAATACACCTATACGTTATTCAAGGCTCTGACCGTAACGGTCAAAGCCTTGTCTTAATCATAAAAAACAGCTACGGTTCAGCGTAGCATTTTCTGTAGCTTTATTCTACCACAATATGTCGTAGGTGTCAAAGATAAATTCATCAATATGTTGATAAAATTCTTTGTAGACGATTTTTTCGCCAATTTAGCACTTAGCTTTATTTTTTCTGTTTTCAGCTATTTGCTTTACAAAAAAGTCCTGCGAGAGGAAATGTTCCGCAGAAAAACAGCTCAAAATTATCCCTTCAGCAGCGATTTTTCAAGCTGTTACCTTTGTACACGCATTGAAAAATATGGTATAATTATTTTCATCTTATTGTTTTGTTATAGGGGTGTTGTTTATGAATAATTCATCAGCAAATAATCACAGTACACGCGGCGTTCTCATGCTCACCTTGTGTGCCTTCATCTGGGGTACTGCCTTTATCGCGCAAAGCGTCGGCGGCGATTACGCCGAACCGTTAACCTTCAACTGCGCACGCAGTGTTTTGGCTACTATATTTTTGTTCGGCTGTTGCCTATTGTTCGACAAAGCGGCAGGTAAGCGCTTTACTGTTTTAGGCAGTGATGACCCTGTCTATAAAGACCGTTTGCTTAAGGGCGGCATCACCTGTGGTCTTTTCCTCTCACTCGCCTGCTTTTTCCAGCAGCTTGGCATAATGTACACCACCGTCGGCAAAAGCGGCTTTATTACAGCACTCTATATCATCCTAGTACCTGTTTTGAGTTATATCTTCTACAGATGCTCCGTTTCTCTGCTGCAGGGCATCAGTGTTGTCGTAGCAGCCGTAGGCATGTACTTCATCTGCATCAACGAAGGCTTCTCTATCAACAAAGGTGATTTATACACACTCATCTGTGCCTTCTGCTTCGCTGCACAGATTATCGCCATAGAAAATATCATTAAAAATCTTGACGGCGTGCGCCTGTCACTCATACAATTTATGACCTGCACCGTTGTCAACGGTGTGCTGATGTTTATTTTCGAAACACCATCCATGAGCAATATTATTGCAGGCTGGGCACCTATCGCCTACGCAGGCATCATGTCCAGCGGTGTAGCCTACACGCTGCAGATCGTCGGTCAAAAACATGTCAGCTCCCTGGTTGCCTGCATGCTGATGAGTCTGGAATCAGCCTTCGCACTGGTAAGCGGCTGGCTTATTTTGGGACAGGCTATGAGCAGCCGTGAAATCTTTGGCTGTGCTCTGGTATTTGCAGCTATTACACTGGCACAGCTGCCGGAGGAAATACTGGGATTAAAGAAGCTCTAAGCCTTACACTTAAAATAAATTGACAAAGAAAAAATAATTTCCTATAATAAGCAAAGTAAGAGAGATTCCTGATAGCCGTATGTCAGTCCTCTCCGGATTTGTTTTGCGAGAGACTGCCTGCGACCTCAGGCAGTCTTTTTGTTATTCTTTTATTTCCTTTTATCCATTGAGAAATTATTACTGGCAAGGAGCTGATATTATGGATCATTTTCAGATTCACGCACCTACACAAATAATCTTCGGTAAAAATACCGAAAACGAAGCAGGTAAATGGTGTAAATATTACGGTGCCCACAAGGTACTTGTACACTTCGGCGGCCACAGCGCCAAGAAAAGCGGTCTGCTGGACCGCGTCTGCGCCAGCCTGCAGGACGCAGGCCTAGAGTACGTACTGCTTGGAGGCGTTGTGCCTAATCCGCAGCTTTCCATGGTTAAGAAGGGCGTAGAACTGTGCCGTGAGGAGAACGTTGATTTTATTCTCGCAGTCGGCGGCGGCAGTGTTATCGACAGCGCCAAAGGCATTGGCTACGGCCTGGCTAACCCCGGAGATGTGTGGGATTATTACGCTAAGAAAAAAGAGATTACCGCCTGCGCTCCGCTCGGCGCTGTGCTGACTATCGCGGCAGCAGGCAGCGAAATGAGCAACTGCAGTGTTATCACCAACGAAGACGGCATGCTCAAGCGTGGCCTTTCTACCGATTACGGCTACTGCAAATTCGCTATTATGAATCCTGAGCTCACCTATACGCTGCCTGCCTACCAGACAGCCAGCGGCTGCACTGATATCATGGTACACACCTTGGAGCGTTATTTTACCGCTCCCGCAACGCATCAGCTAGCACTAATCGACGGCATCGCCGAAACATTGCTGCGCAATGTTATGCGCTATGCCAAAATTGCACTCAAGGAGCCGAATAATTACGATGCCCGCGCTGAAATTATGTGGAGCGGTACCCTGTCACACAATGAAACCACCGGCGACCGCACCTTCGGTGACTGGTCCTGCCACCAGCTGGAGCACGAGCTGAGCAGCATGTTCGGCGTTGCTCACGGCGCAGGCCTGGCAGCAGTATGGGGCAGTTGGGCACGCTACGTATATAAAGAAAACATCGGCCGCTTTGCACAGCTGGCAGCTAACGTTTTCCATATTCCCTATAACTTCCGCAATCCCGAAGCCACAGCTTTAGAAGGCATTGCTGCAATGGAAAACTTCTTCCACCATATCGGTATGCCTACCAGCATTCACGAGCTTATCGGCAAGGACCTCACAGAAGATGAAATCAAAGAGCTGGCATATAAATGCAGCTTCATGAATACGCGCACCATCGGCCAGTTTAAGGTGCTGACTATTGAAGATATGGAAAATATCTACCGCGCGGCAAAATAATCTGTTACTAAAACCAAAATGCTTCCCTTTGCGGGGAAGCATTTTTTCATCTAGTGCCGGAAATACAAAAAACTCCGTAACCCAAGGGTTACGGAGTAATTTTTATGAAGATTACATTGCTGCTTCTTCAACAGGATATACACTGATTTGGCGTTTGTCGCGGCCTTTGCGTTCAAATTTAACGCGACCTTCAACCTTAGCATAAATAGTGTAGTCCTTGCCCATGCCAACATTGTTGCCCGGATGGAATTTAGTACCACGTTGACGAACGATGATGCTGCCAGCGGTTACCAGCTGGGTGTCATGAGCTTTGGTACCCAGACGTTGTGCGTTAGAGTCACGACCGTTGTGGGAGCTACCAGTACCTTTTTTATGTGCATGTAATTGCAGAATAATTTCAAACATTACTTTCACCTCCTATGTTCTTGAATGCGAACATATTGCGGACACTGACGCGCTATTGATTCCACTCCATAAATCATGGTTTGCAATATAGCCTCTGTCAGGTCGGTAGGAGCACTGTTCAATGCTACCTCGAAGATTCCGTCCTCCTGATTAACGACATAGGACGGATTGAGTTTCAAATGTTTTTCCAAGCCAAGCAAGGGAGCCTGCGTCAGAGCGGAAACAGCGCTGCAGACAATGTCTGAGCCTTCTTCGCTATAACCTGCATGACCACTGACCTTATAGCCTGTAATCATACCCTGCCTGTTCCTGAATAAATCAACACTTACCATAAAAATTATGCGTTAATAGCGGTGATTTCAACAGTAGTGAACGGTTGACGATGACCTTGACGTTTACGGTAGTTGGATTTAGCTTTGTATTTGAAAACGAAAATCTTGTCTGCTTTGCCGTGTTCAACAACTTTAGCAACAACTTTTGCACCTTCAACTACGGGCTTGCCAATCTTAACATCAGTATCATTTACAACGGTCAGAACTTCTTCAAAAACTACTTCAGCGCCAACTTCTGCGTTCAGTTTTTCAACTTGCAGAGTTTCGCCTTCGCTTACGCGGTATTGTTTGCCACCGGTTTTGATAATTGCGTACATCTATTGCACCTCCCTTAATGATAGACTCGCCAAATACGGTACCCTGACGCCAGGGATTTTCAGAACCTCTCTGCGCGGTTGGGGACGGACCAAATCAGTCCATACTGGAATATTTTACCTTAATGTCTGCTATTTGTCAACACCGCTGTTGTCTAAAATCATAAAACTTTCTACATGCAGGGAAGCATCTGCCTCAACCTTCAGAGTGCAGGCTAATTCTCTTTCCCAGGCACGCAAATCCTTGCTTACAAGCCACTCTGCCAGCCAGGGATTAGCAGTAATCAAAAGATTTTTCGAACTGCTGCGACGCTTCAGCAAGGTACGCAGACGGCGCTTAATTTCCAAAGAAAGATTTTCTCTGCTCTGCACACGTCCGCTGCCGTTGCATACCGGGCAGGGAGTATATAATACACTGGATAAATTCTGACGCGATTTTTTTCTGGTAATCTCCACAAGATTCAGTACCGTAATATCCTGCACCTTGGGATGCATTTTATCACCCTTCAGCGCCTGCTGCAGGGAGTTCATAATCTCTCTTTTATGATTATCAGTATGCATATCAATAAAATCTACTACGATAATGCCGCCAATATCACGCAAACGCAGCTGACGCGCAATCTCCAGCGCCGCCTCGCGGTTAATCTGCATAATCGTTTCTTCCAGATTTTCGCGTCCGCTGAACTTGCCGCTGTTGACGTCAATAACAGTCATCGCCTCAGTATGGTCAATAACCAGATAACCGCCGCTAGGCAGCGTCACCTGTCTGTCGCTGATGCCGGCAACTGCTTCGCCCTGCTTATGATATTCAAAGATATCCTCCAGCCCCTGATACAGCGTTACCCTGATATCCTGTGCCTGCGGCATCTCGGCCAACAGCTCTTCTACACGTTTATAAATCGGCAGATTATCAATCACGATTTCCGTCAGCTCCGGACGCAGATAGTCGCGCACAATACGGATAGGCAGATCAAGCTCACGCCTCAGCAGACAGGGAGCCTTCGCTACACGCTCACGTGCCGCCAACACCTTCCAGCCAGCAGCCAACTCCTGCACATCACGCTCCAGAAGCTCACGCGCAACACCGGTCGCCGCCGTGCGCACCACAATTCCCATACCGGCAGGACGCACACCCTCGCAAATCATATTCAGGCGCTCGCGCTCCTCCTTATCGGTAATCTTACGCGAAATACCCACATAATCCGCCTGCGGCAGCAGTACCACGTACCGTCCCGGCAAGGTAATTTCGCGGTTAGCAGTAGGTCCTTTAGTACCGCGTGCATCCTTAGATATCTGCACTATCAGGCTTTGTCCTTCTGTAACATTCTTTTTATTGCCCAGATACAGAAATGCATTTTGCTCCAGGCCGATATCAACAAAGGCAGCCTGAATGCCACGGACTACATTGCAGACCTTACCTTTAAATATGCTGCCTACAAGATGCTGCTCTTCCTTGCGCTCTACCAGATATTCCATCAATATTCCGTTTTCAAGCAACCCCATACGGGTTTCGTCTTCGTTGGCGCTTATAATTATTTTAGCTATCATCGCTACTCTCCGCTCTTAAATAATCATGATATTATATTGTAGCATAAATTACGCCTGCTGGCAAAAGCAACGGCATTTCTGTATGTAAAAAAGCCGTTAAAGCGCATATAAGCAAAAGCTCTTAGAAAAACACCTCATTCTTGTTTCTGACATCCTTGAATGCAGCAAGCATATTATCTGTTTTTTGCTGCAATGGTAGCGGAAGAATTCTTGCCTGCTTCGGACATGCATGAACACAGGCCATGCAAAGAATGCATTTTGCTGTATCCGTAGCCATCTTGCCATCCATAATCGCAATAGCATCAGTCGGGCATATTTTAGCGCACGCTCCGCACGCTGTGCAGGATGGCAGAGAAAGCGGCGCTGCCGGCACCTTCATCTCCGGCTTATAGGGACGATTACCGGGAACCTGAACATTTTCTGCGGAAGCACTGTTCTTCACTGCTTCGGCAAATATACGTATTTCTTTTATATCCTCCGCATCCGGTCTGCCAGCGCCTACCTCGGGTACAATAGAATGCTGCGCCACAAAGGCAGCGGAAGCTATTACCGTAAAGCCGCCTTGAATCAGAATATCATTCATCTCCAGCAAAGCATCTTCATAGGCTCTGTTTCCATAAACGGCGATAGTTACGGCCTTCTTCCCCTCACCGGCAAGCGTTTTTATTTTTTCACGCACGACCAAAGGAATACGTCCGGCAAAAACCGGAGCCGCAACCACAATCAGCTCCCCCTGCGGTTGCTCCGTCGGCGTTTGCTTATCTCCCAAATCATGCCATTCTGCATCTTTGCCTACGGCAGCGGCAAAAATATCGCTTACCTTTTTTGTTCCTCCCGTGGGACTGAAATAATAAACCTCCATTTTATCTGACATTTTTCGACCTCCTTTGCTTTGTGCATACATATAATAATTTTAACTGCAGCCTCTTCAAAAAGTTTTTTCTCTTAAGCAATAATTATTCATCACCTGATATTATTGTAAAACAAAAAGCAGGATATGGCCAGCGCATAAATATGTACAAACGCAAAAATCCCTTAGCTATGAGTTTTCTACCCACAGCTAAAGGATTAGTTTTTACTATTATAATGTATCAGAAATTATTCAAACTCAATAGTAGCAGGCGGTTTGGTGGTATAGTCAAAGAGTACGCGGTTGATATGCTTAACCTCATTAACGATACGGTTAGCAGCAGTGGTAATAGTTGCCGGCGGCAGCATGGTTACTTCTGCAGTCATGAAGTCAGTAGTGGTTACCGCACGCAGAGCGATAGCATAATCATAGGTACGCTCGTCGCCCATAACGCCAACGCTGCGCATATTGGTCAGAGCTGCAAAGTACTGGCTCGGACGCTCATTCATCGGCAGCTTGTCCACCTCTTCACGATAAATTGCATCTGCATCCTGTACGATAGCAACCTTTTCCGGAGTTACATCGCCGATGATGCGGATTGCCAGACCGGGTCCCGGGAACGGCTGACGTGCTACCAAGTTTTCAGGCAATCCAAGCTCACGGCCGGATTGACGAACCTCGTCCTTAAACAGATCACGCAGAGGCTCAACGATTTCCTTGAAATCAACAAAGTCAGGCAGACCGCCAACATTATGATGGCTCTTAATAGTTGCAGATTCGCCGCCGAGGCCGCTTTCTACAACGTCAGGATAAATGGTACCCTGTGCCAGATAGTCAACAGCACCGATTTTTTTAGCTTCTTCTTCAAATACGCGAATGAATTCTTCGCCGATAATTTTGCGTTTGCCTTCCGGAGCAGTTACGCCTGCCAGTTTGCTGTAGAAGCGCTCGCGTGCGTCAACGCAGATGAAGTTGATATCGAACTGACCGCCTTCACCGAAAACAGCGCAAACCTCTTCACGCTCGTTTTTGCGCAGCAGACCGTGGTCTACAAATACGCAGGTCAGCTGCTTGCCAATAGCCTTAGCCAGCATAGCGGCACAAACGCTGGAGTCAACACCGCCGGAAAGTGCGCACAGCACCTTACCGTCGCCGATTCTTTCTTTCAGCTCAGCAACAGTCTGCTCTACGAAGGAATCCATTTTCCAGGTGCCTGCACAGCCGCAAACATTGTAAACAAAGTTGCTCAGCATCTTGGTGCCGTTTTCGGTATGCAGAACCTCGGGATGGAATTGTACGCAATATAATTTACGTGCTTCATCCTCAGCAGCAGCAACCGGGCAGTTCGGAGTGCTTGCAACAATCTTGAAGCCAGGAGCTGCAGTTTCGATATAATCGTTATGGCTCATCCAGCATACGTTTTTCTCAGACAGGCCAGCAAACATCGGGCTGGTGGTGTCAAGATCAACAACAGTTTTGCCGTATTCGCGCTCGGGAGCTACGCATACATGACCGCCGAGCATATGCATCATCAGCTGGCTGCCGTAGCAAATGCCCAGAACAGGCACGCCCCAGGTATAGATTTCCGGATCAATAGTAGGAGAATCCTCCAGATAAGCGCTGTTAGGACCACCGGTAAAAATAATACCCTTCGGATTTTTAGCCTTAATTGCTTCCAGGCTATGCTTATAGGATACGATTTCGCAGTACACACCGCTTTCACGTACGCGTCTTGCGATTAACTGGTTATACTGCCCGCCGAAGTCAATTACGAGCACCATTTCTTGTGCATTGTTTTGCATCAATCCTTCACTCTCCTTCAAAAATAAACATGCTGCTTATATAGCAGTTATGTAAAAAATTATACGTTTTTAATATATTATAGATTACCATAAACGGCATGAAAATGCAATGAAAATGCTATTTCAGCGTCATAACGTCTTGTTCTGACCTAAGTATACATCCTACTGCTCTTAAAACGTGCTTTGCTGCAATAAATAACAGTAAGCCTAAACACAAACATCCCATATTCAAATATCATTAATGACTGCTAAATTGAAATTTACAAATCTTTCAGAAAATGCTATAATATTTTTTAGGTATGTCACAAGGCTACCTAGGGAGTATTAGCTGCCAGAAATTCTAAAAAAATCTGACAGCACCTATTTTAGGAGGGATATAATGCAGCAAAATGCAGATGTGAAGGATTTAGCACAAAAAGTGATAAATCAAAACAAATCACAAAACAACAAAAGTCAATTTATTCTATGGATGGGCGCATTGGTAGTCGGCGCCATTCTCGGTTATATGGGAATCAAACCTCTGAATGAATTATTCAATTTCATCGCTACCGTTTATACACGCCTCTTCCAATTTATCGCCGTACCTACCATTGCTTTAGCCGTAATTACCACATTGGCTGCTTTGGGAAGCAAAAAAGAAACCGGCCAGATTTTTGCTCACGCCGTAGTTTACACCTTTTTGACTACTGTTTGTGCAGCAGGCATCGGTCTTGCTATCTATCTTTGGGTAGCTCCCGGCAACCTGCCAGCAGAAATTGTCGGCAGCGGCATGTCCAATGTACCTCAAAATCTTGGCAAGTTAAGCTACTATGACCACATTTTAAATGTTATTCCTAACAACATGCTGCAGCCGTTCCTCGCAGGCAACGTGCTTTCCGTAATGCTGATTGCTGCTGCTATGGGTTTAGGTCTGGCATTTATGCCTAAAACCGAAAACAGAGAAGCTCTGCTGAAAGCAGTATTAGGCTTCCAAGAGCTGCTGTTCACTCTTATTAAAGCGTTGCTGTTCGTACTGCCTCTCGGTATTCTGGCATTCGCAGGTCAGCTTTCCGCTCAGATTGAAGCCGGCGTAATCGTTGGCGCTCTGGGCAAATACACTCTGGTTATCATGGCCAGCAACTGTGTTCAGTTCTTCATCGTTCTGCCTATCTTCCTGCTGGCAAGAGGCCTGAACCCGATTGATGTATTCAAGAAAATGTCTCCGGCAGTCGCTGTTGCACTGTTCACCAAGAGCTCCGCAGGCACCCTGCCTGTAACTATGGCGTCCGCTGAACAAAACATGAAGGTTAACAAAGCTGTTTCCCGCTTTGTACTGCCTATCTGCACCACCATCAACATGAACGGCTGCGCTGCCTTCATCTTGATTACTTCCATTTTTGTAATGCAGAACGCAGGCTTCGAGCTGTCCATGACCACCATGCTTACCTGGCTGCTGGTATCCGTACTGGCTGCTGTTGGTAACGCAGGCGTACCGATGGGCTGCTACTTCCTCACCCTGTCCCTGATGAGCGGTATCGGCGCTCCTATCGGTATCATGGGTATCATCCTGCCGATTTACACCATCATCGATATGGTTGAGACCGCAGAAAACGTTTGGTCCGACTCCTGCGTTTGCGCAATGACCGACCATGACCTCAAAGGCAAAATTGCTGAAGAAGAATAAGCCATAAAGCAAATAACTGCTAATTCGCTGTGAATTAGCAGTTATTTTTTTGCAGGAAAAATAAAAACGCCGTCAGATAAACATCTAACGGCGAAAAATACATATGACCTGACTTAGCAGTAAAACTTAATCTGTTCAACCTTAAAATGCTTTTTCCATGCTGTGCAAATCATAAAAAACTGCGCTTGAACTATTTCTAAAAGCTCAGACAGGTCTTTTCTAGGAATACGCTCAGGATTACTATCTAAAATACAGCCACCATTTCTTGTTAACCATATTTTAGCAGCATTCTTACTGGGTATTCCTTTAGAAATATGCACATGTATAGGCTCATCATTTTCATTTGACCAAAAATAAACCTTATATCCTAAAATAGTAAATAAATTAGGCAATCTTTAGTCCTCCGTTCGCACCGTACTTATAGAATAGGTGCGCATTACTATGCATAAATTCATCAAACATCTTCATCTCTTCATCGGAGAAGCCTTCCCGTATAAGCCAAGTATATGACGGTAATTGACACCTGGCAGTATCAAACCCCTTTTCAGTAGGTCTTTCGAAATGAACCTCTACTTTTTTTATGCCATCCTCTTCGAATACATTAGTATAAACAATTTCTGTTCCATCAGCAAGAGTCATATAAGGATATACCATATTATACACCTCCATGAAATTATACTAAAAACGCCGTCAGATAAATATCTAACGGCGAAAAACTCATTGGAGCTGGCAATAGGAATCGAACCCACAACCTGCTGATTACAAATCAGCTGCTCTGCCAATTGAGCTATGCCAGCACAAAATTCTTTTATTATTATAAAGGATAAAGCCTGTTTTGTCAATACTTTCGCAAGCAAAGATTTTATAGCATGCTTACATGTAGAAATACCAGTAGGTTACACCGGCCAACAGTATTCTGTAAACAGCAAAGCTGGTCAGCTTGGAATTCTGCAAAAATTTCAGGAACCATAATACCGAAATATAAGCAACGATAAAGGATACAACGAAACCTATTACCAATACCTGCAAATCACCTGCAGAAAGATACTGAAGGTTTTTAAGCAGATCATAAATGCAGGCCACAAACATCAGCGGTACAGCAATCACAAAGGTATAATTTGCTGCAGCACTGCGAGTAAGGCCCACCAAGAGGCCACCGGCAATAGTACTGCCGCTGCGGGAAAAACCGGGCCACAGGGAAAGAAATTGATAAATGCCAACCCATACTGCCTGACGGATAGAAATTTTATCAACATCATCAACCAGTTCAGCCTCACGGCCTTTAGTTCTATATTCCGCAAACATCAGCAGCAGACCGCCCAAGAAAAGGCCTATTGCTACCGTAAAAGGAGAAAACAGATACTCCTTGATATAGTGGTACAGGAAGAAGGCTACCAGCATAACCGGTACGATACCGGCAGCAACATGCCAGACAGAAAGTCCTTTGTTGATATCCCAGCCATCCTTAGTAAAAAATCTGGCAAAGCGCTCTTTGTAAATAAAAACAACAGATAGAATAGCACCCAGCTGTACAAAGACATCAAAAACATCTGCCAGCTGGCCTTCAAAGCCCAAAACGTGACCGACAATAATCATATGTCCGGTAGAAGAAACCGGTAAAAATTCGGTCAGACCTTCGACAATACCTACAATAACGGCAATTAAATTTAAGTCCATGATTTACTCCCTTTCGCAAACACTAAGCCTTTTTATTATACTCTGAATCGTGCTTAACTGCAATTAAATCTCACTATTTTTTAAAATTTTTCACACTTCTTAAAGCTTCCTGATAAAAAACAGAGGACGGTGTTGCCACCATCCTCTGTAATATATAATTCTTATCTTAATCTGGGGTTAAATCTATTAATCAAGTTTAAATTAATCGCCAAAGCACAATCCCAACTGGCGTCCTGTACGGATAATTTCGCTGTCTACAGGAACCTGACGCGGTTTTGATGCTGCCTTTTGAATAAAGACGGTAACAATCTGATCATGATACAGTGAAACCATAACATTATATTCACGTCTTAGGCAAGCCTCTGCTGCTGCCACGCCGTAACGCGTCGACAGCACACGGTCAAACGCTGTAGGCGAACCGCCACGCTGCAAATAACCTAATACAGTGCAACGTGATTCGATGCCTGTCTGCTCTTCAATAGCCTGCGCCACCTTTTCGCCTGCACCGCCAAGGCGGATTGGCTCAAAGCTGCCCTCAACCATACGTGCGATTGACATCTCGCCACCCTCAGGGCGTGCGCCTTCGGCAACAACAACAATACTAAAATTCTTTCCGGCAGCCTTGCGTGCCTGAATCTTAGCAATCACCGGCTCCAGCTTGTAAGGAATTTCCGGTAGCAAAATAACGTCCGCACCGCCGGCAATACCACTGTGCAAAGCAATCCAGCCGGCATAACGGCCCATAACCTCCAACACCATAACACGGTGATGTGATTCGGCTGTAGTATGCAGTCTGTCAAGCGCTTCGGTAGCCATAGCCATAGCAGTATCAAAGCCGAATGTCCGCTCTGTGCAGGGCAAATCATTATCAATGGTCTTAGGTACGCCGACAACCTTAATATCACATTCACGCGCCAGCTCGGCACCAATATTCAGGCTACCGTCACCGCCGATAACAACCAAGGCTTCTATATCGTATTTACGCAGGTTTTCAATAACCTTTTCGCGCATATCCTTATATACAAGCTCACCATTTTCTTCAACAGCAAAATGGAAGGGATTATCACGGTTCGTGGTTCCTAAAATTGTTCCGCCGCGCGGTAAAATACCCGATACTGCAACATAATCCATTAATTTCAGATTATCGTTTATCAGGCCGTTAAAGCCATTGAGTACACCATAAACCTCACAATCGTTCTGCAGGAAGGTTTTTACAACCGCACGGATTACAGCGTTTAATCCCGGGCAGTCACCTCCGCCGGTCAAAACAGCAAAGCGACGTTTTTTCTGCTCCATATCAAGCCTCCGCTTATTAACTATTAACCTTCTACGTTCCAGATCTTAAAGCCATCGGGGCTGATACGGATAGCTTCAGTACCGTCAAATTTGTCATAGCACAGGTTACCGTTATCAATGTATCCGGGCCATGCGGTTACGATGGTAAACTTTTTGCTCAGCTTACGCATCAGACTGTCGGTATTGATGTGGAATACAGGTACAAACAAAGTCTGCAGTCTGTCAAGAATGATAACATCTGCATTGTAGCTTGCCAGAATATCAGCAAACATATCAGGAGCATACAAGCCTCTGTCAGCAGCCGGAATTGCCAGGAATTCCTCACTGATCAGCATACGGCAGTCAACGTAGGTCCATTTTTGAGATTCTGCAGCTTCACGTAAAACTTTGCTCTTGCCACTGCCCGGTTTACCGGTAACAATAACAACATTTCCTTTGTCGGCCTGAGCCTCTGCTACAACCTTCACTAATTCTTCAACTTGATTCATCTGAAAAACCTCCTCTAACACCGAAGTGTCAATTTTTCTTTACTGACTTGTTAATATATCTATTCGCTATACTTGTCAAAAATCCTCTTAATAAAAAAACACCATTCTGAAAATTTCAAAATGATGTAGATTTTTGTTACAGTTTTATCAATTATCCGCTTTTTCAGGAATTTTTATTTTTGAAACGCTCATACGGATCAATAGCCAGCAGTCCGCTGTAAACTGTACGCAGATCAGTAATATCTCCTTTGCTGATGATATATTTTTCAAGTTTACGCTTTACACGCTGCAGCGCATTATCAATAGATTTGATATGACGCCCCAGCTCAGCAGCAATTTCCTGATAGGATTTGCCATCAAGATAGCTCATCAGAACCTTCCATTCCAGGTCACTGAGAATATCATTCATCTTGCTTTCAATATCGCTGAATTCCTCACGGCTGATAATCATATCCTCCGGATTAGCAACCTTCACACCGCTGATGACATCCAGCAGCGTGCGGTCACTGTCCTCCTCATAAATAGGCTTGTTAAGCGATACATAGGAGTTGAGAGGGATATGCTTCTGTCTGGTAGCAGTCTTTATCGCCGTAATAATCTGCCTTGTTACACACAGCTCGGCAAACGCACGGAACGATGCCTGCTTATCGGCACGAAAATCACGAATAGCCTTATAAAGACCGATCATGCCTTCCTGAATAATATCTTCACGCTCGGCACCTATTAAAAAATAGCTGCGAGCCTTGGCTCTGACGAAGTTTCTGTATTTATGCAGCAGATATTCCTGTGCTAAAACATTATCATGCTGTTGTGATTCTAAAACGATTTCCTCATCAGTCATTTTTGCAAAAGCGTCATTGGGATCGTTTTGCATTACAGTATCTGTAGCCATCAATAGCATATCCTCCGTCTGTTTATCTATCTGCCACTGTCTTGCAAAACAGTTATTGCAAATATCTTCATAATAAAAGCATCAGTGTTTTTATTATATCCTGCCTGGTGTTTTCCGTCAACTTTTCTCCCGACGCAATTTTTCCAGATGAGCCAGCACATGCCCGCTCACCCTTCCGCCAAGCTCGTTTCGGTTTAAA
The DNA here is from genome assembly GCF_000434895.1 of Phascolarctobacterium succinatutens CAG:287. Classification (GTDB taxonomy): domain Bacteria; phylum Bacillota; class Negativicutes; order Acidaminococcales; family Acidaminococcaceae; genus Phascolarctobacterium_A; species Phascolarctobacterium_A succinatutens_A. The sequence continues at coordinate 22,637 of NZ_FR892807.1, forward strand.
GCCCGTCTGGGGACATGCAGACGCTCGGCAATTTCCTTCTTAGTCTTATAATACTGCTCGCGGAATTCGCGGGAGGAAATGCGGTACGCACCTGCTCCCAAAATGTTAATCTGCTCCGCGTAGTCACTGGTTACAACGAAAACCTTTGCCTGTACACGTCTAAGCTCGTAGGCTCTGCGTTCAATCCAGGAATCTGCCGTTTCTCCCTCATCGGTAAATATAACGTCAATGCCATGAATTTTTTCGGAAGCAGCAGCGCCTGCCACCTCCTGAGCATCAAAAACTACGACAGCACGATAGCCTTTAAAGGCAGCATATTCTGCCACACCCGCTACCAGCAGCTCGCGTGCATGCTCCAGGTTTTCCTGGCGCAGCTGGGCAAAATCCTTCCAGGCGTTAATTACATTATACCCATCAATTATCAGATATTCGCCCATGCCTTCACCTCTTTAGAATTGATGTCGTTGACGTACTACCTCGTACATCAGGACAGCTCCCGCAGCCGATGCGTTCAAAGAATTAACGCCGCCGTTCATCGGAATGCTGACAACATCATCACATTTTTGTTTTACCAGTCGGCCTAAGCCTCTGCCTTCAGCGCCGATTACCAGTACAATCGGACCGCTCATATTGGCAGCATAAAAATCAACGCCATCCATATCAGCGCCGACAACCCAGCAGCCACGCTGCTTAAGCTCTTCGATAGTCTGAGCGATATTGCCGATTTGCACAACAGGTACATATTCTACCGCACCTGCGGAAATCTTGGCTACAACAGCGTTCAGCGGACAGCTGCGGCGACGCGGCATCAGCACGCCATGCACTCCTGCAGCATCGGCACTGCGGATAAGCGCGCCCACGTTTTGCGGGTCCTGCAGCTCATCCAAAAGCAAAATAAACGGCTCTTCATTTTTTCCTGCCGCACGGGCAAAAACATCATCCAGAGTACGGAAAGCAATCGGGGCAGCCAAAGCAGCTACGCCCTGATGACGCAAGCCCTTAGCCAGCTTATCCAGCTTTTCGGCCTTTACTGTTTCTACAGGTACACCCTTTTGCTTTGCCAAAGCAATGATTTCGCCCAGACTGCCGCCATGAGCGCCTTCCTGCAAAAGTATTTTGTTTATTGAACGCTGACTGCGCAAGGCTTCACTAACCGCATTACGTCCAGCTATTAAATCATTATTCTGCTCAGCCATAGTTTCTCCTTACTGCTTTTGCTTTTGCTCTGCCTTGGTTTTTGCCGCCAAAATTGCCTGCAGACGTCCGCAGGACATAGCGCCCTCGTGACAAACGCCCTCAGATACACAGGTCGGACCTGCATTTTCAAAAATAACCGGTGCTACAGCCTGACATTGGCGCAGCATCTCATTAGCTAGCGCACGGATTTCCCATTGTGCACGGGTGCAGCAGCGCAGGCTGAAGAAGTTCAGCAAGGAGCGTGCATTAAACGTGCAGACAATTTTCGTTTCAGTTGCGTTAGGCAGAATATAACGGGCATCCTCAGCCGGAATATCAAGCGCGATAAACTCATCATACATTGCCTGAATCTCAGTCATCAGCTTGTCAAATTTAGCCTTAGCCTCAGGCTTAGAAGCAATGGAAGCAGGCACGATTGTTTCAAAATCATGCTCTTTCACATAGCGCTGAGATTGCTGGGAATAAGAAGCAATACGGTGGCGCACCAGCTGATGTGTCAAAACGCGTGATACACCTTCGATAGCAAAGGTAAAGGTAACATGCTCCAATGTGGACAAGTGCCCCATGCTTACCAATTTGCGTACCAGACTTGCTGCCTGCTCATCACTGATTTTTTCTTCCAGCTGAGCAGCACCAATCGGTGAATAGCACAGACGTGCGCTCATAGCCACAGTACGCTCCGGCTCCGGCGTATGACGTACTAATTTTACCATCATATTTATCATCTCCTCTCTTTTCAACTGACAAATAGAGGGGTATTATTTTTTGTGATTTTCCTGCATATATTTGCTGATAATATCAAAGGAAAAATCCATAACCTCTTGCAGGCGCTCCTCGCGTTCTTCAAGGAACAACCAGCCCAAAAGTGCTTCAAAAGCTGTTGCCATACGGTATTCATGCACTGAGGCACTTTTCGGCACCATCGACTTGGCATTACGGCCGCGGCGGAAAATAACGCTTTCCTCCTCGCTCAGGCCAGCCTCCAGCTGCTGCATTGCCTGACATTGGCACACTGCAGAAACCATCTTGGAACCGATGTCATGTACAATGCGTACATGCTTGGAAGTCGGCAAAAGGCGCAGACGGACATACATAGAAAAAACTACGTCGCCGATATACGCCAACAGAATCGGATTTATTTCCTTAGTTGCAGGAAAAGGAGCACCGGCAGCCACACAGGCTGCCAGGGCATGCTCCTTTAGCATTTTGTATTGTTCAAATTTCATTATTGCTTAGACCACTTTACGCCTTGCGGAGTATCCTGCAGCACAATGCCGATTTCATTCAGCTTGTTGCGCAGCTCATCTGCCAGTGCGTAATTTTTGTTTTTACGTGCATCCTGACGCATAGCGATAAGCATTTCCACCAGCTCAGCTTCCTTGCTGTCGCCTGCCTCTTCTGCAGCCGGAGCAGCAGTTTTTTCCAGAACACCGATGATAGAGCAGGTTTCTGCAAAGACATCGTTGAACATAGCAACCAGCTTGCCGTCCGGTTTAATGCCAGCATCAACAACTGCCTTATGGTAAATGTTGATTTCCTTAGCCAGAGCAAACATATGGCTGATAGCCAGCGCAGTATTGAAGTCATCGCGCATAGCTTCCATAAATGCTTCACGCAGCTCTTTAACCTTCTCGCGCAGTGCCAAGCTTTCGGCAGTCGGGCCGGCGCTCAGCATTTCGCTCAGCTCACCCAAAGTTTCCTGTGCCTGACGCAGACGTGCAAGGCTCTTTTGTGCTTCGGTAAGACGTGCATCGCTGAAGTCCAGCGGGCTGCGATAATGCGTGGAAACGATGAAGAAACGCAGAGTTTCCGGATCGTAATGCTCTAAAATATCGATAACCATAAAGAAGTTGCCCAGAGATTTGGACATTTTTTCTTCGTTAACGGTAATAAAGCCGTTATGCAGCCAGTAATGCACGAAAGGATGAATTCCGGTGCAGCCTTCGGATTGGGCAATCTCGTTTTCATGATGCGGGAAAATCAAATCGCTGCCGCCGCCATGGAAGTCAAAGGTTTCGCCCAGATACTTCATGCTCATGGTAGAGCATTCAATATGCCAGCCGGGACGACCGGGACCCCAAGGGCTATCCCAAGCAGGCTCGCCCGGTTTAGCGGATTTCCACAGTGCAAAATCCATCGGATTATGCTTGCGGTCATCAACGTCTACACGCGCGCCGGCCATCATATCCTCAATGTTACGGCCGGAAAGCTGACCATAGTATTTAAACTTTTCTACACTGTAGAAAACATCGCCGTCAACAACATAGCCATAGCCATTGTCAATCAGGCATTGTACAGTTTTGATGATATCATCGATATGCTCGGATACACGCGGATAAACATGCGCACGGCGCACATTGAGTTTATCTATTACTTCAAAGTAGGAGTCAATGTAGCGGTTGCAGATATCATACCATTGTACGCCCTCTTTATTGGCAGTGTTGATAATCTTGTCATCAACATCGGTAAAGTTCTGTACATGGGTTACGTCATAGCCTTCATGCTCCAGAAAGCGGCGGATAACGTCCCAGGTTACGAACGGACGCGCATTACCAACATGCGGATGGTTGTACGGAGTAACACCGCAAACATAGATGTTGGCTTTGCCCGGATGAATAGGTACGAATTCTTCTTTTTGTTTGGTTAAGGTGTTATATACTTTAATGCTCATAATAACTATTCCTTTGCAAAAATTCTCTGAGCGACGAGAAGGCCTTGGATGCAAGCAACGCCGTTACGAAGCAGTTGAAGCCTTATCGTCAGTCATCAATCAAAGAGTTACGCCTGCTTTTGCCAAGCTGGATTTAATGCGTTTTGCAGTACGCTCAACGCCCAGCAGCGGAACCATTGCTGCCAGCTCAGGACCATGCTGATTACCGGTCAGAGCGACACGAATCGGCATGAATACATCCTTGCCCTTCAGCTTAGTTGCTTTCTGAATCTGCTTGAACAGAGCTTTAACTGCAGCATTGTCCAGGTTTTCTACCTTTGGCAGCTCTTCCAGCAGCATATTGATAACGGTCGGTACAGTTTCAGCCTTCAGAACTGCTTCTGCTTCCTCGTTTTCAAAATTGAATTCATCATTGAAGTACATTTCTACACATTCAGGAATCTGCGCAGCATAAGAAATGTGCTCCTGTGCGGTTGCTACAACGCGTTTCAGCCAAGCCAGCTTCTCGCCTTCTTCTTCGCCGGTCATGTAGCCTGCAGCAATCATGTACGGTTTAGCAGCTTCAAAGAATGCTTCCGCATCCAGCTGACGCATATAGTGCTGGTTAATCCAGTTCAGCTTGTCGATATCAAAAACAGCGGGGTTCTTAGCAACGCGGTCCATGCTGAATTCATGAATCAGCTCGTCCATGCTGAAGATTTCCTGCTCGCTGTTCGGAGCCCAACCCAAAAGTGCCAGGAAGTTGTTGATAGCTTCCGGCAGGTAACCCAGCTGACGATATTGGTCAACACTGGTAGCGCCGTGACGCTTGCTCATTTTGGTGTGGTCCTTGCCCAGAATCAGGGAAATGTGACCGAAGGTCGGTTGTTTGAAGCCCAGTGCATCATAAACGAGGCATTGACGCGGAGTGTTGGACAGATGCTCTTCAGCGCGGATTACATGAGTAATGTGCATCAGTGCATCGTCGATAACTACGGCATAGTTATAGGTCGGGATACCGTCGGATTTAACGATAACGAAATCACCGATATTATTGGAATCAAAAACTACATCGCCACGAACCATGTCGCGAACGAGAATCTGCTGGTCGGCAGGAACACGGAAGCGAACGGTCGGTTTGCGGCCTTCAGCTTTGAACTGAGCAATCTGCTCTTCGGTCAGATGACGGCATTTGCCCATATAACGCGGCATTTTGCCTTCTTTGATCAGGCTCTGGCGTTCTTCCTCCAGCTCCTCATCGGTGCAGTAGCAATAGTAAGCCTTGCCTTCAGCCAGTAGCTTGTCAGTATATTTTTTGTAGATATCAAGACGTTCCATCTGATGATACGGTCCGTTCGGGCCGCCAACATCAACGCCCTCATCCCAGTCCATACCCAGCCACTTCAAAGCAGCCTTGATATTTTCCTCGGATTCCGGGGTAGAACGCTCACGGTCGGTATCCTCGATACGCAGAATCAGCTTGCCACCGGTTTTGCGGGCCAGCAGATAGTTGAACAGCGCACTGCGCGCACCACCGATATGGAACGGGCCGGTCGGGCTCGGCGCAAATCTTACTCTAACTTCATCATTACACATTGATATATCCCTCCAAATTTATCTATTAACATTAGATTTACCAAAAAAGCACAATCACTCCGGCTCCGGCTAAAATAAATTTCCTTCCGCCGGTATATCCAAACAGATTACACTTATCAGTCTAATTATTATATCACATCTTGACAATGCTCGCCACAGCTTCAGCAGCAATACCTTCGCCTCTGCCTGTAAAACCGAGCTTTTCTGTTGTTGTTGCCTTAACATTTACGACAGACTCAGCAACATCTAAGACCTTGGCAACATTAGTACGCATTGCGGCAATATAGCCTGCCAGCTTCGGGCGTTGGGCAATAATCGTCACATCTACGTTATTAACCTGCCAGCCTGCCTCCTGCAAAAGCTTTTTAACATGCAGCGTCAGCTGCATGCTGTCCGCTCCCTTAAAGCGTTCATCCGTATCAGGGAAGTGCTTGCCGATATCGCCCATGGCCGCAGCGCCCAAAAGCGCATCCATCAGCGCATGCAAAGCTACATCTGCATCACTATGTCCCAAAAGACCTTTTTCATATGGAACCTCAACACCACAGATAATTAATTTGCGCTCTTCTGCCAGCTTATGTACATCATAGCCGCAGCCGATGCGAAATTGCGGCATTACAATTTTATTTTCCATCTTCCTGCTCCTGTTGCGCCAGCAGATTTTCTGCAAAAAGCAAATCCTCCGGCGTAGTAATTTTAATATTTTCGTAGCGTCCTAACGCTGTCGCTACCTTATGGCCCATCAGCTCTACTACCGAAGCATCGTCGGTAACAGCAGCAGGATGTGCCGCCAGCTGCGCGTAAGCCTGCTTCAGCAGTTCTGCAGTAAAAATCTGCGGTGTCTGTACTGCCATCAGCGTACTGCGCTCAGGCGTAGCAGTTACAATACCGTCGGTGCCGACAACCTTGATGGTATCCTTCACCGGAACAGCAGCAATTGCAGCGCCATGCACCTTAGCAGCCGCTAAGGTGCGTTCAAAAACAGCGCGTCCCGCAAAGGGACGCGCGCCATCGTGTACAGCGATATAACAGTCAGTTTCTTCCACTGTCGCCAACGCATTGGCAACACTGTCCTGACGCTCCTTGCCACCGGCTACCACGCAAAACGGCAACGTCCGAAAATAATCTTTCTGATAGCCTGCCAAAAGCTCACGGCCTTCAACAACCTCCTGCGGCGCCAACACGACAACGGCACGCTTAACCAGACCTGTTGCCTCCAGCATATGCAGACAGTGCACCACAAGTGGTGCACCGTTCAGCATAGCAAAGGCCTTATTAATCCCCAGCCCCAGACGCTTACCTGCGCCTGCAGCCGGAACAATTACAATAAGTTCATCCTTGCCCATCTCAAAGCTCCTATTTTGTTTTGGCGAAAATCATTCTTCCGGCAGATGTCTGCAGTATACTGGTTACCACAACAATCGCACTGTGACCAATAGAGTGACGTCCGTTTTCTACGACAATCATAGTGCCATCATCAAGATAAGCAACAGCTTGTCCCTGCTCCTTGCCTTCCTTAACCAGAAAGACATTCATTTCCTCGCCTGCAACAACTACCGGTTTAATGGCATTCGCCAGCTCATTGATATTCAATACCTTAACGCCCTGGATACCGGCAACCTTATTCAGGTTATAATCATTGGTAATAATGTCAGCGTTAGCCTGTCTTGCCAAACGTACAAGCTTAGCATCCACGCCTTCCAGATCATCGTAATCATTATCTACAACCAGAATACGATTCTTGTAGCTTATTTGCAAATCATGCACCAAATCCAGACCACGACGCCCTTTGGCGCGCTTCATGTTGTCCGAAGAATCCGCCAGCTTCTGCAGCTCCTCCAACACAAAATTCGGCACCACCAGCTGTCCATCTAAAAAGCCTGCAGCCATAATATCCATAACACGTCCGTCAATAATGACGCTGGTATCAAGCAATTTATTGCTGCTGTAAAGACGGTCCCCCAAAGGGCCCTCCAATACGCTCTTTGTTTCATCGACAGGCTTTACGGACTTACGCGTAGGAATGCGGTTAAAAAACTCCACAATATCATTATGCTTACGCAAAGCCAGCTTAGCACCGACAACCGAAAGTACAAGGCTTAGTACGATGGGAATAAACGGTCCGATAACCGGCAGTCTGGAAAAAGGACTGCCTATCAGATTTGCTAAAATCAGACCGATGCCGATACCGAAAATCATTACCAGAATATCACTGGTAGGTACGCCGGAGAGAGAAACCGTCAGACGTTCAGCGTAATTGAACAGCCATTTTGTAATAAACGGTGCCAATACTAGGCCAAGCCAGGAAGATATAAAAAGACCTGGTAAGGTCAGTATCATGGTAGCAAAGGTAATTCCCATTAAGCCATTGCCGTGTAAATCATAGCCCAAGTAATTTGATAAAAACGGTAAAGATAAATTTGTTAGTATAAGTCCAGTTACAATAATAATTAACGATATGCTCAAGCTAATAATTTTTCTCAGCATTGCATTTCCTCCTTATATAATGTATTTAGGTTGATAA
>NZ_FR892808.1 GCF_000434895.1 Phascolarctobacterium succinatutens CAG:287
AAGGCCTTTTCTGTAAAATCACGGACTGTATGCTGTTCGCCAGTCGCGATAACAAAATCCTCAGGCGTATCATGCTGCAAAATCATCCACATGCACTCTACATAATCCTTTGCATAACCCCAGTCGCGCAGGGAGTCCATGTTGCCAAGCTCAAGATAATCCTGCAGGCCACAGGCAATGCGTCCTACTGCCAGCGTAATTTTGCGTGTTACAAAGTTTTCTCCACGGCGTTCGGATTCATGGTTAAAAAGAATGCCGTTGACAGCAAACATGCCATAAGCTTCGCGATATTCCTTTGTAATCCAAAAGCCATATTGCTTGGCAACAGCATAGGGACTGTACGGATGGAACGGAGTGGTTTCGCTCTGCGGTACTTCTTCAACCTTGCCATAAAGCTCGCTAGTGGATGCCTGATAGATACGGCAAGTCTTCGTCATACCCAAAATGCGCACTGCTTCTAAAATACGCAGTACGCCAAGTGCATCAACATCTCCGGAGTATTCCGGCACGTCAAAGGAAACCTGTACATGGCTTTGCGCTGCAAGGTTATAAATCTCATCAGGCTTCACTATGCTGATAATGCGGATCAGCGAAGAAGAATCGCTCAAATCGCCATCATGTAAGGTAATAGCGTTTTTTGCCAGCAGATGATCAATGCGGGCAGTGTTGCTGATAGACGCACGGCGAGTAATGCCGTGTACCTCATATCCTTTTTCTAATAAAAATTCGGCTAAGTAAGAGCCGTCCTGACCGGTGATACCGGTGATAAGTGCTGTTTTAGACATTGTAAAACCTACTTTCATTAGTTTTTA
>NZ_FR892809.1 GCF_000434895.1 Phascolarctobacterium succinatutens CAG:287
TCCCGCGAGTGAGCGTGGATTGAAATACGGAACACGGTTGGATTTTCGGTTTTGTTAACACAAATAACGCATTCTGATTAGCCTAAAAGGAAAGGAGAATTCTTATGGAATATTGTGAAGATGAATTCTTACAATTATCAGGTATTCAGCATTTTTGCTTTTGCCGTCGACAATGGGCGTTGATTCATATAGAAAATCAATGGCAGGAAAATGTAAGAACAATTGAGGGTAACATAGTCCATGAACGTTGTCATGATGATGGCTTTATAGAAAAACGTGGCAATTTGCTAATTACACGTTCCTTGAACGTTTTTTCAAGAAAGTTAGGCGTTTCGGGACAATGTGATGTTGTAGAATTTAGTAAGACTGAAAACGGATGCACTTTATATGGACGAGAAGGATTATGGCTACCTTATCCCATAGAGTATAAGCGCGGAAAGAGTAAACTGATTGATGCTGACAGATTACAATTATGCTGTCAGGCTATGTGTTTGGAAGAAATGCTGCATGTTGATATACCTAAAGGTGCTTTATATTATAATGAAACACATCGTCGGGAAGAGATTGCTTTTACTGCTTCTATGCGTGAAAATGTAGAATCTATGTTGCGTGAAATGCATAACTATTATAGACAGGGCTATACACCGAATGTTAAGCCTAAAAAAGGCTGTATCTTATGTTCTTTAAAGGATATTTGCTTGCCGGTTATATGCAGGAAGACAGTTGTGGCGGATTATTATGCAAAATTTTTAAATGAGGATGCATTATGAGACATTTAATGAATACTTTATTTGTGACAAGTGAAGATATTTATTTATCGCTGGATAATGAGAATGTTGTAATAAATAGGGAAGGTACAGTAGTAAAAAAATTACCATTGCGGATGTTTGAGCAAATTTTATATTTTGGTTATATGGGAGCGAGTCCTGCATTATTGGGAAAGTGTGCTGAATATGGTATAGCCGTATGCTTTTATAAACCTAGCGGAAGATT
>NZ_FR892810.1 GCF_000434895.1 Phascolarctobacterium succinatutens CAG:287
TTATTATGTATATTTTATCATATTATAGCCTTGTGTGGCTCAATTACTTATTAAAATAGCTTTCTAACTTTGCAATATACTCTTCTTTGGTCAGGATAGGCTTGAAGTCAGCCAGAATAGCCTTAGCCTCTTTCGCATCATCATACAGCAAATCTATCAGCATCATGGCAAAGGCTTTGGCAGGCAGCAGCACAGCAGCATTAAAATCTACCATATGGAAGTCAGGTGTATGCAACAGGCCGTCCGTACCACCGATAAACGGATGGATAACAGGCATCAGATGTGATACGTCACCCATATCGGTGGAGGCGCTGAAATGACCGGCATCCTTTATCTCTACGTCAGGATAAGCAATTTTAGCATTTGCTGCAAACAGCTCGTTCATACGCTTGTTACAGCTCAACGGGAACATGCCGGGCAATGTTTCGATGACAGTTTGGGCACCGACAGCATCACCGCCGGCCTTAAGCGCTGCGTCAACGCGCGTATGGGTAGAATCAATAGCATCCATGGTTTTCGCACGCACATACAGCTCCAGGCGTACATCATCAGGCACGGAATTTACAAAGTCGCCACCCTTAGTAATAATCGGGTGTACACGCACTACATCCTGCTCGCGGAAGGTTTCACGCAAAGCGTTGATGCCCATCAGGCCCAGGCAGGCAGCATTCAGCGCGTTGACACCTTCATGCGGAGCGTCGGCTGCATGAGCGGTTTTGCCGATATAGCGCACAGTTTTACCTACAAAGCCGTTGCTGCTTTCACCGATAGAAACCGTAGGCTTCGGCATATTTTTATCGGCATGCATCTGCATAGCCATATCAATATCATCAAAAGCGCCTTCATAAATCAGCTCGCCCTTGCCGCTCATAAAATGCAGCTTGCCGGACTCCACTAACTTTTTGCGGTACGCAATTTCGATATATTCCTCAGCAGGAACACCGAAGAACACAACGTCACCGGCCAGCTCCGGCAGAACGCCGGATTTTACGATGCCGCAGGCAGCAGCAAGCATGGTGGAAATCTGCAGATTATGGCCACAGGCATGCGCTGCGCCTGTGGCAGGATCAGCCTTCGGGCTTGTCGGACAGCCAACTGCATCCAGCTCGCCTAAAACGGCAGCTGTCGGTCCGGGCTTGCCGCCCTTGGCACGTCCCTTAACGCCATTGATTGCCAGGCCGGTTTCCGGCTGCAGGCCCAGGTCACGCATAAATTCTGCAACCTTGGCAGCGGTTTTGACTTCCTTGAAGCCTAATTCCGGTTCATCGTTGATGCTGGCACAAATAGCCTTTATCTTATCTGCATATGCGTCAATTGCAGCACACGCTTTTTCTTTTAAAATTTCTTTTGTCATTTTAGTGCGCCTCCAGCGTACCTGTCTTTTCAACAAGTACATAAATAAAAATTTTTAAGTATTTACCTAAATTATAGCATAATTATAGGTAAAGTCAAATCAGGACACTTACAAAAGAAATCATTACCTCATAGTGTGTAATTTGATGCATTATTAGCCGTTTTTCAGAATTTTGTCCACTTTATAAGTGCAGAAAAATGTTCACTAGTCATATTTTCGTTAAGTTTTACAGTTTTTCTGTTTACTATTCACTAATTTCTGTGCTAAAATATAAAAATGGTATTTGTCGGCAGAAAGAGCTTGTCTTAGCGCAGCTAAATGCTGACAACTACAGCACATATTGATATAATATAAAGAAAGGAGTCTTGACATGTTTGCTCAGATGAAAAAAGATATTGATGCCATTATGCTGCGCGACCCGGCCGCAAAAACAAGACTGGAGGCCGCAATGTGTTATCCCGGGCTACATGCCATCTGGCTCCATCGTATAGCGCATCACTTTTATCTGAAGGGCTGGGTAGTATTCCCACGCCTGCTTAATACATTTTCCCGCTTTCTTACCGGTATTGACATCCATCCCGGTGCTAAACTGGGCCCTGGTCTTTTCATTGACCACGGTATGGGACTTGTTATCGGTGAAACCGCCGAGCTTGGCAGCAATGTCACGCTCTATCAAGGCGTTACCCTTGGCGGTACTGGCAAGGAAAAGGGTAAGCGCCATCCCACCATCGGCAATAATGTTGTTGTTTCCAGCGGTGCGAAGGTGCTCGGTTCCTTCAAGGTAGGCGACAATTCCAAAATTGGCAGCGGCAGCGTAGTTCTTAAAGAGGTTCCGCCCAATTCCGTCGTTGTTGGTGTACCCGGACGTGTTGTAACACGTAACGGTGTACGTATTGCCTCCAACAATGATGCTGAAAGCATGATTGACCTGAATCATGATAAGCTGCCCGATCCGGTAGCAGATTATGAAGAGCTGCTCGCCAAGCATATGGAAGAAATCAACGACCGCCTCAAGGAGTTGGAAAATCTTATTTATGATACTCAAAGTAAGCATTATGACTAAAAAGAGGTAGAAAAATGAGCAGAACAATGACCACAGCAGAAGCCATTCAGGAAGCACGCCGCTGCCTGAACTGTGCGCGCCCTACATGCCGCACCGGCTGTCCGATTGAAAACAATATTCCCGGCTTTATCCGTGCCTTAAGCGAGGGTAATATCGGCATGGCCTACGAAATCATTTCCGAACGCAGTAACCTGCCCGCTATCTGCGGACGTGTCTGCCCGCATGAGCGGCAGTGTGAAGCACATTGCGTGTTGACCAAAAAGAAATGCGGTATTGAAATCGGCAGCCTGGAAATGTTCGTTGCTGATTTTGCCCATAACAATGATTTAAAGCCTACACAGCCATCAAGCAAGCTGCGCGGTAAGGTTGCCGTAATCGGCTCCGGTCCGGCAGGTCTTACTGTAGCAGGCGATTTGGCCAAGATGGATTTTGACGTTACTATTTTTGAAGCTCAAAGCGAACCGGGCGGCGTATTGCTCTTCGGCATTCCGGAATTCCGTCTGCAAAAGGATGTTGTCCGCCGTGAAATCAGCGAGCTGCAGCACATCGGTGTAGAAATACGCACCAAGCAGCTTGCCGGTGTAGATTTTACCGTTGATGACCTTTTTGCCCAAGGCTACGATGCAATTTTCATGGGCACAGGTACCTCCCTGCCGCGCACGCTGGATATCCCCGGCAAGGAGCTGTCCGGTATTTTGACAGCCACCTACTTCCTGCGTATGGTTGTATTGGCTGACGGAGGCAAGCTGGATGCCAGCGAAACACTGCTGCACACCGGTGACAACGTTATCGTTGTCGGCGCAGGCAACGTTGCTATGGACGCAGCCCGCACCTCTATCCGCCGCGGTGCCAAAAACGTCACCATCGTCTACCACAAAACGGAAGCTGAAATTTCTGCTTTTCCATCTGAATATGAAGCCGCTGTTGCCGAAGGTGTACAGTTCCGCTTCCTGAAACAGCCTATCGCCTACTTCAACAAAAAGCAGATGCGCGCCTTAAAGAACATCCGCCGTCAAGCTACGGCAGCGGACGAAACCGAATTGGCCGGTTTATTGCTGCAAAACATCACCAAAACCGAAAACGGTGAGTTTATTGCAGAAGGCGGTCAGGAGCTTATCCCCTGCGACTGCGTTATCCTCGCAGTAGGCCAGAAACCCGCAGCACGTATTGTTTCCAGTACCAAAGGTATTCAGATTGATAAGCAGGGCTTTGTTATTACCCGTGACCGTCCCTACGGCATGACCACCCGCGCCGGCGTTTTCAGCAGCGGCGATGTAGTACACGGTCCTGCTACCGTCGTATTGGCGATGAAGGAATCGAAGAAGGTAGCTGCAGGCATTGCGCAATATGTTGATGCCAAAAAGCTGCTGGAAGACTGCACTATGGATTCCACAACACTGTAATACTTATTTTTGCATACAAAAACCGTCATTTCCCCAACAAGCTGAGGAAATGACGGTTTTCTTTACTTTATTCGCTGTATTTTCTATATGCGGTGTGGTTGGTGCAGCCGACAATGTTATTGATAGCAAAGCCATGCTTGAGCGCAGCAGTGACAAATTTCTTTGCCTGCAGCACAGCTTCCTTCATGCTCAGGCCGTCTGCCAAACCTGCAGTGATTGCTGCCGAGAAGGTGCAGCCTGCGCCATGGTTGTAGGAAGGATAAATCTTCGGCACAGCCATTTCTGTGAATTCCTTGCCATCGTAGAAAATATCAATAGCGGAATTATCGCTCAGACGCTCGCCGCCCTTGATAACAACGCTCTTCGCACCGGCAGCAACAATTTTCACTGCTGCTTCCTTAATCTGCTCTACGGTAGTAACCTCCGGCATATCCGCAAGATAAGCAGCCTCCACGGTATTCGGGGTAATAACATCGCAGCGCGGCATCAGCAGCTTTTTGATAGCTTCTGCCGCATCCGGCACCAAAATCAAATCGCAGCCCTTGCAGACCATAACCGGGTCAATAACCACGTTCTGCAAAGCGTACTTATCAATCGTCGCCGCAACCAGCTCTACCAGCCCAGCACTGCCCAGCATACCGGTCTTCATCGCATTGATGCCAACACCTTCAATCGCTGTCACCAGCTGCTTTTCCACCAAATCCAAAGGCAGAGGGAATACGCTGTGTTCCCAGGTAGTCGGGTGCATTGTTACAATGCAGGTCAAAGCAGGCATACCAAAAACGCCCAGCTCCTCCATAGTTTTAATATCTGCTTCCATACCGGCACCGCCGCTTGTATCGCTGCCGGCAATAGTCAATGCTTTATTCATCAAGGTCATAAAGACACACTCCTTCACTTTAATAATGTAATCATTATAACCTATCGACTGGCATCTGAATAAGCTCAATTTATGGATATTTAATATGGTCAGTTCAGACTATCGTTTATAAAAGAGCAAAACTGGCGCAAACCTTTTAGAAGGTATAAGTGTAGGTCACATGCACCATGCGCGGCAGGCAGTAATACTTGGTAGTAGCGCCAGGATTGCTTACGATATCATCTCGGTCGAAAATATTCTCCACGCCAAGCTCTACGCTACTGCTCTTGTCGAGCTTATAGCCGGCAATAAAGTTTACCGGCAGCAAATCGCCCCAACCGCTGGCTCTATCCGTAGTAAACATGCCTGTCAGCGCAGCATTGAACTTAGCATCATGGTATTTAATACTTGCATTGTATTGCTCGCGTGCAAATTTACGCTCCCATACGCCTTTTTTATTTTTGCCCATAGGATTGCAGAAATTAGCGCCCAGAGAATAGCTGTATTTGCTACCGAAATCCTTCTCATAGGTCATTTCCAGACCTTTATTTTTAAAGGACATATTACGTGTCACAGACGGATTGGAGCTGGTTCCCCTGCCTTCGTACTCAATAGTATCCAAATCCATATAATACAAAGCAGCTTTGAACATGCTTGTATTAGATGCCTTTTTGTAACCGAACTCATAGGTCCAACCTTCTTCAGGCTCCAGAAATGGATTAGCCGCAACGTTGGTACCGCCGCCGCCGTAAATTTGGGTAAATGTAGGCATCTTAAAAGATTTTGCCGCATTTGCATATAAGCTGCTGTTATTATCCAGCTTCTTCAGCAAAGCAAACTGCGGTGTAAAGGCATCATAACGCTTATTGGCCTCTACAACAGTTTCACGGGCACCTACGGTAGCAGTATAGCCTGCGCCAAGATCCTTAGAAAGCTGTGCAAACACAGCATAATTTGTTCTGAATTCATTAATCTTCGTACCGGGTTTAATGTTTTTTGCTACGGTAATATCATTTTTATAGGAATCACGGGAAACCGTCGTACCAACAATAACATCACCGAATTTACCGGTAATCTGCTTTTGCAAATCAAGGCCTATGGTATCAAAGCGTAAATGATCGGACTTGGTCCATTTAGAGCCGGTAACATTGTAGGTCTGATTTCTGCGATTGCTGCGGTTATAAAACAAATTGGCACTCACGCTGTCATCCTTATATTGCAAGCGTGAAAAATCATCAATGTAGTGGTAATTCGCATCCTCGGTAAGCTTGCTCCAGGTTTTTTCAAACTGATCATAGGAATACTTGCTGTCGTTATGCTGGTGCGAGAAGCTCCAGTTATCATCAAACTTATAGCTGGCGGTAAAGGACTTTTTGTTTAAATCGTTAATCTGCTTATAGTTACTGCTATAACCCTTCATCGGGTCGCTCTGCTCCAGCGCCACTGCCAAATTCAGCTTATCGGCATTCAATGTCAGCGCTGCCTTTTCCCTGCCGTATTCGCCCTTAGTCAGTGACAAAGTGTTAGGCATCTTCTTTTTCGTGATGATATTGATAACACCGGTAGAAGCCTCGGAACCGTAAAGAGTAGAAGCAGCGCCCTTAACTATTTCTACGCGTGCAATAGATTCCACAGGAATAGAGTCCAGATAATAGCTTTCATTGATGTTGGCAGGCATGCCGTCAATCATCACCACGGTACCCTTGTTAGCACCACGCATCAGGATTTTGGCATTCATACCGCCAAGGGACTGGCTGCCGCCATAGGAGTAGGTAGTTACGCCGCTTTGCAGACGCAAAGCATCAAAAAGATTAGCAGCGCCTGTTTCAACAAGCTGCTTTTGGGAAACGGTAGTAACGGAAGCAGGCGTATCTACATCACGCTTGCTTTCGCGCTGCGCGGTAACAACCATGGTGTCAAGATTGTATGTCTGCAGGCTGTCGGCAAAAGCCGGAGCCGCAAGAGATATATTAGCAGCCAGCATTGTGGCTGCCAGTAAAAACTGGGTATTTTTTCTCATATATATTCATCCTCTCATGTGCATAAAACATCTGCCAAATATAGATTTATAGCACTTTTAAGGATGGTTGTCAATAGGGTTTTAATATGAGAAGTGCCGCAGAAATAATAAAAACATATCTATTAATGCTTTTATTATAAAAAGCATTAACGATTCGTTCTTTTGTGCTTAATATATTTCAATGCTACACTATATCTCTAAAATATTGGATTGTTTTTTCCAATCCTACTTCCAAATCAACTTTTGGTTTCCATTTTAAAACATTCATAGCTAAAGAAATATCTGGACAACGTCTTTTAGGATCATCTTTTGGCAAAGCCTTATAAGAAAAATCAGAACTATTTTCACAATACAATCTGATTAAACTAGCAACATCAAAAATTGTTCTTTCATCAGGATTCCCTAAATTAACAGGTCCTTGAAATGAATCTTCCGTTGACATCATTTTTAATAAACCATCCACCAAGTCATCAATATAGCAAAAACTTCTAGTTTGTTCTCCTCTTCCATATATAGTTAAGTTCTCTCCCCTTAACGCCTGAACTATAAAATTAGAAATAACTCTACCATCATCAGCAGACATAAATGGGCCATACGTATTAAATATTCTTACAACCTTTACCAAAGAACCATATTTCCTCGCATAATCAAAAATCAAGGACTCAGCACATCTTTTCCCTTCATCGTAACATGATCTGATACCTGTACAATTAACGTTTCCCAAGTAATTCTCTTTTTGTGGAAAAATTAACGGATCTCCGTAAACTTCGCTTGTACTAGCCTGTAAAAACTTTGCATGATTTTTTCGTGCCAAATTCAATAAATTCAATACACATATCGTGTTTACTTTAGTAGTATATATTGGATCTTCTTGATATTTCAATGGAGCTGCTGGACACGCAAGGTTATAAATCTCATCGATTTTATATGAAGAATCCAAAACATCTAATATATCCAATATATCTCCATTTACTATATTAAATCTCTCAGTTTCTAACAATACTCTTACATTATTTATATTTCCAGTCGTAAGATTATCAAAACATATTACGTGGTTCTGTAAATTATCTAGCAGTCGACGGCATAAATTGGAACCAATAAATCCAGCTCCTCCCGTAACCAAAATAGTACTCATCATTTCCTCCTAAAAACCAAACGCAGCAAATCGTCGTTGATAGTAATCATAAAAATCAAAGCACTATACGATTAAAACGAGCTTCATTCGAAAGGCTAGTACGTAAAGCTTTACTACAATAAAACGGATCCAGGTTATATTCTTTCAAAATTTTATCTAATGAATAAAAATAATTAATAACAGTTTCAAATGACGGGACATCACAATCCAAACGATTTCCTTTATCAAGGTGTAACACATTTGCACTAGAAACAATACCTTGAGAAGCAAGGTATTGATTAAATTTAAGCAAATTTCCAATAGGTTCTAAACCTAAAACAAAATTAGTCCAAGAATTACCATAGCCAAATACATCAACACCTTTTTTTAAAGCATCTAAGATATGATTAAATCCGATGTTCTTTTTTCCTGGACAATATTTTGCAAAATCATCTTCATTCCCAAGCTCAAAATTAAATACTATTTTTTCAATTCCGGCTTCCTTAAAGTCTTCTAGTATGTCTAAATCATTGGGCGGCATACAAACTGCTATAATACCTTCAGTAGACTTTTTCTCTACTAATGGCTTTATTGCCCTAACAATATCACAATAAATGTGAGCTTGCATATCTAACACTTGATCAGATAAGTCTCCAGAAATCAGAATCACATGCATATGTTCATCATAACATTTTGACTTAATAGCCGCTTTGACTGATTTCGTGAGATAATTTAGATATGTATCCTTATTTTCATTCCAAAAATCGGGAGAAGAAACCTGATATGCCGTAAAAATACTTGCTTTGTTTTCACCAGCAACAGTGTTTGCACCACAGAAAAGACAACCTGCAGAAATATTGCATCCTTTCCAAGGAATTATGTTCAATTCATCCAAACCACAAGCAGATACAAAATCCTTTGCAACTAAATCTTCTTCTAATTTATAAGAATAGTAGTCAGGTTCTTCAATAAAAGAGATTGAAATATCTTCAACTTTTCTATTATCAACAGTCGCAAATAATTCCCCATTTTTGCAATCAACCACTACTGGTTTTAACTTTCCAGGAGCCACACAAGAAGATACTGTTTCAAATCCATCCGAATGACGTATCAATAATTCTTGAGGACGGAAGTTATCTGCTCCTACCGGAGCATTGTATACCAAATTCTGAATCTTGGCATTTGTCTTACGTGCATATAAAAGAGCTTCATCAGTAAATTGTACCCCATGCGTTAATATCATAGCTTTTAAAAAAGTTTCAGGCATTATCATCATTCTTATCTCCTCTTAGTATATTAAAAATCCAAACGATATGAAATATTGGAAAAAACAACTGATAAATTACACCATAAAATAGTAGTTTATAATCTTTTCTAGTCATAAGTAAAGCGATTGCTAAAATATAAATCATTCCAGCGTACAAATTACAATAACTAATGTATCCAATCATAAGCCAATTGACTATCCAACTAAAATGGTAAAATGCTGCATGCAATAATAATTTGCTTTGATATTCTTTTCGTTTCGGATATGAGAATATTTGATAGAAACCTTTCGCCCAACGCTTACGTTGTCTACATAATCCCCCAAAATTTGTATTAGGTTTTTCGTAACCAAGAAGAAAAGACGATCGTAATATACTATAGTCTTTCCTATTATTACTTATATAAGCGCCAATAGCAAGATCATCTAAAAAAGTATCAATTTGATATAATTTATCTTGAAAAGCTTTTGGTCTAATAAAAAAGCATTGTCCTGGTATACTAATTCCCATATTTAATTTCCACGATAAAGGTCTTATCAAATCATGAGATAAGTGTTTATCCGTCGCCACTAGATTTGATATAAAGCCAGACTGTGATTGGGCATAAATTCGTCCCCATCCAATATCATATTTCCCTGATAATCCTTTTTCTAAAAACTTGAGTATTGTCTCGTCATTTACATTTATATCGTTATCAATACTCAAATATAAACAATCCTCTTGTTCTCTTTCAAATAAATACAGTAGCCTAATATACTTTGTTCCCGGAAAATTTATACTATCGATTTTTATGCCATCAAATTCAAATTTTCTATCATTATCAGTAAATATGATACAAGAGATTTTTGTATTAAGCTTTAACGAAAGCGTAAGTATCTTTTTTATATTATCATTAAAAGCCTCATTGCTTCGCATATATGTTATAATTTTCAAGTTCATATTATATCTACCTTTTCTCCATTCATATAAACATATTCAAGCTTCATTCTTTTGGCAGAAAGCAAAGCGTCTGATTGACTTTCTACAATAGGTTCTCCTTTGCCATTAAAAGAAGTGTTAATCAATACTAATTCCCCATATTTTTTCTCAAGATAATCTAAAATTTTCCAAATCAGCTTTTTATTTTGATTCTCGTATATAACTTGAATTCTAACAGTATTATCTTTATGAACCAAAGCTGGCATATAATCTATCATTTCAGGTTTAATATTTATTGCCGATAGCATAAGCGGACTAGCTATTCTATCATCAGTAATCTTTTTCAGATTACGCTCTAATATTACACCTCCAAAAGGTCTAAAGTTTTCCCGATGCTTTATCTGTAAATTGAGCCGATCCTTCATGTTCTTACTTTTTGCAGAAGCAATAATGCTTCGATTGCAAAGAGCTCGCGGACCATATTCCGAGCCACCTTCAAATAGTCCTATAATCTTATCATCATGTATATCTTTTATTACCTGAAATAATACAGATTCATCATAACATATTTCACCATAACTTTTTCCTAATGCATAGTCCCACTCAATTTTACTCTTATCTTTAAATATTTTTCTAATTGCCCAAAGTCCTGCTCCTATAGAAATTCCGTCATCTCCACTTGCTGGAAAAAGACCCAATGAATTAATCAATCCACTATTTATTAATTTTCCATTGTTAAGGCAATTTAATGCAACCCCACCAGAAAAACAAAAATCTAGGACATTATATTTTTCAGAAAAATATTTAATACGGGTTTGAATGTAGCTTTCTAATTCGAATTGAAGAGCACATGCAATATTTTTTGCTGTTTGCAACTCATATGATAGTGGATAATCTTGTGAATTTAAATAATCTAACCATTCTTTACGAACATGTAATTTTTTATCAAAATACAGACATTCTGGTACATCAGCATTCCCCACACCATATGCTGCCAATGCCATAACTTTGCCAGCTGCATTATAATCCTTAAAAATCAGTCGGCTAACATCGGCATAGGCATATCCTATGGAGTCCATATGTGATCCCCATTTGTATTTATGCTTAGATGCACTTTCATGAACAGCATATTTCTTTTCAGCTTGTAATTCAGTTATTTCGCCATTATCCAGTAGATATAGAGATTCTGCTTCAAATAAATCTTCTTCTGATAAGCTCGAACATCCATTATCAACTGGTCTGCACCCACGCCCATCCATTATATAAATTAATGTCTTGTCAAATTTAGCTGCTAAAGATGCTGCATATGCATGAAATAAATGATGCTCATATCTCACAATTACTTTTGAAAACTTCTTATAATAATCATCATTAATTTCAGTTGAATCATACCAATTTACACGAACAACTAACGAAATTTGATTATACGTAATACCAGCAGCTTTAAGTAAATATTCTATGCATTCAATAGGTTCTCCAGAATCATGTTTTTTTCTAGTTAATCGCTCTCTGGCAATTGCATAGAGTAATTGATTATTTTTATATAAACATGCTGAAGAATCATGTCCACTATGAACGCCAAGTATATAACGATCCACTTGATTCCCCCCTTTACAAACGTGCTTTTTCAATTGCCATACTATGTCTACGTTTTTCTATGCAATTCGGACAATGGAAAGAATGAATTATCCCATTATACCCACAGCCTTTTTCTTCGCTAAGATTTATTTCTTTAGTTTTTTCCGGATGCTTATCTCTGTATCTATTTTTTATTTCAACACTACATTTTATACAAGGAACATCATTTTTTTCTTTTACATATACTGCAATTCCTGTTTTATCCCATATATTGAGTTCATCACAAGTACTACAATACGCTAAAAACCAAGGAAATCCCCCATATAAATGTGATATTAATTTTTTTGAAAAAACATACTGAAATTCTTGTATTTCAAAATCACCTTTTTCTTGAAGAGCTTCATATACCTCATTATCAAATGATTCGCCTGGCCGAAATAAAAGATAGGTATCAGATTCATCGATGTTCAAATCGCAGCTTTTATATTCATTATACCCCAAAATATCATATACTAATGCCGGAACCCATGGATATAAAATATGAGTATTATCTCTATCAATTGCTTTTAGGTCCTCATAAGTTTTAATCTTTGAAGTACACTTAATCAATTCATCTTTATCAATTTCTATTCCCTGCATTTTCATAGCTAATTTAAATGATTTTATGCAAACACTATCCATCTCAAACCTCATCATGCTTAATATATTGGCTACCGATTAGTAGTCTATCTTTTATTTTCTTATAATACGCTTCTGAGAAATTATCTCCTAAACATATAGCTAATCGATTATTGGCACTAGGATCTAATCTATCAATTCTATCTCCTAATTTTTTTAATTTTATAGCCTGTAAATCGTTAATAAGAAAATTATCATTTATTAGCGTTCCCATAGTATTAGGGATAAAATTCAACTGAAAAACATTTTGGAAATTTCCTTTATTAGCTATGCATTTTTCTCCAAACAACACTTCTAAGGAATCCCTATATAAATTACCACCATGGTATCTCAGTAATTCTGAAATTCCTCCACCCACTCGGCATGAGAAATCAATCGGAACTAGCACATTGCTGACACTAGTAGGTGAAATAAAATCGAATTGTCCGAATGAAATATTATCATAATCAAACAACGCATTGCACCATAATTCTAAATATCTTCTTATAAGCTCTGTTGGTTCTTCTAATACATATGCTAATACACACGGAGCATTATCAATAATTGTTCTGTATTTTTTGCATACCCTAACAACAGAAATTTTACCCTGAAAGAAAAAAACATCCGCACTATATTCTACGCCATCAATAAATTCAAAACATATTGATGGTGAAGCTGTAATATCTAATACTTTTTTTACCTTTTCGTCGACAATAGACGCATCAATTAAATACTTATCTATATTGTGATAATTTAACGCAGAAATAATTTTGACGCCGTGTCCTGAATATTGATTATCTGGTTTTATAATATATACTTTTTGTTTATCTGACACTATTTTTTTTACATTGCTCGTTATTTCATATCTATTCGATGGCAATCCGTGTTGCATCATGCAATCCGCTAAATATTTTTTAGACCGACTAGCCTTAAATGCTTTAGTAGAAATTCTACACCTTTTTACATTCTTTTTACACCATGTTACCCAATATTCATTTAATGGCACTACTATTGAATCTTCATCTTTAATATCATTTTTAACACTTACTTCTTTCAAATCATCTGAACTAATATATTTTGCCATTTCAGGTGTTTCAACAAATTGCAATGCGAAATCCGAATTTTTAGAAGCAGCTTTTATATCTGCCAATCCATATATGCTTGCAGCACCTGCAAATATTATTATTGTTTTCATCTCAATTTCTCCTAGATTAACTCTAAACCCAATTATATGAAAGCTTGTGCCGTTAACAAAAAGAATATCAATAGTGATTTTTGCGTCAAACCTATTGTTCCGAAAAGTAGCGGGTACTACATATCAATCTTATTTTAGCGCAATCGAAGCTATTAGTAAATCCTGCTACAAATTTTTTAAAGACATGATATACTTCGCGCATTCTTAAAGTTCTTACGAATAAATATAATAAAAACGAGAAATGCCACAAAAATTACATAAGCGTCTAATAAAGTCTCCACTTACAAAGCATACAAATTAATATTACATATCTAAGCAAAAAACAAAACCTCCTATTCCAGAATGTTAATATACCGAAATATACATTCTAAAAAGGAGGCTGAGACAGTATATCTTCCGAAAATTATATCACTAAATTACTCAACATTAAACCATCTGAGGTGTTATCTTTAACTGGAAGCTCAAAAAAAGGTACTATTATTCTTAAGATTCACCTGAAAGTTAACGATTAGATCCACTCAATTCCAATAACAATAAATTATTGATTGAATCTTATTGAATTATTGTTTACAGACAGTAAAGCTTTACTGTGAATATCTCTAAGCATTAAACCAGAAGCAGTGCCCACAGAAAATGCTGATGCTGCACTAAGTCCGGCAACAGCGCCTACGACAGCGGGAATAGCACCCTCACTAGGATATAAATTATTAATTAATGGTTTACTATATTTTTTCATTTTTTATCCTCCAATCTGATAATATTTTTCCATTGTAAATCCCTAATCAGATTTACTATGTCTTGTTCTAAACTATTTTCGTCAATTACGTAATCCTTAAGAAACATTTCTTTTATTTCTTCGATTTTTCTTTTTCCATCGCATAATTCCAGAAAATTTTTAGCCGTTTCATTTAAATAAAAAATATCTAAACCGTCTGATTCTGCTATTAAAAAATCTTCATTTTCCCTAGTCTTTAAGGCTATAACTCTAGGAATCTTATCTTTAAAAAAATCGTACACCACCACAATTCACCTACCTAAATTTTTCAGTTTTATTACAGGGCTCGCTTTCATAGCATGAGCTACTGCTCTTCCAATTACGTAACCACCAGCTAAAGCTGCACCTACCATCGGAAACGCACTTTTCCCCATATCAAAGCACATAGCCACTGGTTTTATATAACTTTTCTTCATAGCAAACAACTCCTTATAATATCTTTTATTTTTACCGATTTTCTCGGTCTTTTGTAGTTTTTTATATTTTAAGTCAGCTTTTTGTTTTAGACTAAAATATCTTTATCAACATGATTTTGAATATTGCCCTTTTGAGTCTCCTCGTTTATTGAGGCAATAAATTTTTGAACTCTTTCACTCTTCCATGCATTAATTCCGTGCTTCATCCATAACTCTTTTAGTGAAGTATTTAACACATTGCCAATAATGAACGGAGCCATGCAATCTAATCGGAATTCCCCATTAGGTCTAATGATACCGCCAGCATTATTCTCTAAGCTATACCTTTTCATTTGATGCCCCAAATCAGCACTTCTTCTAATTTCTATTTTCTCGTTATACTTATTTTGAAGCTTACTAATAACTTCATACAAGCAATTTTTTTGTTCTTTCGTTAAAATAATATCTTCATTAGTAATAGCTCTTCCACTAGGCAAAACCTCACCTAAAATAATTCTGCTTGCCCCCATGCTATAAGCTAAATCTACCATATCCTCAACTTTTCCTAGATTTTTAGGAGTTACCGTATGAGCAATTACAAGAGGTATACCAGCTTGAGAAATTTCCAAAGCACCATTTACCGCTCGTTCAAAGCTGCCTCTCACCCCCCTGAACTCGTCATGAATTTCTGCTGTTGAACCGTCAATAGATACTTGAAACCAATAATATCTATACTTACTAAAGCGTTTTACTTTTTCTTTAGTCAGCAGGTAACCGTTTGTAATAACTACAAAAGAAGTCCCATCATCATGCAAAATATCCATTATGTCAAATAGGCGATCACCTAATAATAATGGCTCTCCGCCAGAAAGAATACATTGAAAAATACCGCCATCTTTAACTATCTCTTTAGCCAAACTGCACCATTTATCTGGTGTCATTAACGTCTCCCTATCAGCATCACCAGATCTATTATAACAATGCTTGCACGCAAGATTGCATCGTCCTGTTAATTCAAATTGTAACGTAATCGGATATGTAAATTTTTCAGGATATAAGCCTTGTTTTCTTAAATTAGTAATATTTTCTTCAATAGCCTTTAGATATTGATTATCTAACGCTCTGTTTATTTTTATATAATCTTTCATTCTTTTTCTCCTTTTATTATTTTACAAAAAAAGTAAATAATACGATGAAATTCACGAACACTCATATACGGAAAATACTTTTCGTAAACATACTTACCATTGCAAGCATTCGGCCGGATAGAATAAATTGAACATCTGTTATCCACATTCAAGAATTTGCAAATACCATCGCCTCTATCAAATCCTAATAATTGCAGTATTCTATTCACATGTTTACAACATTCCCCACAGCAATCGCATGGAAACGGATAATACTTTTGCACAATCATTTCCCCTTAATAACATTGACATAAATTTGACCTTTTTGTTTTAAGAACGTTTTATATTTAGTTTATTAATGAGAGTTTTTGATTTTATCCATTCTCCACCCCATCCATCAGCTCGCTCATCGTAATACCTAGTTTCTCGGCAATCTTCATTAAGGTTGAAAGTGATACGCTTTTTGTATAACCGCCATTTTCAATACGCGATAAATATTGCGGCGTAATGCCAACTTCTTCTGCAAGCTTCTCTTGTGTCATGCTCTTCAATTTTCTATAAAAAACTATCTTGGCACCTATTTTCTTATATCGCGACGCAAACATTTAGCTCTCACTCCTCTTACCACTATATTATCGCACATTCTCAATTTCTTATCTTTGCACAATTGTTTCATAACTTTACATATAGTTTAATTTTTTTTGCGCCTTGCTTTTTGGAGCTCGCCAATGTACTTACATCATTATTTATTTCTGCTGCTTCTTACTTTCTCTCCTGCATAAGCCGCACCGGGTCAACCCCCAAAGCCTGCGCCAGCAAAAATATAGACTCCATATTAAAGGGTCCCTTGCCGCATTCGATGTCTGAAACGCGCGCTCTTGACATTTTGGCCTTCTCCGCCAGCTCGCTCTGCGTCAGGCTCAATGCCCTACGATAATACATTATATTCAAGCCAATAGTTTTATATTTTTCTTCAAACAAAAAGTACCACTCCTTATCTCTCACCTTATATTATGCACTAAAAAGGTAGCTCGTGCGGTGCTTTAAATTTTATATATGTGGAATATATTTGACATGAATGCTGTAAACTTCCTTACTTACCGCCTGCTTTTAGTATAAATTGAAATGAGAAACAATAATACCACTATAAAATTTCTTCTTTGTGATATTTGAATAAGAAAAAAGCTCCCGGATTTCTCCGAGAGCCGATTGCCATAGTTGGCGGAGTGGGTTAAGGTCTTCTAACCCAACAACAAAGTAATGCTTACTTAATCCTATCAATTTTTATTTCAGCAGTGCTACTTTGGAATCTCCAACGCCGCTATTCAGCTGTGCTGTTTTTGAATTTGCAACGGCCTTACTCAGCAGGGCAACCTTTTTATCTATTTCCTTTTGGACACGCTCTTTGTAATCCTTTAAGGCCGCATCAATGGTATCGATAACCTGGGAATCGTAATCCACATAATTAATGGCGTCCTTCAAATCTCCTATATATTCTTCGCAAGCCTTATTTACATCTTTATAGCAATATTTCTCTTCATATTTATCATTACCGAAGAAGCTAGTGCCTGCATATACTTCTGTATCATCTGTATCCATATAATCCCTATAATCACTACGGGAAGTATAATTGCAGCCATTAAACTCTCTCATTACATCACTGCAGCCGCGCTCTTCAAACTCTTTAAGCCTTACATTGAGCATATACACAAGCACAGAATCCTTCTCATTAGCACTGCCGCCCGGGAAAACCGCAAATTCTTTAAAGTCTGCCGGCAGCTTAATTCCGCCTGCAGCTGCCGCTCCGGCAAATTCCTGCAGCACATCTGCATACTGCTTGTTAATCTGCCCCCAGAAGCCGCTTTCATCAAAAGTATAAAATCTTCTCAGCTTGTCTTCCTTATATTGCACAAAAACCTCAAGAATGAATTTCTTATACTGCGAATAGCAGATACGATCAAATTCACTTTCCGCAGCACTCATAGCTCTGCTTTCGCTGGAATAATCATAACGATATTCTCCCTGCGGATAGGAGCAGGTCATACGGTAATCCTGTGCGTGCATCTCAACATCTTTTCGGGTAACATTCGGAACGGTAATCTTTGCTAAAGCGTTTTGCAGTTTTTCCGGCAGCTTGCTTAAGTCTGCGCCTTCGCCTTCCGCTATGCTTAAAGCTTGTACAGGGCAACCGGCAACAATTTCTTCAGCCTTGGCTAAAAAATCATCACTAAAATAGCCACCATTTACAGGAACAGCCTTGCCTTCAGCATCTTCCTGCAAAAGTTTTGTTTCTAATAAGCAGTTGCCACAAGCAATGCATTTTTCACTAACTACAAATTTTTTCATCTTGATTCCTCCAAATCTACAAATTTTTTATATCCTGCATACACTGACTGCCAATTGCCAACGCTTCCGTTGTTTCTTGCGTAACCTTTCCTTCGTCCGTAAGTACAGGAGCATCAATTATTTTTTTCAGTGTAACCGCCAGATTTATGCAGCTGCAAAAGGCCTTGCGATCGTTTTCTGTATAAGCAGCTTTGTCCCTGCCCTTAGCAGCAATCAGTTCATCTGAATAGCTGATAGCTTGCATAAACAGCCTGTTTAACCTTGGCAGTAAATCAGACACCTTATTGCAGGAAGCTATCACGCCGTCTAAAACAGCAGCTAAATTTTCAGCCTGGCTGTAGACAACACGTGAACTGCGCAGCTGCGCGCCAGCCATTTGCAGTTCCCTTTCAGAATCATTGATAAACGCATTGCCTAAGCCAAATACGCCGAAGCCCTTTAAGATGCTGACAGCAATTTCTTTATCAGTCATTGGTCTTACAGCTGTCTGTGCCACTGCATTGATAATCTGTATCTCTTTAGGGCTAAAGCTTTGCTGGTTTAAAACTGCCAGCATCTTGTCATCACGAAAGTCAATTTTCATGAGCTTGCCATACACAGTAACAAAATTCTGCATTGAAGTAATCAATATCGAACGCTTACGGTTGGAAAGCTTCTTCATAGCATTATCTGCTGCCTGCTTCTTTACTTCCACCAGCCTGTGAGCTTCTTGCTCCATCGCAAAAGCTTTAGCATAACGCTTTCTCGTCCTGCTATCTATCTGCATTGATTTTTCTGCGCCATAAAGGCCGCTGCCCAAAACTGCCCCAAGTACCAGTCCGATCATATCATCTGCCCCCTTCATAATGTCAGCACCGCATCTTTATCGTCAAAAAAACTGTTAAACTCCTCCAGTGACTGAAAAGCACATTTTTGGTTAAACACCGCCAAAATATCATTCAGGCCCTGGGTGATTGCTTTATCATCTACTGCGTAAACTCCCTGCATAACAAGCTCAAAGCCACCTTCAAAGGCCGCTGTCATATATGCATCTTTTGCTTTATTGTATTCATCAATCCGCTGCTTTTGCTGCGCCAGACTTTGCAGTGCAGTATTAATAATATGCTTAAATTCCGCCTGACGTTTTTTATCCAGCCTGCGTTCCATCTGATATTTAGTGACCGCCCTGGTTATTTCCCCCACAACCAGGGAAGTAACCACTGCCGCCACCGGTCCGCCCAAGGCAAACGCCATGTTTGCTGCCAATACACCGGCAGTGCCGCAAACAATTTGCGCAGAGCATTCTTCGCCGCTGATATTGCCATCTAAATAGTTCGCCACAATGCCACCTATTTCTACAGCCATCGTCAGCTGCATAATCGGCAAATTTTTTCCTGCTAGCTTGGCGAAATCCTTCGCCCCAGCCTTTTTCGCTACTGCGACAACACCATCCTGTACTACCGAAATACCGGCAGCACTGCCAAAGCTCCTTACAGTATCCTTGCCGACATTTTTTACAGCCTGCTTAATGTCCTGTTCACCTTTCACCAAGCCCACAAGATTGGTCAAGCCGGAAACAGTTGCAGTTACAAAGGCTGCTTCCCTGCCGGCAGCAGTTGCCTTCTTGACCGATGGCGCAACTGCACCCAGCTTAGAACTGATAACTTTGCTGTTTTTTATTTCATTAACCGTATTTTCTATTTTATACTTAGTCGCCTGTGTCCGTATATGAGCCTCTGCCTTCACTTCTTCTTTCAGCATATTAACGCTCGTCACAGCATCCGGGCAGTCAACAGCTTTTTTATTTGTCTTGAAGATTTTCTTGCCAAATAAAGTCTCTGATACATCATTAATCTGCGCAGCGCCTGCTTCAGTATATTTTTTTGCTATATACTCGTGGTTATTCAGCGCACCCTTGGACTTGTTCAGCGAGGCATTGGTATTAGCAAGGTTTGCATCAGCATTAGCCATTGTTCTTATCTGCTCCGGCGTCAAATCAGAACCATAACGCCTGATTTGCTCATCTAACGGAACAATGTGGTCAACGTTTGATTGCTTTTCATTAATATGCTTATTAGCATTATAAAAAATTCTCTTACCCGTATATTCGTCAGTTATACTTTTTTTATTGCCAAAGGATCTGTTTTTATAGCTGTCAGCCGCATTATTGCGTCTGTTAATATCATCTACCTGACTACGCTTTATCTTATCACTCATACGCCGCCTCCAAAATTTATTGAGAAGTATCTTCTACTCCTTCCATTAGCTCACTCATCGTAATCCCTAGCTTCCTGGCAACCTATTCCTGTATCAAACTCTTCAATTGCCTGCAAGTAAGGCATCTTAGTGCCTATTTTCTTATATCTCTGTGCAAATAATTAGCATTAGCTCCCTTTCCCACTATATTATCGCACATTATCAATTTCATATCTTTGCACAATTTTTCACAATTTTACATATAGTTTAATTTCTTGCGCTTTACCTATTAAGCTTTGCAAGGTGCTTACGTAATTTATATTTCCGCCATGATTTTGATAATAAGTTATGGTGCATTTTTTTCAAACTCACGTCAAATCACCCATTTGCCATATGAGCATGAATATATTTAAAGTTCAACATATTAAATAAATTTTTAGCAGGACTGCAAAACGCAGCCCTGCCTGTTACCTTATAGCTGTAAATAATCAATCAATACCAAACCGGCGTTATACCCGGCCAGCGAAGCAGTTGTCCTATCCATAGGATGCCACGAACCATCATCAGCCTGATATTGAACAAGATATCCTTTACCAGTAAGCAGACCTACAATACATTGCTGTCGACTTTGCTGCCCAGTGCTACCTATTACAATCATGTCATATTGCACAATTGTTTGACCATTATTGCGCGACAAAATTTTTGCACTGCGACAATCAACATAACGATGTGCTCCTTGTCGTTGGAATACTTCCGGTATATATTTATCGCCATTCAAAAACGCTTGCGGATGAAATAAATTATACTTCGGTCCACTGCTATTCACATTACTATTCACATTGCTATTTGCATTGCTATTGCTGTATGTAGTTGCTTTACTATTGTTCTCTTCCTGCTGCATGTTTAAAATGCCTTCCACATTATATTTATAGGCACCTGTATTGATGAGCAGCTTGCCTTTACCATTATCTAATTCCAACTGAGTCCAGTGTAAATTAAAGTCCTTGTATTTACTTTCTAAGAAATATTGGCACTCTACTGTCAAAACTTGCTTAGAATTCAATTTGAAGCCTTTTAAATCATTACGATCGCCAAAAGTAATAACATTAAATTTTTTAGGCGTTAGCAAGTCATTGCCAATTCTCAGGTTAACAGAAAGCTTATCAAGGTCTATTGTTTCATTTTTGCTCATATTAGTAAAAGCTATCGTTACACTATAAACCCAATCATCAATCTTGCGTCGTTCAAGCACGGCAAAGCCTAGCTTGGTATCGCCAATTTCTTGAACTCGATACGAAGCGCCACTGCAATCTAAATAAGCGGCTCCCTTATGAAATTCGCCATCATTAGCCATGCCATACCAGTTTAAATCGTGCTGCAAAACAGCATTTTGGAATTCTACCTTTTCAAAGGCTTCCATTTCCATTGGTCCATTATTGCCAGAATATTGTTCCATATTAGAGCAGACTCTTTTAAGATAAACATTATAAGCCTGCAGATAATCCTTCACGCTTTTAGCGTAATTAGCTATTTGGTAGCGTTTGATGGCTTTCTCCCCATCCTTTTTAGAAGGACCATTATCCTTGCTGTCCATCATTTTCTTGCTGAAATCCATAAAGCTCTCATTGGCCTTCGCTTCATCATATTTTTCATCACTCAGCTTGGCGATATTCTTGTCATTTTCTTCAATTAAATTCTTAATCTGCTTGAGCATTTTCTGCTTATCAATATTGCGATTTTCCAGCATGGCCTGAGCCTGCTCTGTTTCCATCTCAGCAACCTTCGTACTGTTGTTAAGATACATGGAATGTATTTTTTGCTCTTCTGACTTACCACAACCGGTAAGCACCACTGTTAAGATAAGCATTGCATAAAAAAACAGCTTTTTCACACTATGACCTCCCTATATAACTTTTCCAGTTAAATGTTTTATAAAAAAAGTACTATTGCAAAGGATCTGCTCCGTAGCGATTATCACCTACCGTACCAGGCGCAAACAGTAAATACAACTCAAAAAAGCCATTGAGAAGTGGCACAAAGGTTAATAATACTAATAAGCCATCTTTATCCAAATCGTGCAAGCGACGAACCGATATAGCACTATTTATCCAAACCAATAGAGTAAAAGCTATTAAGCCAATGAAGCAAGCCAGATAATCAATTGCTTCCATATAGTAATCATCTACAAACTCGTCGATGATGCAGGCGATAATAAAAAACACCAAACAACTACTCATGCTCTTGAGGAAATAATCCAATCTATTGATGCGTCCCTCAAAGCTCAAAAACTGCTCTTTAAAAATCTCTTTATTCAAAGCAGGTTTACGTTCGGGATTATTGCCAAAAAGTCTGCTAAAGATTTCTTTAAAATCCTTGGGATTATCATTGCTATGAGCTTTTCCCAACTGAAAACCACATTTTGTGCAAAATTTGACACCAATAGGATAAGTTGTACCGCACTTAGGGCAAATTACATTTGTCGGCTCAATCTTTGGTAACTGATCTGTCCCGCATACCGGACAAAACCTTCCCTGGTCGTCAATTTCGGCTCCACACTTAATACAATACTTTGACATAATATCTGCCTCCCTCTAATATTTTTTATTGCCGCTGCTTCTTACTTTCTCTCCTGCAGAAGCCGCACCGGGTCAACCCCCAGGGCCTGCGCCAGCAAAAATATAGACTCCATATTAAACGGTCCCTTACCGCATTCTATATCCGAGACGCGCGCCCTTGACATTTGGGCTTTCTCCGCCAGCTCGCTCTGCGTCAGACTCAATGACCTGCGATAATACATAATATTTAAGCCAATAGTTTTATATTTTTCTTCAAACAAAAAGCATCACTTCTTATCTCTTCCCTTCTATTATGCACTAAAAAGATGGCTCTTGCGGTGCTTTAGATTTTATATATATGGAATATATTTGACATAAAATCCGCAAGCTTACTTGACCACCGCCTGCTTTTAGTATAAGATGAAGTCAGAAACAATAACACCATGATAAAATTTCTTTTTTGTGATATTATAATGACGAAAAAGCAGATGCCGACAAAACATCAGCATCTGCTAGCAACATAAGATTTTAGATTTTTGCGAGGTTATACCTATGACGACAATGCAACGCGCCTTTCCGGCGCCAGTGATTCCCAAATTCTTCACCAATAATATCTGCGGCAATTATCAAATTCGCCGCTTTTTTAACGGTCAGGACGACTTTATCTGCGCCCAAGGCCCCTTTCATACGCAAACTATCGCTTCACAAAGTGAGGAAGGTGCGGCAGCTTCTTCCCTGGCTATAGCCTTCGCCAATATTGACGAAAACGATAAAAAGCAGGTGCTTGCCTTCTGCAATGCCTACGGCCTGCCCTATTCTTCGCAGCGCTGCCTTGAGAAACGTGCACATCTTGATGACGAAAATCATTCTGTAATCATCAACGATTTCAGTTTTATCGACACTACCCTTTTTATGGGAGATATCCTTGCAGAAAAAGACTATGCTGCCAATGATGCCGAGGTTACCTTGAATTACACCCTGTTCGAAGTAGACGAAATGGACATTATGAGCCTGCGCCTTTTTGCCCGCTGCGTCAAAATCGTCCGCAGCCTGCTTATTGTCCAAAGCTATCTCTTCCGACACGAAGGGACACAGGCAGGCGTTATCTATGCACTTGCCTACCTGCTGCATTACAGCGCACGTTGCATTCACTACCTGCTGCCGCACATCAAAACACCTACGCTCAAGGCAGCAGAATACTTTGCTACGCACAAGCGTATTTCGCACACGCAGCTGCTCAAAAATATCCGCAAAACAGATGCAGACTACGCCTGCCAGCTGCAAGACTTTCTCGCAGTCGTAGACAAGCATATGCTGCACACACTTGCTGATTATGACAAGGACCTGCTGACGAAGAAACAGCTTACTGCCATGATTCTCGCTGAAGATATTCCAAGCATAAGCCTTGACAACGCTTTTGCCAGACGCATCCTGCTCGATATCATCAACGATAATATCTATACCGCCAGACCGCAAATGGACCTGGCGCAAGAAAAATTTACCAGCCTTTGGCAATGCAGTTATCTTATGCAGGCAGTTTATCTTGATTTGTATCAGCTGCTGCTCAATCCGGGCGAATACCACCGCTGCGCCAATCCTGAATGCAGCAATTATTTTCTCATCAGCGGACGCCGTGCAGACAAACGCTACTGCTGCAATCGCTGTGCTTCCAAAATGGGTAAGCAAGGCAAAACATATAGACCGCATAAGGAAAAATGAGAAACAAATTTAAGCAACAAAAAAATATCCGCAACTGTGCGGAGGAAATCGTCTTGATTGGACTTGTATATACTTAATCAAATGCCCGTTATCTGCTATGTTGGCTGATAACAGGCATTAGCTTTTTGATTGAGCGAACAGTCACCTAGGTGCGCCTAATAATGTATGCCCAATAGTCGCTTCTCTTCTGTCTGCCCTAAATTATCTTAGTCACTAATAGGAAGTTCTGTTTTACAGTGTCACGCTTACTTCTTTTGTTCTGTAAACTTATACTTGCCTTTACCTTGCCCGATGACCGCTTCAATCACTCCTGCTTCTTTTAGTTTATTTATGAGATTACCGGCAGCAGTAATAGAGATGTTTACAATGCCTATTATATCATTACGTCCAAATACACCATCGAAGCTCATGTAGGCAAACAGTTTTTTTGCGTTTTCCTTAGTATTCTTGTTTGCGTTCAAACTGTCAATCGCAGCTTCAATTAAAAGGTTTTCAGAAGCAATTAACACCTTTTCTCCGTCAACTGCAACTTTTTTCGGGTCAATTAACACCTTTTCAATTGGAACTTTGTAATTCAGATTGTAGAGCGTAGCAAAAAATGATTTGGGTGTCGATCTGAAAATTGGCTCGACTTCGGGACGATAATTAACCGCATGACGATAATCTGCCTTGATCTTCTTGAAACCGCTGCCACGACGATCCATAAAGTGCATACGGCTGAAAATATCAGCAATCACTGGATTACGGCGTTTGGATGCTACATTGTCCATATCAAGCTCTTGTACGATAGAGCCATCAAACATACCGCCTGGGGAATATACTTCCATGCGGTTATCGAAAATATCAATGTGTACCTCGCTGCCGATCTCCATATAGTCACGATGAATCAGCGCATTGACAATTACCTCATGTACTGCCTGTTCGGGGTATTCGGGCATCTCCACTCGTCCATTGCCAACCTTTTTCCACCTTTTCTTGGTATTGTTCTTAACGAACTCGGTGCCGTTCTGCAACAAAGATACCAATGAACCGCTGTATTCCTTATCGTCAAGTGCTTCAATAATACCTGAGGCTTTGTTCAAGCCATACCAACGGGTACAGAACAGGCGAGAGTGCCGCATCGGAGATTCATCCGCCAACAACATGCCTGCGTTGGTTAGCATATTGTTTTCGTCAACAAGCTCAAAGGAAATAAAATCGGAATCCGTTAACTCTGTACCTGTTCTCATACGATAAACAGAGCGCAGCTTTGTAAAGGCAAGCGATTCAAATGAATAACGCGTAGAAAGACTGTCAAAAGACGTATTGCTTCCACGCAAAACAAGCCGCTTCAAATCTACAGCACTTGCAGGGACACTCTCATTGCCGATGCGAACATAAGCTATCCTGTTACCATCGCCTGTATAGTAATAAGGAGTTTCCTGCCCTGACGGAACTCGCAATAAAACGAACTCTTTGCCGTCCTCTGCGTGGATGTTCAAAATCACTTGTGGGGCAGGATCCATTTTAGTTTTGATAGCTTCGCTAATCTTTTCAGATACGCCCTTTGCATCATCTAACCCGACAAGAACTTCATCGTTGGACACACCGAAAAACAATGCTCCACCAATCCCATTGGCAAATGCGCTTACGCTTTTTAACCAACTTTTAGGCTTGCGTTCTTCAAGCATTTCTTTCTTATCATATTCCGTAGCTTCACCTATGAAATCAGATAATTTCATATTGTTAATACCTCGTTTCATTTCCTATCGTTTCAGAGAGTGCGCCCGAAGCACACGCTATCGGTTTTACATTTCTGCGTTTAGCTTCTCTTTTCTCAATCTTACCCTTAGCCATTTAGCAATTCTCCATGAATAAACGGTATTGCGCCATAGCGGCCTAAAAGATAACCTTTTTCAACCTTAGCATCTTTGCGTATTGAAAAATCATAAAGAGAAAATAAATCCGTAGCTGCTGTCAAATTATCTTTTTCTGTAAACCATATCTGATCTCTACGAAGAATATCTAAATCAAGCAGATTAGTATTATGAGAAGTAAAAATAAGCTGTGCGCCATTAGGATTAGTATCGCTATTATTGAACAGCATTACGAGATGTTTGGTTAGCAGCGGATGCAGATGAGCATCTATTTCATCAGCCACTAGCAATGTCCCCTGCTCCAAAGCTTTCTTAATAACCCCTATAAGCTTAAAATAGCTGTTTGTCCCATCAGACTCCTCAGCCATATTAAGCACATACGTATTCGTTTCGCCAACATCATCTTGAACTGTATGCACCGTTTCTACATTAAGATAACTTATTGCTCCTTTAGACAGTTTCAACAACGGATCTATATCTCTAACCTGTAATGATTGAATACCAAAATCAGCTACCTTCAGCATAGAAGCTATCGCACTGCGATAATCACTATCCTTGAGCTGCTCTGCATTAACACCATACGCATCTGCTACTGAATTTTTAGTAATAATCTGGCACGAAGCAAACCACTCCAAAACAGGTATTACTTTGCTATAGCTCCAATTTGAAGCAACAGAAAGATATAACTTATTAGCTGATGTACGCTCTTTAAGCACCGTCTGCTCCTCTATATCGCTCGTAAAACGATACTCAGAGCAGTTGTTCCGCTCAAATATAAGTGCTTGCCTGCCGTTAGGATAATAATATAAGTATTCTTCTACTACTTCCTTATCCGTAACAGCAAAACCATAGGTATATCTTATACCTTGAGTAATAAAGACAACCTCAAATCTAGTAGGCTGGCTTGGGGTGAGCTTGTCAAATTTAAAAGGAACACGCTCAATGCTCTTATGTAGCTGTTTTTCATGCGAAGTCAGAACGTAATTAACCATAAACCAAAATGCATTAAGGACACTTGACTTGCCAGACGCATTAGCTCCATAAATAACAGAGGATTTTAGATACCGTTTGCCTCTATCCTCAATCAAAGCTTCTTCATGCTCATTATCCTTGCTTGCCAGCATAGACAAGACAATTTCTTTTTTATGGACAGATAATTCTCCACGCTAAACTGAATAAGCACAATTCTCACCTTCAAAACACTTTATACTATAATTATAGAGCTATTTTTGTGAGATTTCAACGAAAACAGTATATAAATCTAAAGTTTTTCCTTTATTGTCCTGATTAATACATCACTTATTTATTAATCAAACTATTTACAGTGATCAGTAGTATATATATGATTACCTCTCAGACTAAAAACAGTATTTCCGTTTTTATTTTCTACTCACTTCGATTAGATACTATATTCGGGAAATTATCAACGGATTTTTCGTTTTTATTTTCTACTATCTCTTATTCTGGCAAACAAAAAAGCTCTCAGATTTCTCTGAGAGCCGATTGCCATAGTTGGCGGAGTGGGTGGGATTCGAACCCACGCACGGGGTAAACCGTCTAACGATTTAGCAAACCGTCCTCTTCAGCCAGCTTGAGTACCACTCCATTAGACTACTTGTTTATTATAACAGATTCTTATCTAAATTGCAAGACCCTATTATAATTTTTTAATGGCGGAAAGGGTGGGATTCGAACCCACGGAAGGCTTGCACCTTCGCTAGTTTTCAAGACTAGAGCCTTCAACCACTCGGCCACCTTTCCATCAGAATTTTATTATACTTTAAAAACACGCTTACGTCAAGTACTTCTACCGCACCGAGCAATAAAGCCTTATTGCAACGCTTTATCCGTTACTGCAAGCAAACGGTTTTCCAAAGTCTCTGCCTCTGCCAAAAGCTGCTTCAGCTCTGCTGCAGCCTGCGCATTCCACGCTTCATCCTTGGTCAGTCCCAGGTTAATGCGCACATTGTACTCCGCACAGCGCAGCGCCGCACGCGCCAACAAACCGCTGCAAGCACCGTCAGTAATCACGCCGGGGTTTCCTGCCACTACCAGCCTGTCTGCCAGCTTCAGGACAGCAAAGGAGCTGCGGGCAATGTTCAGCGGTACGGTTGCCGCCTGCTTTGCTGCAGTGCGGATTGCCGCTGTACGTGCTGCCTTTTCTTCGTCGGTAGTCTTGGGCAGCTTATAACAGCTCATAAAGCTGTTGAAAACAGCGGCATCATCGTCTGCCAGCTGCAAAAGACGTACACGCTCTGCTTCCGCCTGCTTCAGCAGCTCTTTGACCTCCGGCTCGTGGTCGGCGAACTTTTCCTTGCCAATTGTCAGATTAGCAACCATGGAAGCAAGTGCTGCCGCCAAAGCGCCGGCCATAGCAGCGCCGCCGCCACCGCCAGGGGCGGGCGCGGCGCTTGCAAGCTCAGTTAAAAATTCCTTACAGCTTAAATCGCCAAGCTTATTCATTAATTTACTTCCTCATTTTTCTTCAGCCATCTGCGTACCTGCACAACAGCAGCATATGCATCAAGCGGCTCCGGCGGCACCAAAAGACCTAACGGCACCAGCCTGCGCCAACCCTTCGGAGGGTTCTCCTGCCAATACAGGCTACGGGCCTCTTCCGTACTGTATGCTTCACCGACAAGCTCCGGTACCAAATCCGGATAAAGCTCACGCAAAACTGCGCCTATAGCCTTATTATTGGTACCGTTGCCCATAATAATTCCCTGCAGCTTAGCTGAACCGACAAACTGTCGCAGCTCTGCAGCAAGATTATCCGTCATAGCGATATGCAGGCTCAAGATTTTGCCATCAGCGGCAACTAATGCCAATCCTGTTTTGCTGCGCCCCGGATCTACGCCAAGATAACTACTCATTGACCGGAACCACCTCCAGCCTTACCCTTACAGGTCCGGCTGTCGTAATATCGCCTTTAGCATAAGCACGCAGAATAAAGCTGCCTCTGGTACGACGCATCGAATTTGCTGCTTCAATCATCGTAGCTGCATCCATACTGCCAACCTTACCCGTCATCGGATCCGGCAGCACACCGGCCTTTACTGCATTATGGTTAATCTGTGTCAGGAATTCCATAAGCACGCTTTCATAGCTCGAGCCGTTATTACCAAGATTATACTGCTCACTGAAAATCAAGGTTCCGTCAGGATAAACGAGCTGATTATCTACCATTTCAATATCGCATACTGCCAGCTCGCCAACTATGATATTAGCAACAGCACGGATACGGAAAAGCATATTACCCTTGCTTTTATCCAATCTTGCTACAGCATTATCGACAACGTTTTTACCAATCCAGATAGCCTGCAGAGGCTTTTGTTCATCGTGGATAACACCCAAGCGCTGCAATGCTGCTTCATTTGCATTTTGCAACAGCCAGTTCATCTGAATCATGTTTTCCTCATGCTTCAGACCACCGCGCATAATACCGGCAAAGACAACCTCACCGGCGCGGTAATATACCTGGCCTTCACGCATATTGATGATACCCTTACGCAAAGCCTCGGTGGTTTTTTCCAGCTCGTCAATTTCATTCGTCAGCTGCAGCTTGGAATGTGTAAGCGAATTTACCTCATTCTGTGCCTGGCTGTACATGTCATTAACCTGGGCCAGCTTGATTTCCATCGCATCATTTTCGGCAACTGCTTCTTTGATTTTAGCATCAAGCTCACTGATTTTTTTATTCTGCTCATCAACCTTGCCTTTGGCCTGCTCAAGTGCAGCATTCGTATCTGCCTTTTCTTTGTTTAAAAGCAGCAGCTCCTGCTGAATTTTTTCCATGCCAAACAAGGCTGTACGCGCACTCTGTGATGCTATTGCCATAACACTGATAGTCAGAACAG
This sequence comes from Phascolarctobacterium succinatutens CAG:287, assembly GCF_000434895.1. Classification (GTDB taxonomy): domain Bacteria; phylum Bacillota; class Negativicutes; order Acidaminococcales; family Acidaminococcaceae; genus Phascolarctobacterium_A; species Phascolarctobacterium_A succinatutens_A. Next base: position 30,232 of record NZ_FR892810.1, read on the forward strand.
CAATAATGGTACCGCCGAGTACTGTAAGTAATATTGACGTATGCTTTGGACGCAGGCCAAATACCGACATTCTCTTCTTGCCTATTTTACTGCCCATTTTATCGGCAAGATAGGCAATCAGGCCACCTACAACGGCCATAATGATAATTAATCTTATACCTACCAAGTACTCACCTCCATGACTCACTCATCTAAATTATTTAGGCATTTTTCTTTTTCATCAGATAAAGACCTGCGCCTAAGCAAAGAATATTAGGCAGCATGCAGGCCAGCAGCGGCGGCATTGCACCACCCTTGCCCAATCCGGTAGTAAAGGTCATTACCGCGTAATAGATAAATATTACGATAATACTGATGCCAAGGCCAATAGAAGAGCTGGTACGCTGCTTTTGAGTACCCAGGCAGGCACCAATCATAGCAAAGAAGAAGCTTGCCAGCGGAATATTGATTCTCATAAAGATTTCGCACCATTGACGTGCTGCCGAGGAATGCTGGGATTCCAGCATACTGATATATTCGCGTAATTCGCGGATAGTCATTTCCTCAGGCTCCTTTTGCTCCCAGGAAATCTGCTTAGGCGAGAAGTTCAAAGGAATAATCTGTTCCTTGAATTTGGCACTGCTTTGTACGCCATCCTTGTCATCCAACGCAAAAACGTTGCCATCTACAATACGCCAGCTGCCGTTTTCCCAGTAGCCTTCCTTAGCAGTCTGAATGCGGGAAATCTTGCCCTTATTGAACTCTTCAATAGTGATATCGGTCATCTTGCCAAGCTTTTCATCAAATCTGTTAGCATATGTTACACGCTGGGTATCACCGCTGATAGTTTTGATAATAATATGGTCCTGCGTTGTCGGACGCGTATTGTGGCGTATTTCCTCGTTAAGGATCCGTGACGCCGTCGCCTTCGACGTAGGCACTACCTTTTCTGCCCAAATTACAGAGAACATGCTGACAAAGAAGCCAACTACCAACACCGGTGCAACAATACGGTAGTAGCTGATACCACCGGCCTTCATTGCCGTAATCTCACTGGAACCGGAAAGCTTGCCAAAGGCCATCAGCGCCGCCAACAGCATAGACATCGGGAAGGTGTAGTTGATGATCTCCGGCAGATTATACATAAATAAACGTGCTACAGTCTCCAGCGGAGCACCGTATTTAGTCATGTATTGCGTAATTTTAAACAGCATCGTGCTGGCAATAAAAATACTGGAGAAAGCAGCGATGCCGAAAACGAAGGGGTATAAAAGCTCCTTCAGTACATAACGGTCTAATAATCGTAAGCGCACTTTTCTTCCTCCTGTTACATGCTAAAGTTATCGCCAAGATAATATTTACGCGCAACGGGATCATTAGCGATTGTTTCGCTGTCACCATGCAGCAAAATATGACCTTCAGCCAAAATATAGGCCTTATCAACGATGCTCAATGTTTCACGAACGTTATGGTCCGTAATCAGCACGCCGATGCCACGCTGTGCCAGATGTGCAATCATGCCCTGGATATCCGCTACGGCGATAGGATCGATGCCGGCAAACGGTTCGTCCAGCAGAATGAAGGCCGGGTCGGTAGCCAGCGCACGAGCAATCTCTACGCGGCGACGTTCACCGCCGGAAAGCGCCTTGCCTTCACTCTTGCGTACATGATTCAGACGGAACTCATCCAGCAGAGCGTTCATCTTCGCTTCTCGCTCGGATGCATTCAAATCAGTTGTTTCCAGAATCGCCATGATGTTATCTTCTACCGTCATTTTGCTGAAAATAGAAGCCTCCTGCGGCAGATAGCCGATACCTGCACGCGCTCTTTGATACATGGGCATTGCGGAAATATCCTTGCCGTCAAGCATCACGGTACCTGCATCAGGCTTTTCAATACCGACAATCATATAGAAGGTTGTCGTCTTGCCGGCACCGTTAGGACCGAGAAGTCCTACTACGCTGCCCTGCTCTACGCTGATGCTTACTCCGTCAACAACGTGACGGGTATTATAAATTTTTACCAGATTATCTGTTGTTATAACCAAAACTTTGCCCTCCGCTTCTTAGGCTAAAGCTTTATCATCTGCGCTCTGCTTTTCTTTACCGGGCAGCGCAGGCTGCTTTTCAGGAATATAGATAATATCTACATTACCGTCGGCAATAGCCACGTTGGTATTGGTCAGGCGCAGCTTGTCGCCGGCAACGCTGTTGCCATTCTGGGTTGCTTTGGCATTGCCGATAAGCTCTACGTAACCGCTGTTATCAGTTTTGTAGACAGCGCTGTCAGCAGAAGCTGTCAGGCTACGCGCATCGCTACGGATATCAACACCGCCATAAGCATTGGCAACACCCTGTGCCATATTGTAATCAATTCTTGCCGCATTCAACACACTGCCGTCGCTGTCGGTAAGACGCGCCCAGCCGCCGATTGTTTCGGCAAATTCGCGCGCCTTGTAGTAATCAACTCTGTCAGAGCTCAGGCTTTTGCCTGCTTTGGTAATCATAGCGCCGCCTACGGCAGACAGGTCATTTTCATTGTGCACGATAAACTCATTGCACACAATATGTGCGTCATCGCGGTCAGCAATAACATTGCCGGTTAAAACACCGCTCTTGCTTTTGCTGTTGAATTTGGCGTAGTCGGCAGTAGCTCTGCCGCCATCCTGCATCAATACAACATTTCCTTTTGCCACAGCTTCACCGCTGCCCAGATCGTATTCCAGCTCATCAGCCTTAACGCTGAAATTGCCCGGAGCCGCAAAAGCAGTTGCTGTTATGCCTGCTGCCAGCATAGCTGCCGCCAGTGTCAGCAGTAATCTATTTTTGTAAGCCATCTTATTCGCCGCCTTTCTCCACTTTAGCATTACCCTTAAGCTTAATATGCTTAAAAGCACTGGTAGTTACAGCACTATCCGCAGTTGCGGTATAGGCATCCTTATGCATTTTAAAATGTCCTGTTGCCGTAATAAGCTCTTTTTCTTGATTCCAGCTTATTTTATCGGCATAAAGCTCGCCGCCGGTATTCAGTACAGCCTTAATATTACCCTCCAGGAAAAAGTCATTGCTCTTCATGCCGGCACTGCCTTTATCGGCAGAAATATCGATAAAGCTGCCGTCCGCACGATAAACTTTGCCTTTGATGCCCTTCAGATAGGCTGTGTTTTTAGCCTTATCGTTAACGACCTCTTCTACTGTAAACTCCCACAGCTTTTTGCCATCCTTTTCCCTTTTAACCATACTGTTTTTTAAGGAAGCATTAATCTGCGCTGTAACACCATCACCCGGTTTTACAGTTATAGGTTTATCGCCGCTCAGCATCAGCCAGGCAATAATTGCACCGGCAATTACAATGCCTGCCAATACTGACAGAATTACTTTCTTATTTTTCATCTGGCTGCTTTTCCTCCTCCGGTGGGGTGTATGGTGTATTCCAGCGATGCTGGAACCACAACCAGTTATCAGGATATTCCTTGATTATTTTTTCAACTTCCTGAGTCATTTTCAGGGTAACATTATAATCATCCAGCTTTTGGTCGCCGGTGAATTCATAATGGATAGGGTCGCGTACAATCGCTTTATGGCCATAGCCGTCAGGCTTACGTACTATAAAAATCGGCACAATAGGTGCTTTGAATTTACGGGAAAAATATGCCGGACCGTTAGGTGTAGATGCCATCTTACCCAGGAAGGGAACGAAAATGCCATCATAACCGCCATCCTGGTCAGCTATCAGTCCCAGCATACGGCCCTTCTTCATAGCTCGCGCACAGCCAAGGATTTCACTTGTACCGCGTGAAAAGATTTCCTGGCCAACGCCCTTGCGCAGCTCATTCATAAAATCACTATACACACGATTGGGCTGCGGTTTTTCTACTGCACTCAGCGGAAAACCGTTCAGCGCCAGTGCAGCGCCCAGCCATTCCCAGTTATCCATATGGCAGGCCAGCATAACAACGCCATGCTTCTCCTTAAGCGCATCCCACAGGACCTCCGGACGGTCAAAGGTTACCAGACCGCGGATATTGTCCTTGTTCAGTGCCGGCATGTACATGATTTCCATAAAGGTTATGCCAAGCTTCACAAACAGCGATTTGATTGTAGCCTCAGCCTGCTCCTGACTATAGCCTAAACGCTCGCGGATAGTTTCCTCAGCACGCACACGCTGCTTCTTGGCAATTTTATGATAGAGGTGGCCCATAACCTTACCAATAACCACAACTGCCTTATAGGGCAGCCAGGAAATTACGGTACTCATAGTTTTTAATAAATAATAAAGCCACATTATTGTCTATCTCCTTGTCCGGAATTAATGTAGGAATCAATAACAGACTCCAACTTTCCCTGTGCATCTAACAGCAGATCAACAGCCTCTCTTACAGCACCTTTACCGCCATCATTAATCAATACAAAGTCACACATATCAATTACTGCATCAGCAGCATCGGCCGGAGCAAAGGACAGTCCGCAAATATTCATAGGTGCAAGGTCATTGAGGTCATCGCCTACATAAGCAATTTCCTCTAAATCAAGTCTGTAGGAATCAGCTATTTTTTCTAACGCCGCTGCCTTATCACGCACACCCTCCAGTACGCAGGTAATGCCTAATTCCGCAGCCCTTCTGCGTACAATCTCGCTTTTACGCCCGGTAATTATGCAAACATCAATGCCGTTGCGCATAGCATAGCTTATGCCCATGCCATCCTTAGCATTAAAGCCCTTGAACAGCTCACCGTCATTGCCCATGTAAATTGTGCCATCAGTCAGCACGCCATCTACATCAAGAGCCAGCATACGAATCCCTTGTGCTGCATCAGCAAACTCTTCCATGAACTCATCGAATTCACAGAAATCATCATCCTCGTCATCTTCATCAAATATAGATTCTATCTCATCATCAAAAGACAACATTTCTTCATGTTTGTTTTGCTTATTGCCAAAGGGAAATTCTAAGATTTTTTTCATTACACCACTCCCTGTCTTACCAGGTCGGTCATATGCAGCAGGCCTATAACCTTATTGTCTTTGTCAATAACAGGCAACACGGTAATCGGTTTCGGTTTGTTGCTTTCCATAAGATGCAGAGCCTGCGCTGCCAGCTTGTCTTCGGTAATTGTTTTCGGAGATTTCGTCATCAGCTCGCAAACAGGACGCTGCAGGAAATCAACACCCTTGCTCAGACCGCGGCGGATATCACCATCAGTCAGCACACCCTGCATAACGCCGTCTGCATCCACAACGGATACAGCACCGAGGCCTTTATCGGTAATAACAAACAATGCATCCTGTACCTTGGTATCTGCCAATACAGTCGGATTATCCTCGCCCTTATGCATAATGCTGCCTACAGTCAAAAGCAGCTTGCGTCCCAGGCTGCCGCCCGGATGGAAGATAGCAAACTGGCTTGCGGTAAAGTTATGCTTTTTAAGCAGCGCCAAGGCCAGCGCATCGCCGTAGGCCAGCGCTGCAGTCGTGCTGCTCGTCGGAGCAAGACCAAGCGGACAAGCCTCCTTGCTGACACCAACATCAAGTACCACGTCAGCATTTTTGCCTAAGGTAGAATCAGGCTTGCCGACCATAGCGATAATCTTGGCACCAATGCGGCGCAAAGACGGCAGGATATTCAAAACCTCACCGGTTTCACCGCTGTTGGAAAGCGCAATAACAACATCGCTTTCGGTAACCATGCCCAGGTCACCGTGAATGCCCTCTGCAGGATGCAGATAAAAGGACGGTGTACCTGTGCTGGCTAAGGTTGCTGCCATTTTGCGGCCAATCAGACCGGATTTGCCCATACCGGTAATAACAGTACGGCCCTGGCAATCTAAAATCAGTTTTACTGCCGCAGCGAAATTTTCATCTACACGCGGCACCAGCTCTAAAACTGCTTCTGCCTCCATGCGCAAAACATCCTGTGCATGCTTTAGCATTGCTTCCATGTTCTCACCCTACCTTTAGCCACGTACAATCTTGTCAATGGCAAGTACGTCGGTCAATAATTTTTCCAGATTATCCAGCTTAACCATGTTTGGACCATCGCTCAATGCTTCTGCCGGATTATCATGCACCTCTAAGAAAAGAGCATCGATGCCAACAGCAGCAGCAGCACGTGCCATATGCGGAACATATTGGCTCTGACCACCGCTGGAGGTACCCTGACCGCCAGGAATCTGTACGCTGTGAGTAGCATCCATAACTACGGGATAACCAAGCTCACGCATAATGGCCAGACCACGCATATCGGTTACCAATGTGTTGTAGCCGAAGCTTGCACCGCGCTCGGTCAGCATAATGTTATGATTGCCTGCTTCCTCAACCTTTTTGATAACATTCTTCATGTCCCAAGGTGCGAGGAACTGGCCTTTTTTTACATTAACAGTCTTGCCGGTTTTGGCAGCTGCATAAACCAAATCAGTCTGACGGCACAGGAAAGCCGGGATTTGCAGAATATCTACAACCTCGGCAGCCTTATCAGCCTGCCAGGGCTCGTGGATATCGGTTACTACAGGAACGCCCAGATCCTTTTTAATCTGTGCCAGAAGCTTTAAGCCCTCTTCAATGCCGGGTCCGCGGAAAGAAGCATAAGAGGAACGGTTAGCCTTATCAAAGGAAGCCTTAAATACATAGGGAATGCCCAGCTTGTCGCAGATTGCTTTTGTACGCTGACCAATCATCAGGCTGCGCTCATAGCCTTCGAGCACGCAGGGACCTGCCATCAGCATCAGGGGATGGCCCTGACCTACTTCATAATTACCAACTTTAACGATTTGCATAAGTATCCTCCAGCTTATTTATTCATTTTAGCAAACAGCTCATTGACTGCTGCCAAATCCTCGGGGGTATCAACACCGATGCCCTGGAAATCGCTTTCCAGAACTTTAATCTTATAACCATTTTCCAGCGCACGCAGCTGCTCCAGGCTTTCCGCTCTTTCCAGCGGTGTCGGCTGCAGTGCTGCATATTTCAGCAGGAAGCTGCGGCGGTAAGCATAAATGCCTACATGCTTGTAAACCTTGTAGCCTTCAGGCTTATTGCGCGGATACGGCATCAGGCTGCGGGAGAAATACAGTGCATAGCCGTTAAGGTCGGTTACAACCTTTACGGCAGCAGGATTGTTGTAATCCTCCTCGTCCATAGCAACCTTCAATGTTGCCATCTGCAGCTCGCTGTCACCGGTAAAGCATTCAGCAAGACGGTCAATAACCTCAGCCGGAATCATCGGCTCATCACCCTGTACGTTAACAATAACATCAACATCAGGATAGTTCAGCGCTACCTCGGCCAAACGGTCAGTGCCGCTCGGATGGTCGGGAGAAGTCATCATTGCTTTGCCGCCAAAGCTGTCTACAGCCTTTTTGACAAGCTCATTATCAGTAGCTACAACTACCTCGTCCGGCAGCTTAGCCTGACAGGCACGCTCATAAACGTGCTGAATCATCGGCTTGCCTGCAATCAGGGAAAGCGGTTTGCCCGGAAGACGGGTAGAAGCATAACGTGCGGGAATTACGCATAAAACTTTCATTTTTTATCAAGCTCCTTTTTAATGGCATGATCAATATATTCTTTGAACTTATCCATACCCTCGGTAATACAGATATCCATGTTCAGGATATACAGAGGAATTTCGCGGGCAGAATAAATAAATTCAGTCGGAATCTTAACAGCATCCTTCGCCGTAGTAACCATCGCTACAGCCTTCAGGCTGCTGGCACGCTCGTTGATGTACTGCATTTCCAGCATACCGTAATCGTGATGGTCGGGATAGCGTACAGCCTCCATGATATTCAAACCTATACTTGACAGCGTCTGTTCAAAGGAGGACGGGTTGCCTATTGCGGAAAAGACCATAACATCCTTACCGCGCAGCTCTTCCAGATCCTTGATATTTTCGGAAATACCCTTGTACCAGTCGGCAATTTCCACAAAATTTTTCGGATGGTGAATACTTTCCACTACCGGTGCCTTGTCATTATATTTGGCAATAGTATGACGTAGCTGAATGCGGCTCAGCTTACTGCTCTGGTCGGTTTTAGTCAGCAGAAACAAATCGCCGCGACTCAGGTTTTCGAGCGGCTCACGCAGAGTACCACGCGGCAGCACACAACCGTTGCCGAACATATTCAGCGTATCTACCAGAACTACATCCAGGTCGCGTTCCAGCTGCCAGTGCTGATAGCCATCGTCCATAATGATAACCTCGGCATCCAGCTTTTCGACAGCATAGCGGCCGGTAACAGCACGGTTTTTGCCGATGATAACAGGAATTCCCGGCAAAGTCTTGGCCATCAGGTAAGCTTCGTCACCTGCTTCATAGGCAGTCATGAAAATCTTATTGCCGTCGGAAACTACGCCCAGCTCCTTGCCCCAATGCGAACGGTAGCCGCGATTCAGGATAACAACGCGATAGCCCATAGACTTGATAATTGCCGCCATCTTCTGGGCGGTAGGAGTTTTACCGGTGCCGCCGACGGTAATATTACCGATAGAGATAACGCAGCAGTTCAGCTTTTCTCTGTGCAGCAGACCGCAATTATACATAGACAGCTTGCAGCAGACACCAAACTCATATAAATAAGACATGCCACGCAGAACTGCCAGCAGCAGCCAGCCGAAGAACGGAGTTTCCGGTCCATAGGCAACCTGCATAACATATTGGATAATCGCATCACCGTGACGCAGGCGTCCGCCGCCCTCATCCGTCAGGTTACGCGTATTAATCGGATAGCTTTTGTATTCACGGGCAGGCACAGCAGTTAAATCAAGCAGCTCCTTGAGATAACGGATACTGCGCACATCTGCGCCGCGGTTCTCTTTGATAACCTGCAAGGAAGCCGCACCCATCTGCGCACGACGCTCATCATTGCCCAGAATGTCCAGCATTTCCTTCGTCAGCTCATCATTGTTGTTCACCATCTTGCAGGCCTTAACCTTGCTTAACAGTGCATAGGAATCCTTAAAGTTCTGCATGCTCGGGCCAACGAGAATCGGTTTGGCATGAGCAGCAGGCTCCAGTACGTTGTGACCGCCGGTATTGCTGAAGGAGCCGCCGACAAAAACAACATCGCCTACAGCATAAATACGTCCCAGCTCACCGATTGTATCAATAATCAGCAAAGGATATTCCTTACGCTCGCCGCTTTCCTCCAGCATTTTGGAACGGAAGCCTGTTTCATAGCCGTAATGACTTGCCAGCTTGGCAATTTCATCTGCTCTGGCAGTTTTACGCGGTGCGATAATCAAACGCGCATGAGGATATTTTTCACGGATAGCCTTAAAGGATTCAAGCAGTACCTTTTCTTCACCCGGATGCGTAGAACCGGCAACGATAATAGGATAATTCTCCTTCAAGCCAAGCTCAAAGCGATATTTTGCCAAATCCTCCGGCGTAACCTCGGCGTAGGTCTGGTCAAACTTGGTATTGCCGGTAACAAAGATTTTGCTGCGGTCAGCACCAAGATGCGCAATATAGTCGGCATCAATGCTGGACTGCATGCAGAAGCGGGTTACGGTATTGAGCATATCATCCCAAATACCATAAAGATATTTGTAGTTTTTAACGGATTTTTCGGAAATACGGCCATTTACCATCATTACGGGAATATGGCGTTCGCGGATAGCACGCAGGAAGTTAGGCCACAGCTCGGTTTCTACCGGCATGAATACACCTGGATGAATACGCTTGACCAAGGATTCTGCGACAAACGGTAAATCCAGCGGGAAGTAGATGATAGCATCTGCTTCAGGAATAATTTGTTTAGCCATGTTATAGCCGCCTACGGTAAAAGCAGATACCAGCACCGGACGCTCCGGCATTTCCTTGCGGATTTGTTTAACCAGCGGACTGGTGGCAACAATTTCACCTACGGACGCACCATGAATCCAAACACAGTCCTTGCCGATAACCTTAGCGATTTCCTTTTCATCTACACAGCCCAGACTCTGCTTAAAGCGCAAAGCGAAGCCTTTTTCTGTAAACAGGCGGTAAGTGTAATAGGGGACAATAAAAATTACCAACACTATTAAAATAAGAATATTGTAGAGTATATACATTTACTAACCTCTTTTCGCCTTACTTGGCTTCCTTGCTGCGATACTGAATCTTATACAGATGCGCGTACAGCCCGTCCATAGCCATTAGCTCATCATGGTTACCTTGCTCGATAAGCTGGCCCTTTTCCAGAACCATAATCTTATCGGCATTTTTAATCGTTGAAAGACGATGCGCAATAACAAAGGATGTTCTGCCTACCATCAGGCGGTCCAGAGCCTCCTGTACCACGCGCTCGCTTTCCGTATCTAGTGCAGAGGTTGCCTCGTCGAGAATCAGAATCTGCGGGTTTTTCAATATTGCCCGGGCAATGGAAATACGCTGACGCTGGCCACCGGAAATATTCATGCCACGGTCACCCAGCATTGTTTCGTATCCATCAGGCAATTGCATAATAAAGTCGTGGGCATTAGCAGCCTTTGCTGCTGCCTCTACCTCCTCACGAGTCGCATCAAGGCGGCCGTAAAGAATGTTATCATAAACAGAGCCGTTGAACAGCACTGTTTCCTGCGGTACGATACCAACCTGCTCACGCAGGGAATCAAGCGTAACCTTGCGGATATCCTGACCGTCAATCGTAATGCTGCCGTTAATCGCATCGTAGAACCGCGGCAACAGGCTGGCTACGGTAGATTTACCAGCACCGGAAGGACCGACAAAGGCAACCATTTCGCCTGGCTTAACCTCAAAGGAAACATGGCTCAGCACCTCTTCGTTTTCGTTGTAAGCAAAGCTTACATCATTGAAGCGTACATCACCCTTCACCTTCGGCAGAGCTTTGGCATCAGGTGCATTTTTAATATCTTCCGGTAAATCAAGTACGTCAAAAACACGCTGCGCTGCAGCCAATGCCTTCTGAATATTGCCGATAACGCGGCTCAAACGTTTAATCGGGTTAGAAATATTAACAGCATAGGTCAGGAAGGCTACCAGAGAGCCTGCGGTGATACTGCCATTGATAACGCTGTTGCCGCCGTACCAGAGAATAATGGAAACGCCGACAGCCGCAACAAATTCAATCGTCGGAGTAAGCGTTGAGGAAAGCTGTGCATACTTCATATTAGCACGGAAGTTGTTCATATTTTCCTTGTCAAAACGGTCCACTTCATAGCCTTCACGCACAAAGGATTTGATTACGCGCGGAGAGGAAGCAACCTCCTGCAGTACAGAGGTAATATCAGCAGCAGCCTCCTGAATACGACTACCGGATTTACGGATGCGTTTGCCAAAACTGTCGATAAAGAAGAGTACCACCGGAAAGGTTGCAAAGGTTACAAGAAACAGCTTCCAGTCCAAATAAATCATCATGACAATAGAAGCTACCAAAATCACTGTTTCAGTAATCATTTCCACAACGTTGTCCACCATCGCAGATTGCAATGCACTTACGTCGTTGGTCACATAGCTCATAATCGTACCGGTTTTATGCTTGTCGTAAAAGCTCATGCTCAGGCGCTGCAGCTTTTCAAAAACGGCCTTACGGATATCAATAATCACGCGCTGACCGACATAGTTCATCAGATAGCTCTGACCATAATAAGCAATACCACGAATAACAAATACAACAATAATGCTTAATACTATCCAATTCAGCATAGTTGTATTTTTTTCACTCAACACCTGGTCAACCATATCCTTGATAACAAACGGCAAATAAGCTGTACCACCTGCAGCAATAATAGTACAAATTCCAGCTGCCAAGCCTCGTTTCCAATATGGTTTAATATATTTCAATGCTCGAAAGTATAAATTCATTTTCTCTCCTCAGTCATTTTTAAGATTAATTGAGCGACACGATTTACCGCACCGGGTTCACCAAGTCTGTGCTTCATATATGACAAATCGCTTTGCATCTGTGCCTGACGCTCAGGCTGCAACAGCTCTACTGCAGTTTTCGCTAATTTTTCCGGGGTGAAGTCCTCCTGCAGCAGCTCCGGCATAATTGTTCTGCCGGCTACGATATTAGGTAAGCCGATATTGGGAATGTTAATTACCAGACGCGCTATAAATGCATTCAGTGCCGATGTACGATAGACAATCACGCTCGGCAGTCCGCATAAAGCAGCCTCCAGCGTTACTGTGCCGCTGGTTGCCAGCGCCAGGTCCGCCACACTGAACAAATCATAGTTATGGCCTTCGGTAATTTTCACCTCAATGCCATACGCCGCAATTTTTTCCTGCAGCATGAGCAGCGGAATAGTATTGGCACGCGGCATAACAAACTGCACATCTGGCATTTGCTTCTGTAAAAGCTTGGCGCCTGCCAGCAGCGTCGGCAGCATTTTTTCAATTTCCATCAGACGGCTGCCGGGCATCAGCAGCACCAGCTTTTTGCCGGGCTGCTTGCCGGCCCAGGCTTCAGCCTCGGCCTTTGTCATTGTAGGATGTACAATATCCAGCAGCGGATGACCTACAAACTCTACGGGAGCACCTGCTTCCTTATACACATCGTATTCAAAAGGAAAGATGCAGGCAACCTTATCCACTATTTTCGCAACCTTTTTGGCACGGCCCTTGTTCCAGGCCCATGCCGACGGAGCAATATATGATACAACGGGAATTCCTTTATCATGAGCCAGCTTAGCCAGCTTCATATTAAAACCGGGGTAATCGACAACCACTAGACAGTCCGGCTTGCGTTCGTCCATAATGCGCGCAAAATCACTGCGCAGGCGGAATAAATCCGGCAGCTTGCGGATAACCTCCACAAAGCCCATTACGCCATGGTCCTTAATGTCCCACAGCACCTCGCCGCCAGCCTGACGCAGAGCGTCGCCGCCCATGCCAAAGACCTCAGCCTTGCTATCAAGTTTTTTTATAGCAGCAGTCACAGCAGCTGCATGGATATCGCCAGAGGCTTCTCCGGCAGATATTAATATTTTCGCCATGATGTCTCCTTGCATTTACCTATATATATTCAGTATATATTATAACACAAAAAGCGGCTGACATAAGCTATCAGCCGCTAAGAAATACGAAATTTTTACGATATTTATTTTACAAGAATGGTAATATTGTGCTCATCTGCCAGCGCAATCACCTTTTCGCGCTCCGGAATGATAGTATTACCTGCTTCAATGATAGCTCCGGTAGCACCGGCATGAATCATAGATTCAATCGTTGTCGTACCAAAACCGGGAATATCAAAGCGTTGATCCTGCTTCGGCTTGGCAGCCTTGGCTACAATCACACCGCCCTTGCCTAAAAAACCGCCGCGCAAAATGCAGGCATCAGTGCCTTCAATTGCTTCTACTGCCATCACAGCACGATTTTTTACAACTACGGTCTGACCAATATCAAGTCCGCCGATAGCCTTCGCCATCTCAAAGCCAAATTCCATATCCGCAAGCTCTGCCTCTGTAGGCTTACGCTTTGTCAGAACGCCAGGCTGTGGCAAAAGCGGTTTGATCAGCAAGGTCTGATCCATAACCTCAATGCCTTCGTCCTCCAGCTCCTTAACAATCGCATTCATGATAGTATCATCCTTACGGTTCGGAATAGTAGCTAAAATTTTTATCGCCCGCAGATCAGGAACAATCCTGCCTGCTTTGTACAAAACTTCCTTTGTTACCTTACCGATCATGGTGACCTTGGTAACCTTATTTTTTTTCAGCGTAGAAATAATCTTGCCAATTTTGCCGATGTTGATATCGTAATAAGCATCAACACTGCCAGGCAGCTCCTCGTCAATCCCGGGAACAACACCTACAGCGACAACATGGTAACCCAGCTCCTTTGCCGAGCGTGCTACCTCTACCGGCAGATGTCCGACACCTGAAAGTACGCCCAGCACCTCCATAGCCTTAGCCTCTGCGTGTACGGATAATACCGCGTTCAACATTGCGCAGGAAACGCAGCAGATGTTCCATCGGCTCGGAGCTTGTCAGCTCCTGCTCCATAGTGCTGATTGCCTCCTGCAGTGGCAGGCCGCTGCGATAAAGAATGCGGAAAGCCTTTTTCAGCTCGCTGCGCTCTTCTACCGGCATACCGGCACGGGAAAGACCAACGCTGTTCAGGCCGGAAACAAAGGCAGGATCACCGGCGCAGATCATGAACGGAGGAACATCCTGGGTTACACGTGCCATACCGCCAATCATTGCGTTACGGCCAATCTTGCAGAACTGGTGTACTGCAGACAAGCCGCCGATAACGGCACGGTCCTCAACGATAACGTGGCCTGCAAGCGTAGCAACATTGGACATGATAACATTATTGCCTACAATGCAGTTATGCGCTACATGGGTATAGGCCATCATCAGGATATTGTTGCCGATACGGGTTTCGTTGCCTTCGCCGCATGCACGATGAACAGTGCAACATTCACGGAAGCTGCCGCCATCCCCGATAATGGTATAGCTTTTTTCACCTACAAATTTTAAATCCTGCGGTACTGCGCCAATAGAGCAGCCCGGGAAAAAGTGGCAATTCTTGCCGATTTTAGTATATGGATGGATAGTCACATGTGCGCCAATCACGCAGCCGTCGCCAATCTCCGTATCTTCGTCGATAACAGCATAAGGACCTACGCTAACGTCCTTGCCGATTTTAGCAGACGGATGAATGATTGCAGTTTCATGGATACCACTAGTTGGCATAATAACCGAACTCATTATTTTCACTCCCCAAACAAGATGTTAATCAAGCAATTAAATATAAATATAATACTATAATCACAGGTATCCACGATTTTTAACATTACAAAAATCACAGTTAAATGAAATTAGCATTAATTTTAGCTGTATTGCTCGCTTATTCTACCAATTACAGCTTTTTTGTATTTTGCTGATTAATTTTCTTTCGGGTCCATAATAGCAAAGGTGCAATCGCATTCGCAGGCAACCTTGCCGTCAACCTTACCCTCGCAATGAATGATACCCATGCTGCCGCGCATAATTTTAGTTACCTCAGCGGTGGTTACAACCTGGTCACCGGGCACAACCTGCTTGCGGAAGCGCACATTGTCTATTTTAGCGAAAACAGCAATCTTGCCGCGGTTTTCTTCCGGATACAGCATAGCAACGCCGCCAACCTGAGCCATAGCCTCAATCAGCAGAACGCCGGGCATAATCGGTTCATTAGGGAAATGACCTAAGAACTGCATTTCATTAGCGGTAATATTTTTAATACCTACTGCGCGCTTCATAGGCTCAACTTCCAGAATGCGGTCAACCAAAAGCATCGGATAACGATGCGGCAGAATCTTTTTAATTTCGTTAATATCTAATACTGTCATTTATTACTCCCCCTTTGTTCTGTAAGCCTGTATTTGCTTAGCGATTGCGGAATTAAAGGCATGGCCTGTTTTTACGGCAATAACATGCGCTTTAATCGGTCCCAGCAGATACAAGTCGCCGATGGCATCAAGTATCTTGTGTCTGATCAGTTCATCGTCAAAACGCGGCACAGAAAGAATTTTTTCATCATCAAAAACAACTACATTCTCTAACGAACCGCCAAGTCCCAGTCCCATCTTACGCAGCATTTCCAGCTCGGAAGTAAAAGCCACTGTTCTGGCAGCCATAATATCCTTTTTAAAGCTCTCCTTATCGAGCAGGATATCGAAATACTGGGTTCCCAGCATCGGATGACTGTTGATGGATGTAAAAGAAATTCTGTAGCCGTCATAAGGTAAAATAACGATATAACGGTCATTGTCATAAACGGAAAATGCTTTATCAACGGCATATATATGACGTTCTGCCTCCTGCTGCACCGGTTCTGCTTTTTCAATCAGCTCGCAGAAAACCTTAGCACTGCCGTCGGTTACCGGCGGTTCCGGGGAAGACATTTCAATACGGATATTGTCAATCGCCATCATAGACAGCGCACCCATAAGATGCTCAACTGTAAAAACCTCAGCACCATTGGCACTAAGTGTTGTTGCCTTTACCGTGGAGCTTACATTCTCCGGCAAAGCTTTTATTTCCGGTCTGTCAGGTAAATCGGTACGGATGAAGATGATGCCTGTATCAGGTGCTGCAGGCTTCAGCGTCATCAGCACATCCTTGCCGGAATGCAGACCAATGCCAGAATAGGATACCTCTTTAGCAATTGTATGCTGGTATTCCTTTTTTTGTTCGGTCATTTTGCTCCTCCTTTATCAAATTTATTTTTTTCTGCCAAACCGCTGGCGTCCGTCCTTCCAACGGTCATGCACCCAGAACCACATTTCCGGATGCGCAATAATCTCATGCTCCAGAATTGTAACCAGTTCACGGGTTACTGCGTAAAAATCCTGCTCCTTGTTTTTCGTTTTCGGGGTGTACAAGGGAGGATAAATTTTAGCAGTACAGCTGCCATCTGCATTGTTGTGCAGAAAGATTGGTAAAATCGGTGAACCGTAAATACGCGAAAGCGCCGCCGGTCCCATCGGGATAACAGAATCCTTGCCGAACAGATCAATGCGCACGCCATCATCATTCGTATCCTGGTCGTAAAGAATACCCAGAAGATTTTTTTCACGCAGCATACGGCTGATTGCCAGCAAGCCATGCTCACCACGGTTATAGGTAACCTTTTGTCCTACCATCTGGCGGAATTCATTGATGAGCTTATCCATGTGACCATTATTCTGCTTACGCGTAATGGAAAGCATAGGATAGCCATGCAGCGCTACAGTTGCGCCTAAAAGCTCCCAGTTACCGTAATGGCCGGTAGCCATAATGACGCCCTTGCCCTGTGCATAGGCAGCCTCCAGATATTCCAGGCCTTCTACCATTACTTTTTGGTCAATATTATCCTTATTCAGCAAGGGGAAGCGCATAACCTCCACGACCATGCGACCAAAGCGATGCAGGCTTTCTTCAGCGATTTGGGCCGCTCTTGCTTCATCAACCCCCAGGCATTCGCGAATGTTGGCCTCTGCCATCTGCATACGCCAGCGCGGTACAACCATTACTGCTACGCTGCCCAGAAATTTTGCCACCAGCTTGCGCAGCCACAGGGGTGAAACACACATAAATTTACTAAAAAGCTTGACTATATAATAACCTAACAAGCCTTCACCACCTACTTATTTTTTCAGCTCTGCCAGTTCCTTTTCCAGAGCCTTAATGCGCTTGAGCATATCGCCCACCTTGCGCAAATTTGCTTCCTGGCGCAGCCATTCCTTCATTGGCATTGCAGGGAAGCCACCCATAACAGAGTTATCAGGAACATTGTTGGTAATGCCGGTTTTGCCACCAAATACGCAGTTGTTGCCAATGGTAATATGACCGACAGTACCAACCTGGCCAGCAAAGGTAACATTATTGCCAACAGTTACGCTGCCGGAAATACCCACATGCGCAACAACAAGACAGTTTTCACCTAAGATATCGTTGTGGCCCAGATGTACCAGATTATCAATCTTGGTGCCCTTGCCAACAATCGTGCTGTCCACGGTAGCACGGTCAATGCAGGTGTTGTTGCCAATCTCTACATCATCCTGCAGCACTACATTACCGGTTTGCAGCACCTTGCTGTGCTTGCCGTTCTGAGTAATATAGCCGAAGCCATCACCGCCGATAACAGAACCGGACTGCAGAATAACCCTGTCGCCCAGCACGCAATCCTCACGGATGGTGGTATTAGGATAAAGAGTGCAATCCTTGCCCATTTTTACGCGTTTGCCAACATAAGCGTGTGGATAAATAACGCAGCCGTCACCAATCTCAGCATCGTCCTCTACTACCGCAAAGGGTTGGATAGCAACATTGCTGCCGATTTTTGCTTTTTTGGATACATAAGCATAGGGACTGATAACGCGCTCTACCTTCTCCTGCGGGCGGAACAGCTCCAGCAGGGCAGCGAAAGCTGCACGCGGGTTAGCAACTCTGATAACCGGACGACCATCAAGCTCCGGATCCTCAGGGCTCAGAACCATTACACCGGCCTTGCTGAGATGACAATGCTCTACATGAGGCGGCACAGCAAAGGAAATATCCTTCGGACCTGCCTCCACCAGTCCATTGACACCGGTAATGAGCAATTCGGGGTTATCATGCTCTACTGTACCTTTTAAAAACTCAGCTAATTCTTGTACACTCTTCTCCATTTCATACCTCCACCATAAAGCTACTTACGCAAAAAGCGGACGGACTACCCGCCCGCTTCAGGGTGCTGCTTATTTCATTTTTGCAATTACATCACTAGTAACATCAGTACCGCCTTGTGGAACAGCGCGCTTATCTAAAATAGCGCCCAGCTTTTTCTCATCGGAAACCTGCTTCAGTGCAGTATCCAGGCTGGCCTTCAGTTTATTTTGAGCCTCGCTTTGAATCAGCTTAGCCTTAGCACCATAATCTTCGGCAACCTTTTTGGCATCATCGCCGGTTTTGCCTGCCATATCCTTATCCATCTGGGTTTTCAGGTCAGTCATTTTTTTAGTAACATCTTCCTGAGTTGTTTTTACGATAGGAGCTTCAGCTTCAATCTTGCTCATATCAACAGTACCAAAATCAGCATTGCGTCCGCTGCAGCCAAAAGTAAACATAGATGCTGCAATCATCAAACCAGCAATAATTTTTTTCATAATTTTTAACCTCACTTAATTATAGCATGAATCAGGCCCGGGCACGTGAACGTATCACGTCTTTTTTAAGGCCTTGATTATGGCATCGGTAATATCCTCCGCCTTCATATTAACTCTAAACTTATTAAAAACAATAGTATAACCGCGTTCATGCGCCAGCTTCACAGCCTGACTTTCGATATCCTGATTGATTTGCTTCTTCAAGCTATCATTCTTCTCCTGCTGCTTATCAATTTCTCTGTCGATAACACTCAGCGCATTGTTTAAGGCCTTCGGTGCCGTATCAAGCATTTCCTTGTCGCGTTCCTCCGGCGATTTGAGCTGCTGCATAGCCTGAGCATGATACTTCTGTGCCATCTCACGCATCCGCTGCTCAGCCTGCTCTTTATAAGGCAGTACCTTGGCATCAACCAGGCGTCGTTTTTCCGCCTGCAGCTCACCAATCTGCACACCACGCTCCTGCTGCAAATGCTGCAGCTGCTTTTCAACCGCCTGACGTTCATCAGGCTTCATTTTTACGGTCTCCAGCAGCGCGCGTAAATTAAACAGCTTCAGCTTATAGGCTTCTTCAACCTCTGTTTTGCGTGCAGCCAGCTTGCTGTCTGCTTCTGCCTCAGCCTGTGCTACAAACTTCTGTAGCTTAGCATTTTCAATCTCCCTCTGTTCTACCATCCGGGTATTGAAATCAGCCTCCATGAAGCTTTGCTGGCTGAGCTGCCGCAGACTGCGCAGCTTATTCAAGCTGCTTAGCTGCGCCTTGGCCAACTCCTCCTGCCCCTTGCGCTTGTTCAGCAGATCCTGCAGGATTTTTTCGCCCTGCTCCAGCTTAGTATACTGAGGATGGGCGCTTACCGCCTGCTCCCAGTTGATAACAGCAATTTTTTCCTGCGGTCCCCGGACATTGGTACTGCATGCCGAAATCAGCAGAGCAGCTGCAATAATAGCACTTATTTTTACCAGCTTGTTCTTCTTCATTCCTGCCTCCAATAACATTGCTGTACATCCGTAAATACCGCGATTAAATTGACATTGCGCAAGGCAATCTGCCAACTTCAGAGCAGCAATGCGCTGCAGAAGCTGTTATTTTCCTGCCTGCATAGCCTTGGCAACCTCATCGGTAATATCTACACCGCCGAAAACAACAGTGTTCTTATCTACTACAACTGCCAAACCTTTTTTGTCAGCAATCTTTTTGATGCTAGCTTCAATTTTCTTCAGTACGGGGTCCATAAGCTCTTTTTGCTTATTAGCCAGACGTTCCTGAGTCTGGGTATAGTACTTTCTCTTTTCTGCCTCATTCATGGTTTTGCTTTTCTCATTGAAATCCTTTTGGGCAGATTCGATTTCTTTGTTCATAGCTTCGTTAACTTTGCTCAAATCCGGGCTTTGTGCTACCAGCATCTGATAGTTAACTACACCGATAGCAGATTCGCTGGAGGCTGCAAAAGCACTCTTGCCAACACCGCTCTGCGTTACAGAAAGCGCAAAGCAGCCCAGTACAAAAATGGCTGCAATAAACAAGGAGATCAGTTTTACATTTTTAGGGTTACGCAATTTCTGCATCATAATCTAAATCCCTACCTTCTTTTCCTCATACAAAAATTCAGAAGCGGCAAGAGCAGAAAACAACAGTAAGCTGCTGTCATCTGCTTCTGTCCCGTCTGTTGCAATAATATATCTTATTATATCAGTCTACGCTCATTCTTTCAAGAATTGCTACAGATTTCCTATAAGACGCAGGTAAAATTCCTGCCCGCCATAAATATATTCCGCACTTAGGAACTCATGAATACGGTAGCGCACGCCAAATTCGTTACGGTCATCACCGGAAAAATGTTCCGCCCGCAAGCGCCATTTAGGACTCAGGCAATATTCCAGACGGTAATTGTTGTCACCCATAGGCATACGCCGTACATAGCTCCAGCTGCTCTTGCCCCAATAATGCGTATAACCGGTGCCGAAGCGCCACTGGACATCATCCAGGATAACCTCTGCCTCGCCAAAAATCTCGTCACGCGGCGAAATAAATTTACCAAGATGCGCCTTGCCGGAAAGGTTATCCTTATCACGGCCGATATCACCATAGCCTTCAAACCAGATTTTGTAATCATCTGATTCAATCATAATGCTGACACCCAGATCCGCACCCGGGGTGATTTTCACCTGTGGCCGCAGCTGATAGTTTTTTACCTCCGGTTCAGTCATAAGCTTCTCTAAAAGCTGCTGCTCCAGCTCCTGTCGGTGCCGCTGCACATAAGCCACCGGCAAGCCGCGCAGCTTGTCGCACTCACCGGCATATTTGTACTTCATCTGCATCAAAAGCACATTGGGAATATCCTCACTGCGCAGCTCATAGCGAATGTCGCGCACCAACTGCCCTACGGGATAGATAACAACCTGCACTACAGTGCGTCCGTCCTCCTGCAGCACGTCAACAGCCGGCTTAAATTCAGGCAGCTGTGCCTGCACCTCGCTGCGTACCAGCTTGCGCAGTACGCCGCCAGCCCAGTCACCTGCATCTACCGAGGCACCGCTGATGGCCTGCTCCAGCTGAGCCTGCAGCGCCGGAATACGCCGCTCAAGCAAAGCTGCTGTCTGCGGCTCTACGCCGGAAAACTGCAAATCGATAAAGGGCTTTTCGATAACCTTGTTCCAGGGACGTGCATACAAGCACACCTGTGTCGCTTCACCTACATCAAGCTGAACATCAGTCAGCTCGTAGCCGGTAAATACCCTGTCACCGATTTCCGTCAGCAACCTGGCATAATCCTCCCTGGCTGCAGCAATTTTCACCGCATCCTTATCAAGAAACAGCTGGTCTGCGACCACCTGCATGCTATCGCTCATCTTTTGCAGCAGCAGCTGGCTGGTGCCACCGTTTGTATCTATAACCTGCACCTCTACTCTGTTAACCGGTGCAGAAAAAGCATGCTGCAATGGCAAGATGCTTGTCATTGCAGCACAGAACAGAATCTTATTCAGCTTCATAGCCTAAATATTCTCCGCAAAATCAGAACTGTCCACCAAAGCTGAAGTGGAATTTGCCGCCATCTTCACCATAGCCATAGTCCAGCTTAACCGGTCCCAAAGGAGAGTTGATACGCAGGCCTACGCCGTAGCTGTTCTTGAGCAGGCCCATATCAAATTCATCCTCATGACGTTTATCCCAGGCATAACCGTTATCGGTGAAGAGCACGCCCTGTACCTTCTTGACAATCGGGAAGCGGTATTCCAAAGTAGCCTTCAGCATGCTGTTGCCGCGGAACTGGTCATCCTCGTAGCCACGCAGGGTATCGCTGCCGCCCATGGTGAAGCGTTGAGACAACGGCATATCGCCGCTGGCATAGCCTACACCCAGGTTCAGTGCCCAAACGCTTTCGCCGCCTGCACGATAGTAATAGCGCCAATCAGCGGTCCATTTGGTGAAGTCAAAGTCACCGCCCATGCCGCCGGCCCATTCTACGCTGTAGCCGATGCGCTTACCTTCATGCGGATCATAGATGTTGTCGCGGGAATCATATACACGGCCGAAGGTAATACTGCGGGTAACACCAAAGTTTTCCTTACGGCGTTCACGATAATCTTCAGGCATCCAGTCCTTCTCAAATTTATCACTTTTGTTAAATCCAGGTTCGTAATATTGGTTAGAATCGCCTTCGTAGCCGTCAGCTTCGCCCTTGTAGATATCATCACGGTTTTTAAGCGTAATGTAGTTACTTACGAACTCATTATGGGTTTTACGGCTGAAGGTAATTTCCTGACCGCGACGCTTTTTGTCGTAGCGGGCAATTTCGTCACCATCGATATTGTAATCGGCATATTCGTTAGTGATATCATAAAGGTTAATGGTAGCACTGGTTTCCTTGTCGTCCAGCCAGGGGCGGGTATAGCTGAAGTCATAGTTCTTGTTATCCTCACCGCCGAACTCCCAGCGTACATTAATCTTATCGCCAATACCGCGGAAGTTCTTATCACCGATAGAAACCATACCGACAAAGCCGTCAGCATTACTGTAGCCTGCGCCAATGCCAAAGGTACCGGTGTTCATTTCTACTACCGAAATCTCCACCTCAACGCCGTTAGGCTCACGGCCAGGGTTCAGCTTGATGTTAACGTCTTCAAAATAGCCCAGGTTATAGACACGCTGCATGCTGCGGCGTGCAGCCTTGGCATTAAAGGGTTCGCCCTTTTTCAGCTTCATTTCACGGGTAACAACATAATCCTTTGTCTTAACATTACCCTTAACCTTAAAGCCTTCTACGATGCCCTCGTTGGCAGTAACCTTCAAGGTACCGTCCGGCTCCATATGCACGTCAGTAACACGCGCCAGGATATAGCCGTTGGAACGGTATTCCTCCTCCAGCTTCTGGACGCATTTATTGATATCCTTCAGGTTAGCAATCTTACCCTGCTCCAGGTCAAAGAAGCCTGCCACCTTCTGCTTATTCAGCACAGTGTTGCCCTCAACCTCAGTTTTCTGGTAAACGGGGTTTTCCATCACATGATAGATTACCTGTACGCCTTCCGGAACCAGCTTGAATTCCGGGCGCAGGTCATAGAACCAGCCCATGTCATAAATAGCACTCAAATCCTCGCTCAGGCCAGCTTCAGTAAATTGCATGCCAGGCTTGGTTTTCAAAGCAGCAGCAATCTCTGCCTCAGGCACAGTCTTATTACCGGCAATAATCTGCTTGGTAATGGTCTTTCCCAAATATGGTGCCAGGCTTGTTTCTTGCTGGCTTTCCGGTGCAGTCTGCGTTACAGAGGTACCAGCACCTGCAGCAGGTGTCGGGATTTCTTCGGCGTAAACAGGAGCAGCCAGCAGCATTGCTGCCAGGCCTACTGTCAAAGGCCGCCATAAGTATTGTTTCTTCAATCGATATTCCTCCTCATGATTCATTTAGAGTCACTCAACTCAACTCGCGCTGACTGCACTAATTTGTGCATATCGGCTTTAGATATAGTAACACGGTCGGAAGCGCCTTGCTTCTCCCGTACCGGTGTATCCTTAGCAGGCTGTTTCTGTATAGCTGCAGTCTTGGGCACAGAATCCTGTACCGGCATTTTCTGCTCCGGCTTAACCACGGGTGCTGCCGCAGGCGGCGGCAACACGGCCTGCGCCTTGGCACGGTAATGGTTTCTGGCAAAACACCAGCCGCCAAAACCAGCAGCTACTAACAAAAATGCTGCACAGACTGCCAGAACCTGACGGTTCCAGCTCCAGGGGCGGTCCTTTTTCCGACGCAGGTTTTTCAGCTCGGCCTCCGCCAGCATCAAATCAAGCTCGCCCCGTATATCCTTATTATCCATAAAGCTTTGCTCCGCCTTATCCAGACTACTTTTTATGCAGCGAATGCGATGGAACAATGTGCGGCTTGGCTGCGTCATGCTTTTACCCCTTTCTGTACATAATTGTTTTTAATAACTATGTCTTATATAATCAGCTGACGTCCTGTATTTTCACAAGCCATTTAAGATGATTACAGCAGATTTAGTAAGGCTAACTGGCAATTTCGCTATTTTTCGTCATATATTGACTTATATATTATTCCTTGTTAAATTCATGGATGAAGCGTGAAAGCATGCCGCGGATGCGACGAACTCCCTGCTTCTGCAGGCGGTAAACATGACCGAGGCTTACATCAATAGCGTCGGCAACTGCCTGCGCCGGCCTGTCCTCCAGATACATGCCCTGCAGCACCTGCTGCTCCTTCAGCGGCAGGCGGTCCATAGCCTGCGCCACCTTTTCGCAAAGCAGCTGCTGTTCGGCAACCTCGCTGGGCGAAGCCAGCTCCGAAGGCAACGCATCACTGAGGGTAAAACCATTGGACAATTCACTGTCCAGGTAAAGCATGCCCTTTTCTGAGCTTTTCCTCAGATAATCCACCATGCTTCCCTTAATGCGATAGGAAGCAAACAGGCTGAAGGCTACCTGCCGCTTGTAATCGTAGCTTTCTGCAGCCTCCAGCAGGCCAACCATGCCCTCCTGAATCAGCTCCATTGTCTCTGCCTCCGGCAGCCTGAAGCTGGCAGCAATTTTAAAAACTAACGGCTGATAAGCCGTCATCAGGCGTTGGTGCGCCGCTTCGTCACCGTCAGCATCACGCCGCCAAAGCTCCAGCTCTTCCTCCGGCTCCAGCAGCAAAGTCTTTCTCAGCTCTTCCAAATAGCCTTGCAGCATCTGTTCACCTCCCTTCTTATCTACATTTGCACAGCAATGCTCAGAACGATATCTTATATTCCAGGCCATACCAATCCTTGGGATCCTTGGCCAGGTCATAGCTGCGGGAATATGTTATATTCATGTGCTTACTGATATCATACTGTCCGAAAATACTTCTGTCGACAGCATCGAAGCTTGTTGTATAACCAATCATAAAGTTATTATTCAGATATTTGCTTACTAGAACATTATACTGGTTTTTCTCGTCTGCCGTCAACTCTTTATTACGGTCATGAACGCTTTCAAAGCCTATGCCAGAGCGCGTTTTACCGGTATAAATGCGGAACTGATCCAAGCCCAGTGTCTGCTTGACAAACATTTCTACGTCACCGAGCACCGTCATCTGCAGGCCAACTGTCATCAGATTTGCCATATCATCACTGGTAACCTCATTGCTGCCGGCACTTTCGCGCTGCAGCGTCAGCATACGCACAATCGTATTTTGCGTCAGCGGCGGATCACTGGTAAGCTGCAGATCCATTTCGCTTACCGGCCCATTAATCTTCATAAAAATGTTATAACGGCTGAAGCGCGCCGTGCTGTCGAGGCTGACATTCGGCAAAAAGCTTCCCGGATCAACCCATACCAGACTGGCATTATTCAGCTTAAAGTCGGTACGTAAATATTTAACAGTGCCCTTATCAGCTTTAATCGTACCGTCAATCATTGGGAAGAGCGTGCTGCCCTTGATATCAATACCGCCCTTAAGCCAGATATCATACAGATAGCTGTTATAAAGGTGCACCTTCGGCCCCAGTATTAGCTTCATATCCAGGCCGATATTGCTGTCCCCCTCGCTCAGCTCGGGAACCGTCGGCATATTAATCAGCACGTCATCCAGACGCAGACTGCCGCTGATACGCGGGCGGAAGGCCATAGGCGGCGCAGCATTGCCCTTGCGGTTTTTCATATCGGGGTATTTTTCCGGCTGCAGAGTTACGTCACTGGTAATCGTACCGGTGAAAATCTTGGAGGCCAGCTGCGCCTTATCTGCCTTGATATGCAGACTGTAGGCTGTATCAGCATCGGTATGCAGTGCATAGCTGCCTTCGGCACTGAGCATGCCCTTGCCTAACTTAGCAGACAGGTTCTTCAGCTGTACAGTATTACCGTTAAACAGTACGTCCAGATTGATATCATCAAAAACAGTATTTATATATTTAACCTTAACACTGCCGCCGGCGATTTTTACCGAACCGAACAGCAGTGGCTCCTCCAGCGTGCCTGCCAAACGGATTTTGCCCTGCGTATCGCCTACGCCCCATTCTACCATTTTGGTAAGCGCCGGCAAAATTCCCAAGCGCGCCTTATCCAGGTCCATCACAATGTTCATCTGCGCATCAGGGTTATGACGCTGCTTTTTATCACGGAACAGATCCAGCGGAATATCACCGGAAGCACTGACGCCATAAGCATCCTTCGTCGCAATCAGCTGCTGCAGCTTAATGTTATCATCTGCCAAAGCCAGCATCGCCGTCATATCGTCTACACTTACGCCTGCAACAGAACCGTTGGCAATTTCCAGCGAAGCAGTTCCCTTGGGATTATCAAAGCTGCCCTGCACCTGCACCAGCATATCGGTTTCGCCCTTAATTTCCGGCGGATCCTTCATAACTGCCGTAACAATCGCCGGGTTAGCCTTCACTGCTGCAACCTCGATATCCAGCATTCTTTGCTTAAGATCTACCGAACCGCCGACAGCAATAATTCCTCTATCGCTTACGCCATCCTGCTCCTGCATTTTGACGTTGTCAAAATGCAGCACGCCGCCCTTATCAATGCGTCCTTCAAAACGCATTTGCGCGTAGTTCAAATCATGGATTTTGACGTTATCAGCAGCAGCTTTAATTTTTACACCCTCGCCATGGCCTTTGTAGCTGAACAGCAGCTCTCCCTGCATCAGGCCATTGATATCGTAATCCTGGCGCGCCATGCGCAGCAGGCCACCAATATCGCCCCAAAGGTTTTCTACTTTGCCTTCAATAAAGTGCTGAACCAGGTTAATATTAAGATCTGCACTATACAGGCCATAGTTGATTGGATCATCACGATAAGGCTGCTTAAAGGAAGCGTTCAGCTTATTCACATCACGACCATTGCTGGCCAGCGTACCCTTGAGCTCCGTCAACGGTTCATCGTTAATCGTTATTCTGTCACTGCTGACTTCACCATCAAAGAAGGGAGCTGTCAGTGTACCGCTCAGATGTCCCTTGGCATTAACCTTGCCGCCTAAAGCAACTGTTTCGTCACTAATTGGCAAATGCTCCAGATCTACATTTTGGGCATCCATAACAAAGTTCAGCCTACGGTCGACAGTCATCGTGCCATCCAAGGTAAGACGTCCATAGAAGGCATCTACTACAAAATCCTGCAAGCGCAGCAGGCCGTCCTCATAAGCATAATGACCGCTGATATTATTAAACAGCTGCTTAGCGGCACTGCCGTCGGACGCATGCACTTCACCATGAATATAGGGGTGACTGAGGCTGCCCTTTACCTGCATCACATTATCAAGATTACCGGTAACTATATCGGGCTTGCCCACAAGCACCATCAGCGGCTCAATGCGCACATTCTTCGTTGTCAGCATAAGGTCCGCCACAGGCTCTGCACCCTGCAGGTTAACTGTACCGTTAAGAATATGCTGTCCCTGATCCATATGCGCGGTAAAATCCTTAAAGCCCAGGATATTATCCCTCATGCTGATAATGCCATGCGCTTCGTTAAGCTTCTGCGACATAAATTCTGCCTGCGTCAGCTGTACCATGCCGGAAAACTCTGGTGCATCCAGCGTACCGCCGACATCAAAGCCGGTAGAGCACAGACCACGTCCATCCTGACCGGCTGCTGCCAGCACAGGATCAATCGGGAAATCGGCCATACGTCCGTGAACAGCCAAAGCGCCATCCTTGGCAACACGTCCTTTGGCAGCCAAGGTACCGCCGCCGTCGGCAAAAAAGCTGAGGTCATCAATATTAAGGCCCTTGCTGTCATAGCTGCCATCAAAGGCTAAGCGTTTAAGCTTCAGGCTGCGCCAGCCGATATCCATTGTATCGGCAGCAGCGTGCAGCGTAAGCTTGTCCTGCACCAGCTTGGCCAGAACAGCCAGCTTACCGTTGATATGTACCTGCTCCTGCTGTTTGCCGGGCAAATTCTGCGTAACCTGCTGCAGCTGTGCGTCTGCCGTCAGTACCTGCTCCTTAAGGTCATACGTACCGTTAGCGGTAATCGTACCGCCGCCGTATTGCGCACTCACGTCATAGAGCTGCACAACGTCCTTAGATACATCAAACGGCACACGCAGCTTTTCCGCCTTATAGCCTTTATAGGCCAAGGCATCACTGCTCAGCACACCAAATCCTGAAGGCGCGTCAGTATCACGCAAATCCGCTTCACCCTCCAGGTGTAGCTTCTGCCCGTCAACCACAGCGTCAATACTGCTGACGCTGATAAGGTTTTCATCCGCGCGTACCAAGCCGTCCAGCTGCAGGCTGTGCTGCTCGCCCGCCAGGCTCAGCTTACCGCTGAGCGCTGCCAGCTTCACTTCACCGCTAAAGCGCTGCTTGCCGTTCTTATTCACATAAAGCAGAGTGAGCTTGCCTAAGCCGCCCTGCAGCTCATCAACATTACCGTATTGCTTGGCCAAAGCAGCATAGGGTGCCAATGCCAGCTTATCGCCGGTCAGCTTCATGCGGCCCTCGCCCTTAGTAGTCATCGTGCCGGCCAGCTTCAGCTTATCGGCGCCGCTTGTCACAGCCAAATCCACGGCAAAATCAGGATTGGCACCGCCGTCGATATTGCCTTCCACGCCAAACTGCCACTTGCCCTGCGGCATAGTTACCACCAGCTCGCCCTTGTCTACCGCCAGCGTACCGTAAAAAGGCGTTTCCTCAGAATCCGACGGCTTCAGCAGATTCTGCATATTCCATTTATTTTTGTCATTCATTGTGAGATATATTTTCGGGCGCATTACATCAATCCTGCTCAGCGCACGCTCAGGCTTCTGCATAGCAAGCCAGGGTCGCAGCGTAAGCACAGTACGCGGCAGCTCCGCTACCTTCTCGCCCTTGGCATCCTTTACGACAACGTCCGTCAGCTCGGCAGTAAGACCGCCTTCCCATTTCAGGCCGCCGACAGAAACACTGCCGTTGATGTATTCCGTTGCCAGCTGCTGGAGCTGCGGTATGGCCTGCTTAATATACTTAGGCATCACCGTATGGACTAAAAAGATATAGCCTGCCGCAAGCAGAATGATTAATGCTCCTATAAATTGCAGATATTTTTTCATGACACTTCACCATTTAATAGTTTAACAAAATTCTATGACAAAAATATGACAAGACTGTTTTTTATATACTCCGACTTCTATTTATTCGACATCAGCAGAAAACATCCTCTTATTGAGAAGAAATTTCTTTTATCCGCTGAAATCTCGGCTAAAGCCGCATAAAAAAGCCGGTGAGATTTATGCCCCACCGGCCTGATTGTGTCACTGTTTATTAAATTTACGCCTTAATTATTTGGCAGTCTCTTCGGTTTTTTCTTCGGTTGCTTTAACAGCTTTCGCAGTTTTGGCAGCCTGCACCTTTACAGCAGTCACAGGATTTTCCATCGGCACGCCGATAGAGGTTTCCAGTGCTGTCTTGGAGGTATTGTAATCATACAGAGCCTGCGTATAGTTGGTCTTGGCCTGAGTCAGCGCAACCTGAGCATCTAGCACGTCAGTGTTGGTGCCAACACCGGACATATAACGCAGCTGAGCGATACGGTAATCCTCATCAGCCTGCTCTACAGCCAGCTTAGTGGTGCTGATACGTTTTTCTGCTTCGCGCAGTCCCAGATAATTGCTGCGAACATCAAGGTTTACAGCATTCACGGTATCGCGATATGTTTCCTCAGCCTTTTTCAAATCAGCCTCGGCACCATGAATCTTGGACAGGGTTACACCGGTATCGAAAACGTTCAGGCTGACATTTACGCCCACGCCCCATTTGCCATCTTCATCACCAGGCCAGTTGCTGTCACTCCATTGCTGGGTAGCACTAGCAGCAACCTGCGGCATATGACCGCTGCGAGCAACCATCAAGGCGCCCTTAGCAGCGTCAACACCGTATTTAGCCTGCATCAGCTCCGGACGATGCTCGGCAGCATAAGCCAGGCAGTCATCCATGTTTTGATCATAGGCATTATAAACCAGCAGATTGTCGAGCTTCAGAGTGGTGTCCATCGGCAGGCCGACGATTTTGTTCATGTTTGCTTCAGCAACCTGATAGGAATTTTCAGCCTGAATCAGGGTTTGCTTAGCATTGGCCAGCTCAACCTGAGAACGCAGCACATCTACCTTGGCTACCACGCCAACGTCATACTGTGCCTGAACATTTTTCAGATGGTCTTCCAGACGGGTAACGGATTCAGCACTAAGCTTTTGCATATTATCAGCCTGCAGCATTTTGAAATAACCGTCGGTAACGGTAGAACGCATTTCGTTATAGGTACGCTGTACGCCAACCTCATTGTATTGATAGTTAGCCTTTGCCTGTTTAATAGTACCGCTTAATTTACCGCCGGTAAAAATCGGCAGAGAAGCAGTCAGGCTGTTGGCATGATTGTTGCCGATTCCCTTGGTCCAAAGACCGGGAGCAGCTTCATGAGCATCATCATAACCGCCGCGCTGAGTAGTATGGTTGGCACTGATGCTGATACCGCGGCTCTGGCGGGCAGCGTTGTAGCTGGCACGTGCGCTGTCAAGCTCGTATTGAGCAATGCTTACGGTCGGATTGGACTGGAATGCCCGCAGCATAGCGTCGTCCAGATTTAAAGCAACAGTTTCACCTGCAAAAGCACTTTGCCCCAGTGCCATGGTCAGTGCTGCAGATAAAAGCAAGAAACGTTTGGTTAATTTATTTCTATTCATCCGAAAAACCTCCATTTTCTAAAACTGACTAATCAGTCAGTAGTAAAATTATATATTTATTTAGGGCTGTTTGTCAAATATTTTTTAGAAATAAGTACGCACACCCATATAAGTATTAGCTTTATTACCGCGCACATCCATGGTTTCGCCGTAAAGCGACAGGTTATCATGCAAACGGAATTCGCCGCCCAAACGCACCTTGAAATCATCAAAGTCATATAACTGAGAATACAACCTGAAGTCCCTGCCTAAATCGTAGCTGGCGCCGACCCCGAAGTCACCCTGCATCGCACCCATGCTGAAGGCTGCGTTGCCATACTGACGGCCTACAAGAAAATCAAATTTATTGGCATTGCCGATGTCATAACCGCCCATATAAAGGAAGGTATCATCTGCCGGGTGCAGCGTTACGCCCAAGCTACCGCGCCAATCGCCGCCCTTGGCGGCAAAGCCGGCGTCAGTTGAAACCTTCGCCTCAGTAAGCGTTCCCAAAATCCTGTTGGCACGCTCACTCGTTTCCTTGACGTTAACCAGCGTTTCCTTCAGCGATTTCTGTGTTACCGGGTCCTTCGCTACCGTTTCCAGCACCTCGACGATATTTTCCATACGCTGGCTGGTGTCTGCCATATTCTGGGCAATCGCAGCCACATTCTGGCCCGTCTTGCCGTTATTGTCCACACCGGCCATAATGCTTTCGATATGGGCCGCCGTGCCGTTCATACGATGGCTCAGCTCGTTAATCTGATGAATCATCGAAGTAATATCCTGCTGGTTAGCTACTGCCACATCAGCCATTACCTTCGTGAAGGTATTCATGTTCTCAGCGATATCATTCATATTCTTAAAGCCGGATTTCATGGACTGCTGGACTTCCTTATCGCCAAAAACATTTTCAAAGGCATTGGCGATATTTTCCATACGCTTCACCAAATCACCGGAGGAAGCAAAGAATTCATCAATACCACCGCCGGCAACACCATTAATCGTGCTGCCTTCGGCTACATAACCCTGTCCCTGCTTGGCAGGCGGGATAACGCTGACATATTTTTCACCCATAATACCGTCAGAAGAAATCGTAAAGGTTGCTCCCTGCGGTATTTTGATATCGTCATTAATTTCTGTGATAACCTCTACCTTATCCGGTGCCACATTAATCTTTTTGACCGTGCCCACCTGCACGCCTGCATAGCGCACAACATGTCCTGGCATCAGGCCGCTGACCTGAGGATAGTTAATGCGCAGCTCATAGCCCTTTTTGCCAAAGCTGAAAGCACCCATAAAGGTAATAATGCCTGCCAGCACTACTGCGCCGCCTAACGCAAAGGCACCAACCTTAACCTCACTGCTGCTCATTTTTCTCCTCCTCTTTCAATTCCATGCCGTTAATAAAAGCCTTCACGACTGGATTAGTACTGTTTTTTATCTCCGCCACTGTGCCCAGCTGCACAATGCGTCCATTATATAGCATAGCGATACGGTCTGCGGCATAATAGGCCGATTCCATATCGTGTGTTACCAAAACCGATGTTACTCCCAGCGTCTGCTGGGTTTTGCGTATCAGCCTGCTGATGGTCATCGTCATCACCGGGTCCAGACCGGAGGTCGGCTCATCATAAAAAACCATCTGCGGCTGCATGGCCAGCGCCCGCGCCAGGCCAACGCGCTTTTTCATACCGCCGGAAAGCTCTGCCGGCATCATCTTCTGCGTACCCGGCATGCCTACCATCTCCAGCAGCTTGCCGACGCGTTCCTGTATTTCCTCCTCCGGCAGCTTAAAATGCCGCCGCAGGCCGAAGGCTACATTCTCTCCTACGTTCAGAAAGTCGAATAAGGCGGAATACTGGAACACTACGCCCATATGCTGGCGCAGCCCATCCCATTCATCCTCAGTGAAAGCGCTTGCGTCCTGCCCGTCGATAACAATACTGCCGGAAGTAGGTGCCAGCAGTCCTGTCAGCAACTTGATGATGGTACTCTTGCCGGTGCCTGAGGGACCGATAACTGCCAGCGTTTCCCCTTGACGTACATTCAAATCCAGATTATCAAGAATCACCTTGCTGCCAAAGGCCATTTTAAGTTGTCGGAGCTGAATCATTGCTGCATTTGACATTTTTCCGGCTCCTTACACATACAAAATAATCGAAAGAAAATAGTTGGTGATAAACACCAGAATAATCGAAAGCACTACCGAGGCTGTAGTCGCCAGGCCAACGCCTTCCGCGCCATTCGGCGCGTTCAGGCCCTTATAGCAGCCTACGATAGCAATTATCGCACCAAAGACACAGCTTTTGACCATACCGCCAAACACGTCATAGAACTCCGCTAGTGTCCTGATAGAATTTTCATAAGTAAAGCTGCCGATGCCGGCGTAATAATGCGCCACCACCCAGCCGCCGATATTACCGATAAGGTTAGCAAAAAGCACCAATAAAGGCATCATCAGCACCAGCGCAATAAAGCGCGGCACCACCAGATAGCTCACCGGATTGGCAGCCATAACACGCAGCGCGTCAATCTGCTCGGTAACCTTCATCGTGCCAAGCTCCGCTGCAATCGCCGCACCGATACGGCCGGCAACAACAACGCCTGTCAGCACCGGCACCAGCTCACGCGCCATGGCGATAGCCACAATGCCGCCTACGGTAGAGGACGCGCCCAGACGCACGAACTCCTTGGCTGTCTGTACGGAAAAAACCATACCGGTACAGAGAATCGTCATCATCACAATCGGCAGCGAATCTGCTCCCAAAAGTGCCATCTGACGCACAACCTCCTTCGCATCAGCGTCCTTCAGACGACGCAGCGTCGCCAAAAGCAGCAGCGTCAGCCTGCCGCTGGCCGCGCAAAAGGCCAATATTCTGTTGCCCATTGCTTCACAGATAGATTTCAGCATTTTTATATCCTTATCTTCAGCTTTTTCTACTTAATTATTATACCGCCAAATTATGGCGAATGTATGACACAAAGAGGCCGTACTGTTACAGTAACGGGAAAATTTTTGTTAACCGCCAGACAAAATTATTTGTCAACGGTGAGCACAATCTCGCTTTCACCGTCAATAATAAAATCAAAGGGGTACTTCTGCTTGAACGGCGAGCCCTGCAGCATACCCGCAAGGCCTGCATCGTTAGCAGCAGCCTCCGGATTCGGCGGCTGCATTTGTCCCATCGCCACATCAATAATCAGCTCATTATTCTTGTCGGCCGTATTCACGCTCTTGATATAATCGCTGAGCTTGTGACGTGTTTCCTTCTTCTTGGCTGCAGGAACACCTTCAGCCTGCTGCTTGCGCAGCAATTCGATAGCCCATGCCATGCTGCTGCCACCGCGTACATTCAGCGCCAGCTTGCCGCCCGGATGATCCTTAGGCACCTTGAAATAAACCGTCTTGGTAAATTCTTCGCCACGGTAAGGCTTCATCGTAACATCAACAGCTACCTTATCACCAGGCTTAACCCTGGCATTCTTGGCGCGCACGTTAAGAATTTCCGCAACCTGTACCGCATTGCTGACCTCAACCTCTACGTTGATGCCATAAAGCTGCACCGGCTCAAACTTATTCTGCATCAGAATCGTTACCGCCTCCGTCAGCTCTGCATCGAGGTTCTTCAGCAGCGCGTCATTGGAATAATACATATTTTCGCGGTCAATCGACAGCATTTCCTTCTTGCTGTCCACGCCGGTGATTGTAAAATGCAGTTTGGCTGTGCCCCCGCCATTACGGTCCACAGTCTTGCTCACAGTATTGACTACTGCTGCATCGACCATCGAAGGCACCAGCTGCGGATCATCAATTAGGCGCATACGCATGCTGTTGGCCTGACCGCGGCTGCTGTCGTTAACCGTAACAAACATCGGAATAGAATCGGGCTGCTTGCCGACTACGCCGCCGATACCGCTGGCACGGTCCTGCGTAATGCTGCCGATAGCCTCACCAAGATTGCCTACCTTATAGCTGCTTTGCAGGTTAGGCACTACGCCCAGCACCCACACCTTATTCATAAAGAAGTTGCTGCTGCCGCGCTGCATAAAGGGGTGGCCGAATGCCAGAACCTTACCGCTATCATCGGTCCAGGTAACAGTACCGAGAGCACCAAGAGTCATATCACCCTGCATCAGAGCCACGCCGACACTGCTGCCCGGCTCCAGCGGCTTAGCGCTGGAAGCGCCGGCAGCACCGCTGTTGATTGCTGTAAGGCCGAAGGGCTGCAGCTTCTCCTGCAGATATTCCATGCCGTATTCCGTAAAACCGCCTGCCATCAGCGCTGTTCCCTTGGGAATCCAGTCCGCCGGTAATTCTTGCGGTTCGTCCAGAAGCGGCAGCATTTTGCCGATTGGTGTCAGAAAGCAGTAATGCGGGTCGTTGAAGGTCTTG
Source organism: Phascolarctobacterium succinatutens CAG:287 (assembly GCF_000434895.1). GTDB lineage: Bacteria > Bacillota > Negativicutes > Acidaminococcales > Acidaminococcaceae > Phascolarctobacterium_A > Phascolarctobacterium_A succinatutens_A. The sequence continues at coordinate 65,282 of NZ_FR892810.1, forward strand.
CCGAAGGCCACAGCACCGACAAGTCTGCCGTCTACATAAACAGGACTGCCGCTCATGCCCTGAGCAACACCGCCTGTCTTTTCAATCAGATCGCCGTAAAGGCGCACAAAAATATTATAACCCATAGCTTCACTGCCGTTGACGCCTAATATTTCTACGTTAAAGGTTTCAATAGTATCACCGCTGATAACGGTTTTGCCTATGCCCTGCATGCCTGCACGCAAATCACGCACCGGCATCAAAGGAACATTGGCGGCAGCTGCCGTCAGCATCTGGCAGCAAAACAATAATGCTAATAAAAATACTCTCATACTCGCTCCTAAAAATAAAATATTTACCGGTCCGCTTCCGGTATTTTGCTCTATAATACTACAAAAACCGGCGGCTAAGAAGCTCGCCGGTTTTCTTTACCGTTATTCACTAACCTTAGCTACAACCTGCTGTGCCTCAATCTTATCACCGGGTTTAACCAGTACCTGGCTAACCTTACCTGCAGTTGTAGCACGTGCAGCAGCAATACTGCCGCCAGCTATAGATTTTACCTTTACCAGAATGTCACCCTGCTTAACCTGGGTGCCCTCCTGTACCAGTCCATCGGCAACTACAATACCGCTGACAGCGGCGCGCTGGTCAGTCACAGCAGCACAGCCAACGGCAGCAAGTGTAAAGATGCCTAAAGCGGCAATAGTCAAAATCACTATCAACTTTTTACCCATGTGACTCACCTCATTTCAGATATATTTCTCTAACATAAATTATACAGCCTCAGCAATATTTTGACAAGTGAACATACTGTAAACCTCTCTTAAATAAAACATTATGAAAATCATCTGCAGTTAAAAAATTACCGTCACATAATTTTTTACGCTTTTTTTGCCTATCCTACCCGAAATCACCCTTTGGGGTAGGGTGCAAAAGCGTTTTTTTGGCTATAATATAAGCATCAAAGATTATAATTTCCACATCTGGAAAGGAGATGTTGTTATGAAAATCAAAAATTTTGCTATCGGAGCACTGGCAGCAGCAATGCTCTTCACCGGCACATCTGTTATGGAGGCGGCAGTCTATAATACCTCCGCAAGCAGGCTCCCTACTAATATTGACTCCCGCTGCGGCAGAACAGAAGCCTTTCTGCTGAAAAATAACCGTTTTGATGTGAAGCATACCATGACCGAAAAATATGCCGAGGAATATGTTGCTCCCTGCTTCAGCCGCAAGGGCATCTACATCAGCGATATGGAGGCCAAAGCGATTGCCTTTGCTGCCTTGCAGATGTATGATGTGCAGCAGAGCAGAAACGGCTCCACAGTGAGCTTCAGTGCCAAGGGTGAAGCCGATTCTGGTGCTGATGATTACTGGCTGACTACTATTTATGACAACAAAAAATATATCAATGCCTTTATCAGTACCTACGACGAGCTCCGCACCGAAAATGCACAATCGCTCCCTGCCAGCCAAAGCTATGCTCAATACGGGGACAGCATGTCTGCCGAAAGTTTGCAATACTCCAATCAAAGAATATCCAACCTCTACAGCAAATTTGAAAACATGGAAAGCTATTGGGCTCCCGGCGTAAGACTGATTTTAACCGGTGACTATGTAAACTTCCGCACCGCCCCCTCCACGGACAGCAATGTAATTGATTCGCTGATGTCCGGCGAAGAAATAGCACCGCTAGAAAGCGCATTCGAAGCCGAGGGACGCCAATGGTGGAAGGCTATTAACGCTCAAGGCGAGGTTGGCTATGTAAGCGCAGATTTTGTACGCGTAGCCTGCTAAATAAGCTTTAAGGAAGTATCAGCAATGCTCAAAAAACTTTTAGGTTTAATATCTACCATTTGCCTGCTGCTAAGCTGCAGCTTAGCAGCTGCGGCTCCTGCATCCGCACTGTTCGGCAACGCCAGATATCTCATCTGCATCCATAAGCAAAGCTACCGCCTTGACGTCTATCAGCAGGGTGTGGAGGAAGCAGTCTGCAGCTATCCTATCGCTGTTGCCAAAAACCCCGGTGACAAGCAGTACACCGGTGACAACCGCACCCCCACCTCCTGGGGCAGTGCAACAGCTATTCCCTCCTACTACACAGGTGCGGCAGCAGGCGTGCCTTCGGCGCAGGTTCCCTTCCGCATCGAAGAGATTTGCCCGGCGCATTACTGGACGCACGATTTCGGTGACGGCAATGGCGTAATTGAAGGCGCCTACGGTCCCTGGTTCCTTTCTCTGGACACCGGCTGGATAGGCATCGGCATTCACGGTACGCATGACCCTGCCTCTATCGGCACCATGGCCTCCGAGGGCTGCATCCGCCTGCGCAATGCGGATCTCCAAAGCCTGAAGGAGCTTGTCTGCAGCGATAACGGCGGCATCGGCACCGGCGTAATAATCACCGAGGATTAAGCTATAACCAGCAACAATAAAACAAGGAGCTGTCACAGCTAACGCGTGACCGCCCCTTGTTTTTTATTTTGCCTATATAACCAGCTTATTTGATGAACAATCCCAGACCGATGCTCACCAAACGCTCGCGTCCGTCCGACGGGTTATTGACGATTTTGCCGTTGATAACCATTTCGCTGCTGCCGCCGCCATCATAATTGACAGCGCTCACTGCACCCAGCTTCACAAAATACTGTGCCAGCTCCGCGAGCGTCATGCCTGCGGAAGCACTGCTTCTGCCGTCAACAACAAGCATTAAAAGCGTGCCGTCCGGTTTCAGGCCTACCGCAGTGCGCGGTGCTCTGCCACGCGCAATATCGGGAGCCATCTGCTCCTCCGCAGTACGCACATTCACCCTGCCGTTTTCTACCAGCAGCGGACCGCCGCTGACAACAGTCGTTGCCGCATCCGCAATGCTGCTGCCAAGGCTCTGCGTAAGTATTACATGATCGCCCAGACGCAGGCCTGCCAGAGCAGCCGCATTTGTGCCATGACCGGAAAGCACTACGCAACCCGGCTCCAAAGGCATATTGCCTGCTGTGGAAACAGCAACAACGCGACCGTTTTTGATTTTCACCTCACGCCCGTACTGATTCGTTTTGGTCGACGTAGCGTAATAGGAATTAAACAGCACCAAATCATTAGCTATACGCGCACGGTTCATGCCCTTCAGCTGCAGCGCTCTGCCGTCAGGAAGTGTTACGCTGCCGATGTAGGCAATGTCGCGCACAATCTTCTGCTCGTTGCCATGCACTACATAACCGCTGCGCGGCGTAGCATCCATAGCGACAAAATTGCCCTTATCCTTAACGTTGCCGATAACCCAGCCGTCGGTATCAAAATACGACGCATTGATGGCAGCCACAAGACCTCTTTCCGCCGCCTGCTTAGCCAAACTGCCGCGTCCGTTATACATGCCTGCGGCAGAAAACGGCCTCAGCTCCAGGCGTGCCGCAGGCGCAACGCTCACCAGATAGCTTACGATTGGTCTGCCGTTCAGCTCCTCCTGCGCATAGGTATAGGTAACGCCACCAGCCAGCTGCGTCGTTGTTTTGCTGATAGGAATGCGGTAAATATCCAGCACCAAACGGTCAGGATTTTTCAGGTTATACAGCTTGTACTGGCAATCCTTGGTTAAATCTATAACCACCTGAGCCTTTTTCTTCTTTTTGGCAGGCACCGTAATGCTTTTAATCACAACATCTTTTTTTATAACAGGACTTTGCGCCAGCGCCGTACCCTCAGGCAGATTGACCACAATTTGCAAGCCATTTTTTTCATCTGTATATTTAATTGGCTCCGTACTGTCGAACACCAGACGCACACGCGCCGGACTAACGCTGCTGCGTACCGCCGTAACGGGAGCGGCGCTCGCCGCAAGCGGAGCAGCGCACAGCGCAGCCAGCATAAAAACAGAACATATCAGTTTTTTGCAATTCATATTCAGGACCTCTTAAAAGAAAAACTAGTAGAAGATTGAAGAATGCATTAGAGCGTCGTAATACCCCTCTCCGTCATCGCTCCGCGATGCCACCTCTCCCCTAGGAGAGGCAAGAAGGACAGCAGAACGCCAAAGACAGTAATTAACATATCGCACAGCCCCCTTCCGCCTCGCTTCGCTCGGCACCTTCCCCAAGGGGCAGGCAAGAAAGTTAGCAGAACGCCAAAGACAGTAATTAACATATCGCACAGCCCCCTTCCGCC
>NZ_FR892811.1 GCF_000434895.1 Phascolarctobacterium succinatutens CAG:287
TTACCGAAGGACAGCAAGCGCTTGACATTTGCTGCCAGCTTTTCCCAGTTATCCTGCCTATTTATAGCTTTTAATGTTGGCTGATGCGTGCTTTGAATGCCGATTTCCAACTGAAAGCGTCCCTTCGGCACCGTCGCCAAGAAATCCATAACGTGCTCTGACAGTATATCGGCCTTAATTTCAAAGTGGAAGGTTGCATTTGTATCAGCCTGCGCCAGATGCTGCATCATCGGCAGAAAGTATTTTTCGTCCAGATTGTAAGTACGGTCTACAAACTTCACCAACGGCACACCTGCAGCAATAAATCTGTCCAAGTCTCGCAGCACAAGCTCCAGCGGCCGCTTGCGCACAGAGCGCGATATACCGGACAGGCAATACGCGCAATTAAACGGGCAGCCACGCGTGCATTCGTAATAAACTATTTTATGCTCTGCCAGCATTTTTTCCAGATCAGGATACGGGAACGGCAGCAGTGACATATCATCTATTACGGTAATGCCTCCATTCAAGTTCACCTGCTCCCCTTCGCGATACGCAATATGCTGAGGGACAGCGCCACCGCCAGCCAAATACTCCAGCAGCTCGCCAAAAACCAGCTCACCCTCACCCTGTACGATATAATCTGCCTGCGGCAGCTCCGCAAAAATTTTCTCCGCATCAAACGCTACCTCAGGTCCGCCAATCACGATTGCTGCTTGCGGACGCAGTTTACGCAGCATTCGTATAAGTTTAAAAACGAATGGTTTATTCCATATATGCACCGAAAAGCCGTAGACCTGTGCCGGTACAGCCATGATTTTTTCTAACACCGCCAGAATGGGGGTATTGATTGTTTCTTCTATTAATGTTACCTCATGCCCCTGCGCTTTAGCATATTCGCCGACATAGCGTAGACCAAGGCCGGTATGGATATATTTACTGTTAATTGCGCTTAATACTACTTGCATTCCTCTGCTCCTCAATTTTTAACCACAAATACAGAAAAAGCTCTACAACCGAAGCTGTAGAGCCTAAATTTACTGGTGCCGAAGGCCGGACTCGAACCGGCACGAGCGTGAACCCGCTTGATTTTGAGATATTCAACGGCACTATTTCGGTTTTTCTGATTTTCTTCGGTTTTCATGTTAACCCACGTTATTCGAATAGTTAACTTAAGTTGTGTTTCGTTGTGTGTCTATTCATAGAATACAGTTGTTGGACACATTTGAGTTATCCACAAGAATTAAATTTTATTAGGTTCAGTTTTTTTATTTTCTTTTCTTGAAGTTTTATAAATGCGTTCCTTTGTTTATTTTATATTGATTTCTACCAATTGTCAATATCGGTCTCTGCATAAGAATAATAAGCTCCATTTCCTATAATTAGGTGATCTAACAACGGGATTCCCATTATTTTTCCTGTTTCTTTTAATACTTTTGTAAGTTTATTGTCATCCATGCTGGGTGATGGATCTCCAGAAGGATGATTGTGAACCACCACGATTGAAGCTGCCTTATTTTTAATTGCTTCATAATAAATTTCTCGTGGATGCACTATTGTGTTTGTAAGTGTTCCTGTGAACAATACTTCGTAGTGCGTCATTTTATTTTTTGAGTTCAGTGAACAAACTATAAATTCTTCTTTTTCTAGGTATCTTAATTTTGGCATTAGGTATTCTGCTATTTCTTGTGGATTTCTAAAGTCTGGTTCGTTTGGTGTTGTTATTCTATTGATGATTTCAGATAGAAGCTTAATTTTTGTTATTTCATCATTAGTTAATTTTAATAATTTCAGTTCTTCTTTGCTTCTATTGATTATTTTCCCAATGTCTTTGTATTTGCCTAGTATTTTTCCTATTTTTTTACTATCTAATACTGCAGATAGTAGATTTTCTGTGGATATATATTTTGTTGATCCGTAGATCTCTACTGCTTCTCTAATTTGTAAATCCATTTTCTTCTCCTTTCATAAAAAGAAAAAGGCGAGCATTATTTTGCTCACCTTTAAGTTATTTCTTGGTATTTTTTGGATATGCTATTTTTTATTTAACTTAGTAAATCCCCTTATTTTTAAAGTATTCTGTTACTAAAGCTTGAAAACGTTCAGCTTTTGCTAATTGAATTTCTGCATCTTTTTTGGAGGCAATAAAGAAATCTAGATAATCTGCTCGTTCTCTGTTTTCGGAAGCTTCTTTTATTATTTTGGAGGCCTCTTTAGGGAATATGCCTGTTTTAACGTAATGTTGATTGAAGAATGCTATTACTCCACTATGCTTACTACTATCAAATGACTGTGTAGCATTGACGGCTCTGATTGCATAGAAGATTGCGTAATACGCTCTATTAAGAGTATTTTTAAATCGTCCATGTTCATACATTATTTTTGCATCTTCAATAGCATCTTGACAACATTCTAATCTGTATTTTGCTAAAGCTATTAAGCTGCTTTCCATAGTTCAATACCATCCTTTTTTATATTTTTATAAAAGGGAGAGACATTTTTCCATACATTGAATTGTGTATTGTTTATTAGAAGTACTGATATAACTTTATTGTATTCTAATTCTAAGTCAACTACTGCATCTATCATTTGTTGATGCATTTCTTCAGTGTAGTGTTCTATGATTACTGCAATATCTATATCAGATTCTTCTGTTGCAGTTCCTCGAGCTTCAGAACCGTATAAAATTATTGCTTCTACATTTTTTCCATTTGTATTGAATATATTATTCAAAGTAGGTATTAATCTGGTGATAATAGAATTAATATTTTTCATTATTTTCACCTCCGATATGAAAATATGTAAGTATTTATTTTTCTCTAATATTTTTTTCTTCTATTGCTTCGATTATATATTTTTTCAAGCTGATACCTTTCTTTATTGCTTGAATTTTTGCTTTTGCATGGACATCGAATGGCATTGTGGCGTTATAAGTTACAAATTTACCGTTTTCATTATTTTTGGGGTTTGGTAAGGTTGTATGTGGTTGCTCCTGACTTCTGCCAGATATAAATTCTTCGGCAGCTGCCATTTGAGCAGCAGTTATTGGTTTTTTGGGTAGTGCCATTATTATTCCTCCTGTTTTTGTAATATGTTTTTGATTTCTTTTACGAGATCAGATAATTCTAATGATGCTTTAATTGATTTTTCTTTTTCGATTTCTTTATATTCGTTGACGTTTCTTCCAATACAGATAGCTTCTTTAAAAGCTACTCTGTCGACAAATTCAGTTGACAGTATTTTTATGTTATACTGTTTTTCTAATTCGCTGACAGATTCTTTTACGTCTGATACCATTTTCACTTTGTTTGATGGCATACGATTCAGCATAATATATGCTTTATCGATATCAACAATTTGTCTACATGCTTCAATCAGTTCTAACGTATCTTGCGTTGCCCACAGGTCATATCCTGAAGGCTGGACCGGAATCAGTACCATTCCATATGTTCCGCAAAAGATTGCGCTACGAACTACTTCACCGTCTCCTGCACCGGCGTCAATAACGATGTAATCGAAATTATTATAGCTTTGAATATCTTTGAACAGCGTTTTGTAAGGTAAACTTACAGCACTTATACTTGCTAATTCATTTGCATCTGCTCTGATTTGCGCAAAGCTCATTGCCGATTGCTGTCTTCCGTCTGTGTCAATGAGCATTACTTTTTTTCCTTCTTGCGCCAGTGCTGTGGCAAGGTTAGTTGCTATTGTGCTTTTTCCGGTGCCACCTTTTGTGTTAATTACAGAGATTGTTTGCATGATTACTTCCTCCTTAGTAATATTATACCATAATAATAGTCATAACGAAAGTTATTTTTCTTACTTTAGTTATGTTTCTAATAATTATTATGTTAATAACTTTAATAATTTTCATAACTAAAGTTATGATTGTTACATTGATTATTTTTGTTATTTTAGTAATGAAAAATTGGAGTAATCTGCTAACAGTTTTATGTTCTACCATTAGCAGATTATCAGTGATTAAAGGATATTTTTAGGATTAATCTCAATAACTGCTTTGTTATGCTCTTTCGCGTATTTTACACATTGCGCTGTTCCTCCTGTTTCTTTGCAAATTACTGCAATAATAATATTACTTTTGTTAACCATATATCTGTTTCGTGCCATCATTTTATAAGTCGCAAATCCTCCCTCTGACACGATGGTTACTTTGTCGCTTTCAGATAACATCTTTTTATATTGTTTTTGTGATTTTTCTGTCCACTTTTTCTCTTGCCCTACAAATGGTAATGCTGCTTCAATTCTGATGTTTGGATT
>NZ_FR892812.1 GCF_000434895.1 Phascolarctobacterium succinatutens CAG:287
CAATGGCAACCTCGTTTTTTTCAGCACTGCCATTTTTATCATTATCAGCATAACCACCATATACATTGTTCTTGATGGTACTGTCGCTAATCTTTACATCGTTTTCCTTGCTACGTGTGACACCTTTACCACCATATACTATACCGTTTACTTCGCTTTTATCTTTAATGATAACGTAGTTTTTTATAGCGTCTGCAGCACCGGTGCCACCACCACACACAACATTACCCAAAGTATTACCGCTAATCGTTACAGTATTCTCTCTGACATTGCCATACCAAGAATATGCACCACATATGCTACTAGTTGCAGCAGTACCGGTAATAGTAACATTGTTCTTAAAGACTTCCGGCGGAGACACCTTTGTATCATTATAGCCACCGTAAACATAATCATAAGTACCAGAATTAAGTGTAACATTAGCACCGATTGACATATGAGTCTTGCCATCATTACCATAATAATTATCTGCCCAAGCACTCGGCATTACCAATACACCGGTGCACAGCAAACCGCACAAAATACCGCCAAGTTTTCTTTGCATTTGTTTTTCTTTCATCTTTGCCAAAAACTTCATAGTAAAAGCCTCCTTTTAATTAAGATGGAACCTCTTTATTAACGTCAGTATAGCACTTAAAAGAATTTTTCACCCCACCCCAACCCCCAAATTCGGGTAGGCTAGGCAAAAAAATTTGACTGTTTTGATGGAAAAGACGAAAATTCAACTGAAATCCCGGCTACAACACTAATTGACGAGTGCGATGACTTACTTGTATAAGGGCATCGTTTACTTTCGTGCTAATTTCGTATATAACATTAAACATATTTATAGCTAATATTTTATTTCCAAAGTGTTATTTGCGCAAGTTTCAGCTAATATATTACCTATTGTCACTAACCGCTAAATATTTTTACATATAGTAGTACTATATAACGCTTCATTCTTTGACGCTTTTTGTTTTGGAAAAGCCAAATTCCCTGCTTTTTTCAACCAGCCTTATCCAAAGCATTGATATTATGATATAATCTAAGTAATAAATCTGTTGTATGAGAGGAGCGATAATTTTGAACGGATTGAAATTTCCTGTTGGTATCTCCAATTTCGCCAAGATTCGCGATGAAGGATATTACTATATAGATAAAACAAACCTGATCACCGAAATACTTGAGTCCGGTATTGCTGAAGTAACGTTAATTACTCGCCCCAGACGTTTCGGCAAAACCCTCGGCATGAGTATGCTGGCAGATTTTTTCGATGTCCGCAAAGACAGCAGCAAGCATTTCGCCGGATTATCTGTCTCCAAGAACACTCATATTTGTAATCAATGGATGAATAAATACCCCACTATCTTTGTTTCATTAAAAGATGTTGACGGTATCTCCTTTAATGATGCCTACGCTCAGCTCTCTCTGCAGTTTGCTGATTTATACAAGGAATATGCTTTTTTGCTTGACAGCAAGAATATAGATAACGATGACCGTAACATTTTTCAAAGAATTAAGGCTGGCGAAGCAAGCCTGCCTGACCTGAGCCGCGCTCTGAGCACCCTGATGAAAATGTTGAACGCCTATTATGGCAAGCCGGTAATCCTGCTTTTGGATGAATACGATGTCCCCATCGCCAAAGCCAGCAGTCACGGTTATTACACTGAAATGATGAACATTATCAAGCCGTTGCTGAGCACCTCTCTGAAGGATAACCCCAATCTTTGCTTTGCCTTGATTACTGGCTGTCTGCGAATTGCTAAAGAGAGTGTTTTTACCGGTACCAATAATTTTATTTCCGACTCTATTGTACGCTCAAATCTCAAAGAATCCTTTGGTTTTACGCAAAATGAAGTAGATGAGCTGCTGGCAGATGCTAATGCGGAAGCTTATGCAGATACTATCCGCACCTGGTATGATGGCTATCATTTCGACACAGCCGACGTTTACTGCCCTTGGGATGTTATCAGCTACTTGTATGACCTGCAGCGTAATCCGCAAGCAAAGCCTGTAAGCTATTGGCGCAACACCAGCGATAACTCCATTATCCGCTCCTTTATTGACTGCGCAAGCAGTAATATCACGGAAAAGCTGGAAACCCTTTTATCCGGCAGTTTCATCGTACAAAAGGTTGATGACAGCCTGACCTATGATTATCTGCACTCCTCTGAAGATAATCTTTGGAGCATTTTATATCTGACAGGATATCTGACCAAAGTTCGCAATGATGCTCTGCCCGCTGCTATACCGGATGGTTATTCAGCTTTGATTATTCCTAATGAAGAGATTAAGGAAATCTATGAAACGACTGTTATGAAGTGGTTTGCCGATAGTGCGCAAGCTTCTAACCGCAATGCATTATTTACGGCTGTATGGAGCGGAGACAGTAAAGCACTTACTCAGGAAATGACGAAGCTTCTGCGTATGACCATCAGCTACCATGATTATCGCGAGGATTTTTACCATGCTTTCCTGGCAGGCATCTTCACCGGTGCAGGATATGTTGTTGAATCTAACCGTGAGCATGGTGAAGGACGCAGTGATGTAATTGTTAAGGATATCCGCAATGGCCGTATAGCGATTTTTGAAGCTAAATATGCAAAAACGCTGAATAACTTGCCGGACGCTTGCGATTTAGCAATCGACCAGATCAATAAGCGTATCTATGCAGATGATTTCCAAGATGATTACGATGATATTTTATGCTATGGCATTGCATTTTTCAAAAAGCGGTGCTTAGTAAAGATAAAATAAACGTTTCGCTAGAAGTGATTACTTTATTACAATTCGATATTTAGAACCTAAAGACCGCCACTGGCGGGGGTTTTTTTTTTTTTGTTTCGAAATATATAAAAATTTTTGGTCTTTTTACGTTTGATGTCACGAATTATATACATTATTCGTGACATTTTGCGCACTCTGCAAGCTGATTTAGTCGTTATGATAGATAAAAAAATAGCCTGGAAAAATCCAGGCAAATTGGAACGGAATGCATATGAACAAGGTATACATATTTAGGCATGCGCATTGGGGATGACCGCACGCTATGTACAATTTTATTATAGTGCATTTTTCACTACTATCAAGTTTATTTTATAAATTTGTAATATAAACAACCTATATTTTCACTTAATATTTTTAGTTAGTTTTTTCATTTGTAACATAATATGCGTTTTTTCAAGCAATGCTCATAATTATACTACAAACATTACAATCTGCGCATAACAAATCCTTGCGCAGCATCATCCCACAAAAGCTCCAGCTGTAAATCCGTGCAATATTTTCTCTGCATGCCAAAGGTTGCTTCCGGAGGCATATATTCATATTGGCTGAGCATAATAAAACGTCCGCTGCCATCCGTATTAATCTTGGTCACAATTTGCCGCCACTGGTCAATGGCATAGCCGTTTTTCGCTAAATCCTTCAAGGTTACATATGTCACCCATTGTCCGTTTTCCTTACCGATAAGCCAATAACCGCAGTTCTGCTCATGAGCACCGATAGTGGCATTTATTTCAAAAAATATATTTTTGGGATTGGCGGTAAAAACATCCCGCACCCTATAGCCAACCATTCCCTGCTCCGCAGGAACAAAGGTCTTATAAACATCTTGAGTATTCTTGTTCATAAGCTGCAGAGTACCGTCATCAGCAAGGAAAAATTGCACTCCCTCCTCCTCATCACTGATTGCCAGCTCTCTGCTGTTCATATAAAGAAATGTCCCGTCATCAGCAGTCAGAAATTCCGCTGCCCGAACCTTGGGCGCATCTGTAAGCAAGCACACGAGGCAAAGCAAAAACAAAGATAAGCAGGAAAATAATTTCTTAGCAATACGCATATTCATCGACCTCCTAAATTAGTTTCTGTCATTATAATTATAGCAACAAGAAGCTCTTTTTCCCCCACCCCAAAGCATGATTTCGGGTGGGACGGAAGAAATTTTCTTGTGCTAACAAGCAAATTTCCCAAAGCTCAAATTAAAAAGCTGCAGCCTGCTCCCGTACTCAGGAGCATAGCTACAGCTTTTGCTTTTATTCTATTGTTATAACAGAACTGATCTCTTGTGCTTTACACCAGTTCTTCTTTGGACTCATGAATCTTCTTCAAAAGCTCCTTACCGGCAATACCCGGTCTGGTCATTTCCGCAGGAGCAAGGATAACATCCAAATCCTCTTTACTCAGCACCTTGCGTTCAATGAGCAGGTCCTTAATGTTTCTGTTGGTTGCCAGCGCCTCCTTCGCCAAAACGGAGCAGGTTTCGTAACCGATATGCGGCAGCAGTGCGGTAACAATGCCCACGCTCTTATCCAGCCATTCCGCACATTGAGCACGGTTTGCCTTAATGCCGTCTACGCAGCGGGTGCGCAGCGTATTAACGGCATTGGTCAGAAAACGCAAGGAATTGAAAATATTGTAAGCCATAACGGGTTCCATAACATTAAGCTGGAACTGGCCGTTTTCTACGCCGAAGGCCACAGCCAAATCGTTGGCAATTACCTGATAGCAGGTCTGGTCCACTACTTCGGGGATAACGGGGTTAACCTTACCCGGCATGATAGAGGAGCCTGGCTGACGCGGCGGCAGTGTAATTTCGCAGAAGCCTGCCCTCGGACCGGAGGCCATCAGACGCAGGTCATTGGAAATTTTAATCAGCGAAAGTGCCGATGTCTTCAAGCTGGAGGACAAATCGGTAAAGATATCTGTATTACTGGTAGCATCAACAAGATTGTCCGCGGTAGTGAAGCTCTCGCCGGTAACCAGCGTAAGCTGCTCGCAAACCTCTTTGATATATTCGGGATCGGCATTCAGGCCGGTGCCGACTGCTGTTGCGCCCATATTCATGGTGTGCAGCAGCTCACAGCTGCGGCGGATGCAGCTACTGCGTCTGCGCATGGAGGAAGCAAAGGCTTTAAACTCCAGGCCTAAGGTAATAGGCACAGCGTCCTGCAGATGCGTACGGCCGATTTTCAGTACATCCTTGAATTCCTCGCCTTTCTTATCAAAGGAATACGCCAGGTTTTCCAAGGCAATAATAAGCTGTTCGGCGCGCATCAGAGCGCAGACACGGATGGATGTAGGAATAACATCGTTAGTGGACTGCGACATATTGGCATGGTTATTAGGGCTGATATAATTATAATCGCCGCGCGGACGACCGAGAATTTCCAAAGCGCGGTTACAGATTACTTCGTTCGTATTCATATTGAAGGATGTTCCGGCACCGCCCTGAATCGGATCGGTCGGGAACTGGTCGTTCAGCTTGCCGCTGATAATATCATCGCAGGCCTGAACCATAGCATTGCCGATTTTTTCATCCAAAAGACCGATTTTCATATTAGCCAGCGCTGCAGCCTTTTTTACCATACCCAAGGCTTTGATAAAAAGCGGATCGGCAGTATAGCCTGTAATCTGAAAGTTTTCCATGGCACGCATGGTCTGTACACCATAATAAGCATTATCGGGAATTTCTAATTCACCTAAAAAGTCGTGTTCTTTACGCATAATACATTTGCCTCCTTCTCCAAAAGCGTGTAAAAGCTGCTTTTAATCGAAATCTGTATTATGTATACATAATACATTCAAGCCACAATTCTGTCAAGCGCATTATTATGAATTTTGAGAAATTAACTTACAAAAAAGAAGTGCCTCAAGACGCTAAGCTCAAGGCAGCTCAAAATAATCTGCTTTAGATAAAATCTACCAGACCATTCTCCAGATGGTACATAGCACCGACAATGCGCAAGCCCTCCTGATGCTCAACCTTTTGAATCTCCAGGCTTCGATTTCCGCTTCACAGCTTTTGACATTCAGGCAGGCAGCCTTATACGGGTCGCACTCGTCGCCAATCGCTGCTTTGATTTTATCCGTAATAAATTTGATATAGCCCTCCGGATCATGATTGATTGCAGCATGCACCGCACCGCAATGCGTATGCCCCATAACAACAATCAACGGTGCGCCCAGATGACTGGCAGCGTATTCAATACTGCCCAGCTGATGCTCATCAATCACATTACCGGCAATACGGATAACAAACAGCTCGCCGATGCCTGTCATAAAAATATTCTCCGGAATTACGCGAGAATCAGAGCAGGTAATAATAATCGCATAAGGCTTCTGACCGTTAACCAAGGTATCTGTTCTCTTTGCCTGCGAAATATCCTCGCTGTTGACCTTGGCATCAATATATCTGGCGTTGCCTGCTTTTAATTTTTCTAAGGCCTTTGCCGGTGTTGTTGTTATATGCTTAATCATAATAAAATCGCCCCTCTTAGAACATACTTTGCAAAAAAATCATTCGGTAATCGCTATCTTGATAACTCTGTCTAATCTGTTTTCAAAAATGCGATAAATCCCGGCACGGCACGCGGTACCGAACCATGCTTAATATGCAAATCACTGGTGCAGATGCTTCCCAGCGTTACGCGCAGAAACAAGCTGCGGCTTGGCCTTTTCCTGCAGCGCAAACTTACCGTGTTCAATATAAGTTAATGCTTTCATAAATTTGCAGACCTTCTTTCTCTATTTTTTGCTTCACTGAAGCTCATATCGCTTCCCTCATTATATCATAATATTGGCGCTGTGGATAATGACATAAGCAACATGTCACGCAATACTATCTTCGCTGTTAAATTCAATAAGCTTTCTGAATAAAGAAATCACAACTTTTTCGCTGATAAAAACACCGGAATGTGTTAAAATATTAGTTAGATTTTTTAGGAGGCCTTATTCATAATGCATCAATATCTCTTTTTTATCGGCGATTTTCCCATACGCATGTATGGTCTGATGCTCTGTACAGCAATTTTTCTGGCCACCGGCACTGCCTACTTTTTAGCTAAGCAGGACGGCCGCTGGCACGAGCACATTTTAGACATCGGCATCTACGGCGGCTTTGCCGGTCTCATCGGCGGCAGGCTGTGGGATGTTTTCTTCTTCGACTGGGATTACTACAGCCATCATCTGCTGGAAATCCCCTTCGTCTGGCAGGGTGGCATGGCCGTGCAGGGCGGTATGCTGGCAGGCATTGCGGCAGGCATTGTTTACTGCAAGCTGCATGACATCGACTGGGTAGCTCTGGCGGATATCATTTCGCCTTCTCTGCTTATCGGTCAGTCCATCGGACGCATGGCGAACCTGCTCAACGGTGATGCCTTCGGCACACCTACCGGCGGCAGCTTCGGTATTCTGTACCCGGAAGGCACGCTGGCCTACAAAACCTACGGCCCTGTTCCCCTGTGGCCGGCAGAGGTTTGGGAAGGTCAGCTGGACATCGTCATTTTTGCCCTGCTGCTTTTATTCCGTACTACAAAGCATGCACGCGGTCAGGCTTTATGTATGTACGCCATGCTTTATTCCGTAGTCCGCTTCTTTTTGGAAATGCTGCGCGGTGACTACGCCGAGCCCTGGATGTTCGGACTGAAATCCGCTCAGGCAACCAGCTTAGGCTTCTTCCTCATTGCCTTAGGCTTCTTCATTTACTGCGGTTGGCTGGAAAAACATCAGCCTGCTGCCAAAGAAAAAGCTGTCGGCAAAAAATCTAAAAAATAATTGCAAAAAAGTGTTGACAAGAAGCGTACTTTTCGCTATAATATCATTGTTGCTTGAAACAACAGCAACGCTGATGTGACTCTGTAGCTCAGTTGGATAGAGCGTTTGACTACGAATCAAAAGGTCGCAGGTTCGAATCCTGCCAGGGCCACCACTTGAAACTAAACTCTGTAACTTCGGTTACAGAGTTTTTTGTTTTTGCGTACAAAATATATTCTTCCGCTAACCCGCACTCCCCCGCTTGTTAGCGCCATCAATCAGTCTTATAATAATGATATATAATCAAAACCGTGAGGTAACTTTATGAACGTAAAATATTCTAAAATAGCCTGCATCATTCTGGCATCCGGCGTAGCCCGCCGCTTCGGTGCCAACAAGCTGCTGACAGCCATTGACGGAGCGCCCATGCTGCAGCACATCCTTGATATCAGCAAAGGACTTTTCGCCAAGCGTATCGTTGTTACACGCCACAAGGAGATTGCAGAAATCTGCGCACAGCAGCAAATCCCCTGCCTGCTCCACGACAAGCCCTATCTGAGCGATACCGTGCGCTTAGGCACCGCTTATATAAAGCAGCTGCTGCCTCAGGCCGAGGGCCTGCTTTTTGCCGTTGCCGACCAGCCGTTATTGCAGAAGGCTTCGCTCATCCGCCTTGCCGAAAGCTTTTTAGCGCAGCCGCAAAAAATTCATCGCCTGTATTACGAAGAAACTCCCGGCAATCCCATTATCTTCCCTGTAAAATTTGCCAACGTGCTGCGGCAGCTGCCACAGGACAAGGGTGGTTCCGTACTGACAAAAAAATATCCTGAACTGGTAGTAAAAGTACCGGTTCAGGATATCAACGAGCTGCTGGATATAGATACACAGCAGGATAAAACTAAGCTTGAGCGTCTTCGCCCCTATTCAGAATAATATTCAGCAGAATTGCTACAAAGGCTGCCGGAACGATACCGGATTCACCGAACATCATGCGCATAGCCTCCGGGCAGTGTGCCAGGATGCCGGGTGTAGCGCCCATGCCGTAGCCAACGCCTAAAGCAACGGAAATAATCGTCAGGCTGCGCGGATTGAGCTTCTCTTTAGTAACCAGCTGAATACCGCTGACAACAATCGAGGAGAACATCATTACAGCAGCGCCGCCCAGAACGGATTGCGGCATAATGGAAACCAACGCCCCCAGCTTGGGAATCAGGCCGCAGATAATCAAAAATACAGCACCGGTTGCCAAAGCAAAACGGTTAACAATCTTCGTCATAGCAACCAGACCTACATTCTGAGAGAAGGAAGTATTGGGCAGTACGCCGAAAACAGCAGCGATAGCAGAGCCAATACCGTCACAAATAACGCCGCCGGACAATTCCTTGTCCGTAGCTTCACGGTTCAGACCGCTTTCGACAACGGCAGAAATATCACCAACAGTTTCTACTGCGGTAACAACAAACATGATCAATACAGGCATAATAGCACGCATATCAAATACGATATCAACCGGCATAAGCTGAGGCACAGCGAACCAGGAGGCGTTCGCTACCTTGTCCCAATGCAGTACCCAGGATTTGGTGTATTCCACACCGTCAGGAGTAACTGCGGTTGTAGGCAGCACAAAACCCATGAAAATCGCAGCGATATAGCCGGCAATAATACCAAGCAGAATGGAAGAAGAACTTAAAAAACCCTTAGTGCCATGCTTGAAGAAAAGGATAACACAAAGTACAAACAGACCAAGCAGCAGGTTTTCGATAGAACCGAAGTCCTTAGTCTTGAAGCCGCCGCCAAAGGAATTGATACCTACAGAAATCAGCGACAGACCGATGGACAGTACAACAGTGCCGCAGACAACAGGCGGGAAGAAGCGACGGATGTGCTTGAGCACGAGGCCGAGCACTGCTTCAAAAACGCCGCCGATAATCGAAGCACCCATAATAGCACCATAGGCGACAACACCGCTGCCCAAGGTTGCAACGATACCGGCAAATACACCGATAAAGCCGGAGCTTGTACCCATGATAATAGGCACCTTGCCACCGCAGGGACCAACGGAATATAACTGCAGCAGAGTTACCAGGCCTGCAACAATCATCGCATTCTGAATTAAAACAACCTGCAGCTGTTCAAAACCGGCACCGCCGACAATACCGCAGGCACCGCCAATAATCAGAACCGGTGTCAGATTGCCGACAAACATTGCCAAAACATGCTGCAGACCTAAAGGAATAGCCGAGCTCAAAGACAGCTTGCCTTCAAACTTGTAGGCTTCCTCAGACAGTTTAACAAACTTAGACATATAAGCACCCCTTCATTTTTTCATGCATATATTTTATCGCATATCACGTCTTATTGTAAAGAAAATTACAGAGAAAATCCGTATAAATTTTATCAGATAGCCTTTTTCGTTCGCAATTCAAGCGAGAAATTTAAAAATGAACACCGACAGCGTACTTTTGCTACGTTGAAGTGCCCATTTTTATGTAGATAAAGTATGTGGTGCATTACCTTTCACTCATCAGCAGAACACGGAGAAAGTATCAGAGCTATTTACTCTTTAACCAGAACGCGGAGAAGGTATCAGAGGCGAAGAAGGAGCACCGACGGCGTACTACTGCTACGTCGAGGTGCTCCTGATGAAGTATATGATGCCTTATACGCGTTCTTAAGCTACGTCGAGGTGCTCTTGATGAAAGTATATGATGCCTTATACTTTATAATCAGCAGAACGCAGAGAAGGTATCAGAGACGAAGAGAGAGGGCCGACGGCGTACTACTGCTACGTCAAGGCCCTCTCGATGAAGTATATGATGCCTTATATGCGTTCTGCCCTAGTTTGGATTAACTGTGCTGCTATACTCACCGCAATCTCCGCCGGCGTCTCACTGCCTATGTCGATTCCGATGGGCGTAATAACACGCGCAAGCTGCTGCTCACTGTAGCCATCCGCCAGCAAAGCGGCTCTGGCCATGGCTGCTTTATTTTTACTGCCCATAATGCCGATATAACCGACAGGCGTAGTCAACAGATAGCGCTCCACATTGGCGTCATGCACATGACCGCGCGTCATAACTACCGCATAATCCTTTGCCGTCAGGCTGCAAACCTCCTGCAGCTTAGTAAAATCAACCTGCTGTACGCGCTCCGCCTGCGGAAAGGCTGCCGCATCCGCAAACTCCGCCCTGTCATCCAGCACGATGCATTTAAAGCCGAGATGGCTCAAAAGCGGCACCAGCTCACGCGCAACATGACCGGCGCCGAAAACATAAACCGCACCGTCATAATCAAACTGCTCTGCATAATAGGCGCAGCCGTCTATATCAACTACACCTCTGTGACCCGCAAGCTGCAGGTCCTTTTTTATTTGCGGCAGTGCGTTGCCTTCACCCAAAGGCAGTAAAAACCACCAGGGAGCATGCTGCTTCATTGCACTAAGAGCTTCCTCTGCCAAGTCCCCCGTTTCTTCCCCCACAGGCAGGTAGCAGAACTGCACCTGACAGCTGCCGCCGCAGGCCATACCTGCTGCCGGAGAAAGGTCAAACGTTTTGACAAAGCTGCCGCCACCATTCTGCAGACGCTGCTGTGCCAGCTGCTGTGCCGCATATTCCATACCGCCGCCGCCGATGGTTCCGTAAAGCAAACCCTTTTCTCCGACCAGCATATAAGCGCCGCTGGTGCGCGGAGTAGAGCCTTCACTCTCAATCAATACAACAAGATAGCAAGGCTGCGAATCCAAAGCCTGCGCCTGTATTTTTTTCATTAAATCCTTCATTTTTGTTTCTCCTGTGCATAACGGCAGACTAATTCCAGAACGCTGCCGGCAATGCAGCGTGCCTTATCCGAAATCGTAAAGCAGTTGGCCAGTTCTTCTTTACGTGGGTCGATATCGGCAATTTTAAAGCCTTCGCTAACAGCAAAGCCATCGCGAATCATACCGCGAATCAGACCGGACAGTGTTGCCGTTACAGCAACCTGATTACTGCCATCGGTAATAGTTGCAATAGTTTCGCCCTTTTCCACAATGCTGCCTATATCATGAACAACGTGCAGAACGCCTGCGCAGGGTGCGTGCAGCACACGCTCCTTGCTATAGCCTGCGATATTACCGGGCACGCCGCTGTTAGGCGCAGCACTGCCGCTGCGGATAATACGTCCCAGGTTATGACCGCGCTTCGTTTCTACAATTACATCGGCATCAGCGCCCACGCTGAAGCCAGGGCCTAAAGCAATAACAAGCGGTGCCATTGTACTGCTTGTAGCAAGATTGCGCTTGGCGATAATCGCATCAATAACAATATCAGGCGCAAAAGCATGCACACTATCCGCTGCTTCATCAACCAGCACTGGTACTTCATCATGCTCCCAGACAACATCTGCCTCCGCAAGAGAGTTTATCAGCTTTGCAGTGAGTCCTTCTACCTGAGCGCTGCCCTGATACACCGCCTCGCACAGCGCTACCTGCCTACGAATTGCCGCAGGCTTAGCACATTCCAGCACTAAAACCTTAAAGCCAGCACCCCACAAGCGATGGATAACACCTGTTGCCAGGTCACCGCCACCGCGTACAATAATCTTCAGCATTTGTTATTCTCCCCTTTCACGAAGCCATATTCTATGCTCGTCCATGCCTGCACCCACTAACAGCCGCAGCATTTCCTCCTGCTGCGCTGCTTTTATCAGGTCGCATTTATTCAAAACAATATAATAAGCGCGTGCACCGACATTTTTGCGTGCTCCCTGCTCTGAAAGCAGCAGCGAAGCAAGCATTTGCGCATCAATGATTTTTTCTGCGCTGCAGCTTAAAAGCTCTGCCGCCAGCTGCGGACGCTGGCAAGCCTGCTGCAGCGAATTGCCCAAAGCATCCATCCCCGCAACAGCCAGCACTATGTCACTGTCAGGCAAAAGCACAGGCTCATGCGCTGCAGGCACCTTGCAGGGATGATGTCTGGAGCCGTCAGCCTCACACAAAATTACGTCAGCCTGCAACTGCAGCGCTTCATATAAATCTTGCGGCGGCGCTGTCAGCTTACCCGTTGCAGGCTCCGGTGTACCGATAACAGCATAGCGTCCCTGCTGCCACAAATTTTGTACAGCTGTTGCGTCCGCAGCAAAGCTGCCATCTACGGGACGCAGAATATGCGTACTCGTCAGCACCAGTACCCTGCGTCCGCAGGCTGCCCACGCCGCTGCCAGCTCGTACATAACCGTCGTTTTACCGCCGCCGCCGACCAGACATATAGTATGTTTTTTCCCGTCACTGAAAAAATCAAAGGGACAGTGCACCATATGCTCCACCTCGCCAAAAATGTACTTATATTATAACACACTCATAAAAAAAGGCTGTCGCTTGCCTGCGACAGCCTTCAATAACATTAGCCTTTATTTGCCTTGAGCAACAGCAGCGATGACTTCTTCAGTCAGATCCTTGCCGCCGAATACAACAGCACTGGCATCAACTACATTAGCAATGCCATGAGCTTTTGCTACCTGGCCGATAGTTTTGCGGATTTTTTCGCGGATAGGATTCAGCAGGGAAGCTTCCTTCTTATCTACCTGAGCGGATAATTTTTCGCCCAGCTCACGTCTGCCCTTGTCGTCAAGTTTCGGAGCCTTTTCGTTGAATTCATTTTCAGCCTTTTGGCGCTCCAGATTGATAACGCTCATAGTAGTCTGAATATCAGGATAGCTGCGGAAAACACGTTCAACATTTACATATCCCAATTCTTCGGCAGCAAACGCGCTGGTTGTGCAAGCCAAAGCCATAACCAAAGCCATAATCAAAGTCAATAAGCTCTTTTTCATTAAAACAGTAACCTCTCTTCTTAAGATTTTGATACTAATATTATCTTACACTATTTCCTATAGAAAAGCAAGCTGTTTATAATTGGCCGCTCTGCCACGTCCGTTTGCGCAGCGGCGGTGCAGGATAAGCCTTGCGGCTTGTTTTGAGCCCCTGCCGTACAAGGCATTCCGCCAGCGCCACCGGTGCCACCGCCGGGTCAACAACCGGAACACCCAAACGCTCACTGAGCGGGTGCGCCAAACCTAAAAAGGATAAGCAACCCAAAAGCAGTACCTGCACTCTGCCTACCGCCAGCAAATTTTTGCCGGCTTCCGTAAGCAGGTCCAGAACACGCTCACGCTCTGCCCACAAATCGACACCGCGGGCCTCAATACCACCAATTGCAGCAATACGCGCAGGATCAACACCGCATTGAGCAACAAAAAGCTGCTTTTCCGCATAGCGCGCAGTATCTGCCAGCAAAAGCCCGGCCTGCCTGCCTACCAGCGGAGCCAGAAGGCAGCTCGCCTGACCGCCGCCTACCACAGGTATGCTTACAATTTCACGACAGGCATCCACCGCAGGATCACTGAAGCAGTATAGCACGACTGCATCATAGCCTTCGCTTTCCGCACGCACAGCCATTTTGATAATCTCGGGCGCAGCAAGCGCAGCATCCAGAGCAGAATCAATTTCGATATGATTTTCCACAAGGCACTCCATGTGCAGCTCCACATCAGGACCTACATGCGCACTGAGCAGATGACAGCGTACTGCCATCTGCTCAGGAGTAACCCCAAAGTCAGGATTAATTATAAATATTTTCATTCGTATTTCCTTATACCAAAACAGAATTAAGGAATTTCTTCGCGCGTTCCGTTTTCGGATGGTTGAATACTTCATCCGGCGTACCGCTTTCAATCAGATAACCGCCGTCCATGAAATAAACGGTATCTGAAACGTCCTTAGCGAAGCCCATTTCATGGGTAACCAGAACCATGGTAATACCGGTATTGGCAAGCTGCTTGATAACGTCCAGTACCTCCTTGACCATTTCCGGATCAAGTGCGGAGGTAGGCTCGTCCAAAAGCAGCACCTTCGGCTCCATCGCCAAAGCACGCGCAATCGCTACACGTTGCTTCTGGCCGCCGCTCAGACGGCTGGGATATTCATTGGCTTTGTCGGAAAGATTAACCTTTGCCAACAGCTTCATAGCCTTTTCCTTGGCCTCCTGCTTGGACAGACCGTTTACTACACGGGGAGCGTAGGTCATATTCTCCAGAACAGTCATATTAGCAAAAAGATTAAAATGCTGGAACACCATGCAGGCATTCTTGCGGATATCTTCAATTTTAATTTTGGAATTTACGATGTCCTTACCTTCGAACAAAATTGCTCCGCCAGTAGGCTGCTCCAGCAGATTGATACAACGCAGCAGCGTAGATTTTCCTGAACCGGAAGAACCGATAATGGTCACAACCTCACCTTTTTTTATTGTCAGGGAAACATCCTTAAGAACCTCTAAATTGCCAAAGCTTTTAGACAGGTGTTGAATCTCAATCACTGATGCGCACCTTCTTTTCTAACAAACCGCCCAAAAAGTTCAGGGCCATAACCAAAACATAATAAACAGCAGCTGCTACGATAAAGGCTTCAAACGCACGGAAGGTTTTAGCCTGAATCAAATCTGCCCAACGCAACGTGTCTGCAACGCCGATAACGGAAACAAGGCTGGAATCCTTCAGCAGCATAATGCTTTCGTTTACCAGTGAAGGCAATGCATTCTTAATAGCCTGCGGCAGAATAATATCCAGCAGGAAACGATGCTTAGGCACGCCCAAGGACATTGCGCCCTCCCACTGGCCTTTGTCGACAGCAAGAATACCGCCGCGCAGTGCTTCGGAAATATATGCGGCACTGTTCAGGCCGAAGGAAAGCACGCCTGCCTCCAGGGCAGAAATAGTATAGCTTGTCAATTGCGGTGTCGCAAAGTAAATCAGCATCAGCTGTACCAAAAGCGGCGTACCGCGGAAGACAGAAATATAAACCTTCGCCAGGAAGGAAAGCACTCTGTTTTTGGACAATGTTATCAGCGCCAGGATAAAGCCGCCGAAAAAGCCCATAATTGTAGAAAAGAAAGTAAATTTAAGCGTAATCCAGACAGCGGTTGCCAAAAGCGGTATATAAGGTTCCAGAACGGAAAAATCTAACATCTGCTCAATTCACCTCTTACAGCTTTGCAATATCCAGGTTTGCAATTGCAGCTTCGTATTCTTTAGTGCCTTCTTCACCCAGATGAGCTACGAGAATTTTGTGCAGCTCGCCATTGGTGCGCATTTCCTTCAGGATTTCGTTGATTTTTTCAACATCCTTGGAATCCTTCGGCAGCGCAATAGCAAAGGTATCGTCTTTTACTACAGTTCCCTGCAGAACGTGCAGCTCCAGATCAGGATTTTGTTTTACGAAAACAGCAGCTTGGGAAGAATCAAACAGACCTGCAGCCAGACGACCGTTTTTAATATCCTGAACAACCAGCGGAGTGGTATCCATTTCAACAACTTCGATACCGCCGACAGCCTTCAGCTCTTTAGCATAGGTAGTACCCATAGAAGCACCGGCTTTTTTACCCTTCAGTTTATCCATAGCGTCATAGCCTGCACCCTTTTTGCAGAGAATAGCCTTCATCGGGAAATAATACGGCTTGGAGAAGGATACAACCTTTTCACGCTCGGAAGTCGGAGAAATTGCAGAGATAATAACATCAGCACGACCGCTTTGCAGAGTAGGTACCAAAGAAGCGAATTTCATATCGGTGAATTCGATTTTCTTGTTCATCTTCTTGGCGATGTAGTGAGCGATATCAATATCAACACCTTGGTAATCCTTGATGCCTTCCTTTACGGATTCAAACGGCGGGAAGGTGGAGTTGATAGCAACAACCCATTTGTCACCCTTGTCTGCATCAGCTGCAGCATCTTTTTTCTCGCCACCGCAGCCTACCAGCATCATAGCCAGCATTGCTGTTGCCAAGAAAGCAAAAATACTTTTCATTGTAAACTTTTTCATTAGAAAAACCCCTCTCATTTTTTAATATCTGTTTACTCCGTACATTTAATGAGTAAACTTGCTCATATAATGAATTATTATACCATAGAATCAACGACACTGCCAACAGATTTTTTTAATCAGTACTTAACCTCAATGTCATAGCCCTTCTGCTTTAAAACATGTTTAGCGCAGGCTTCGTCAGTAGTAATCCAGGCTCCATTTTCTTTTGCATAATGAATAAATGAACGCAATGCACGAACATATCCCGGACGACCTATAAACTGCGGATGCATAACAAAGTTAATGATGCGGCCCTCGTCTGCCAGGCCGTCAAACTCATCCTGCCAAATCTGCACCATTTCGCGTCCGCTGCGCAGGTAATAATGCTCCGGATGCTGCAGAGTATACATATCATAGGAGGTATCATCAACAATGCCGTCCTTCGGCAGCTCAACGATAGGTATTTCCTTGCCATCTATTTGCAGCAGGAAAGGCCCGTCATTATTACGCCAGTTGGAGGAATAGATGCAACCGCGGTCCAGCCAGAGCTGCTTATGAAAATCATGCAAGATACCATCAGGCATACGCACACCTACGGGACGTTTGCCGGTAAGGCTGCGGAAGATAGCATCAACCTTATCCATCAGCGCATTTTCTTCTTCATAGGTATCCTTTACTTCATGCAGATAACCGTGATAGCCGATTTCATGTCCCTGTGCTGCAATGTATTGAATGATTTCCGGATGAATTTCCGCTGTATAGGCAGTAGTGAAAAAGGTTGCCTTAAGACCTTCCTCCTCCAGCATTTTCAGGATGCGCGGCAAGCCCTGCTTCGTAGCATAAAGACCGCGGGACATGTGCACCAGATGACGTTCATTGATATCGTTGCGTGTAAGCCACAGAGTTTCCGCATCGATATCAAAGGAAAGCAGTAAAGCAATACGCTTATTATCAGGCCAGTTCCAGTTCATCATGCTTCGCCTCCTTCCGCACGTTTAGCATAAAACTCCTTTACGTAACGCGCTACCTCTTCGCAGCTTGCAAGCCATGCGCCGTTCGCCTTCATATAGGCAATAAAGCGTTCCAGCATGCGCACGCGGCTGCTGCGGCCGATAAGCTGCGGATGCAGCTTGAGCACAAAAATTTTGTCGCCCTCATTGGCAAGCTCGTCAAAATTATCCTTCCAGATATCGTAAACATAGTCCACCGGATAACTACAGGTAATTGTAGCTTCATCAGCATAAGAAAAGTAGAACCAGGAGAAATCATCCAGCGTCGGCTCAGTAGGAAGCTCCACAAGCGGGTAGTCCTCATGCACATACGCCCAGTCGCAATCCTTAAGTGTAGAACCGTATAAATATCCACGTTCAGCCATCAGCTGCATTGCACAGTTAGGCAATAAATCCAGTGGACCGCGATAGCCGACAACCTTGTGGCCGCTTATTTTTTCCAGCAGCGCCTCACTCTTGGCCATATTCTCTCTTTCCTCATCAGCAGGCATATCTACAGAGGCTTCGTGCAGATAGCCGTGATAGGCAAGTTCATGTCCTGCATCCGCTATTTGCTGAACTTTATCTGCATAAAGCTCCGCAATGCGGCCTGGAACAAAAAAGGTTGTTTTGAGCTGTTGCCGTTCAAGCATATCCAAACAACGCTTTAAACCCTCATCAGGACCATATTGACCTCTGCTTGTATCGGAAAAGCCGATTGTTCGCTTGCCGATTACAGATTTACGCAGCAGCTCCGCATCAAAATCAAAGGTAACCATCACGGCGATACGCTTGCCGTCAGGCCAAACCATACCGTCACCATTTTTTAAAGTAAACATTCTTGCCTCCTTGGTAATTATTCAAACTTATTCAGTGAAATGAATCTGTATTCTTGATAACTATTTAATTATGTCACTATAAGCAGATAAATGTCAAATAACAGAAAATTAAAAACGCAGGTCTTATGACCTGCGTTCACTTCGTTTTGCTGATGTAAGGTATTGGTGGGCCCAGTAGGGTTCGAACCTACGACCAGCCGGTTATGAGCCGGCGGCTCTACCACTGAGCTATAGGCCCATGCAATCTACCAAACAGTATTATTTTATAATAGTTATAGCTGTTTGTCAACTATTATTCTAAGAAGTCCTTCAGCTTTTTGCTACGGCTGGGGTGACGCAGCTTGCGCAATGCCTTAGCTTCAATCTGACGTATACGCTCACGGGTTACTCCAAAGTGCTGGCCAACCTCTTCCAGAGTACGGCTGCGGCCATCCTCCAAGCCAAAGCGCAGCTCCAGCACACGTTTTTCACGAACGGTAAGCGTTTCAAGTACTTCACCTAATTGCTCACGCAGCAGAGTAAAGGAAGCAGCATCAGCAGGTGCCGGTGCATCATGATCCTCAATGAAATCGCCCAGATGCGAATCCTCTTCTTCGCCGATAGGAGTTTCCAGAGAAACAGGCTCCTGCGCAATTTTCATAATCTCGCGTACTCTGTCTACGGAAGTATCCATCTCCTTGGCAATTTCTTCCGGCAACGGCTCGCGACCGAGCTCCTGCAGCAGCTGACGGGAAACGCGGATAAGCTTGTTAATGGTTTCCACCATATGTACAGGAATACGGATTGTACGTGCCTGATCGGCAATCGCACGGGTAATAGCCTGACGAATCCACCATGTAGCGTAGGTACTGAACTTAAAGCCCTTGTTGTAGTCAAATTTATCTACGGCTTTAATCAGGCCCAGGTTGCCCTCCTGAATCAAATCCAGGAACAGCATGCCACGACCAACATACCGCTTAGCAATG
This sequence comes from Phascolarctobacterium succinatutens CAG:287, assembly GCF_000434895.1. Classification (GTDB taxonomy): domain Bacteria; phylum Bacillota; class Negativicutes; order Acidaminococcales; family Acidaminococcaceae; genus Phascolarctobacterium_A; species Phascolarctobacterium_A succinatutens_A. Next base: position 19,145 of record NZ_FR892812.1, read on the forward strand.
CTTACTACCAGACGCAGGTTAGCTTCAGACAGACACTTTTTAGCATCATTGCCCTGGGTTACAACTGCCTTCAAAAGCTTTTCAAAATCTTCATCTATGTTGCAGTAGGCTTCAACAACCTTGGTATCCTTTTCTCTGCCATCACTCAGGCGTTCCTTGATTTCTTCAAGCATTGCCTTAATATGGTAAAGCTTATGGTCATCCTTATCGCTTGTCTCACGTGCAACAACAAACTGCTCGCAATCAGGAATCATCGTTTTCTGTTCTGCCATCAGACGCTGCAGATGCAGGCGTTCGTCCTTAGTGAATTCAAAAATCAGATTCTCGTAATCAGCGATAGTATAAGGATTACCTGCTTTATGACGCTCCTTAATCATTTGAGCTACGCGGAAAACAGAACGCATTCTGGTAATCTGCCATTCCTCTTTCATGTTTTCACGCAGCTTTTCAATCAAGGTGCTGCCGCTGTCCTCAGCAGTAAACGCAGGCTCCTCCAGTTCAATCATCTTGCCGCGCTGAATACGCTCTGCCTGACGGCCCTTATCCATGCGCTTAGCCAGCTTAACCTCATCCTCGCCTACAAGCAGAGGCACTCTGCCGATTTCCTTCAGATACATACGTACAGGATCATCAATGCTGATGCCTTCCGGCACAGACAGATTAGCCAGCTCAGATTCGCTGACCTCCTGATCGTCACTATCGTCATCATGGCCTACCAGAGGCAGGACATCCTCATCAGCTGAATTGTCATCAACTAAATCTAACCCCTTGCGTGCAATCACCTCATAGAGGTACTCAACATCCTCGGTAGTAATATCTTCAATAGTATTAGTGAGGCTCATTACATCACTATAGGTGAGAACACCCTTATTAGCCTTTCCCTTGCGGATAAGCTCTTCGATTTGTTCCGGAGTTATTTTGCTCGTTGTAGCCATGGTGTCCCCTCCTTCCATAGTTTTTTTAGTTTCCATAGAGTTTTTTGATTTCATTCTTTATCCTTTGACTTTCCATTAATTCCCCAAGAAAACGCTCATCTGCCGACCTTTCATATTCATCTGCCAACAGACGATGTTTTTCATATTCCTTTTCCAAACGCAGCCGTCGCATCTGTCTGAGGCAGTCCTGCAAAAGCTTATCCGTATCGCCTTCCGGCAGCTGATGTGCCAGAATGCGTGCCAATGCTGTCTGCGCTGCATCATCCAGAATATTATTCAGCTTATCCGTCGTATACCCAATGCCAAGCTCGCACAACCGCTCAAAAAGCTGTGCCAGCACAGCATTCTCAAAGCCGATTTCCTGCACATCCATGCTGCATTCATCACACAGCTGCGGCTGCTCCAAAAGCAGCCTTAGGAGCAGCTCCTCGGCCTGCTGGCCAACGCCGGCGCTTTTTTCTTCGGGCATAACCTGCAACTGTCCAGCCTGCTGTCTGCCACCCTTGCGTGCTGCCTTGCGGTATTCCTCCGCTATCAGGCCTTCATCGATAGTCAGCCGCTGCGCCAATCTTCGGATATGCTCCGATGCTTCAATTTCATTTTTACATTCTAGTAGGAATGGTAGTATATTCGACACAGCTTCAACTTTTCCTGCTAAATTTGCTACATTATTTTGCAGGATTGTTTCATCTATTTGAAAATCTATACCATTCTGCGCTGCCGCCAGCACCTTCTCAAAAGCATCCTTACCATGCTGGCGAACATATTCATCAGGATCCTTACCATCAGGCACACCGGCAATGCGCACCTTCAGCCCCGCTTCCCGAGCAATGCTCACTGCTCGCACCGAGGCCTTACGTCCGGCACTATCGCTGTCATAGCAGAAGATTACTTCATCCGCCAGACGCTGCAGCAGCTTAGCCTGCTCCTGCGAAAAGGCCGTACCCATAGACGCTACCACATTATCAAAGCCGGCAGCATGCAGGCTGATGGCGTCCATGTAGCCTTCAACAACTACAGCCTTACCGCTTTTGCGGATAGCCTTCAGCGCAATATCCAAACCGAACAGCAGGCGCCGCTTATTAAACCACTGCGTTTCCGCTGTATTCAGATACTTAGGCGTACTGTTGTCCAGCACGCGCCCGCCAAAGCCTACTATACGACCACGGGCGTCACGGATTGGAATAATCACCCTGTTGCGAAACTTGTCATAATAGCCGCTGCGTCCTTGTGCTGCCAAGCCGGCAGCCTCCAAAACCTGCGGCTGACAGCCACGCTTGCCCAGCGAGGTGACGAGTGCTGTAAAGTTATTCAGCGCATAGCCTATGCCAAAGCTGGCAATAATCTCTCTGCTGATGCCACGCCCGGCAAGATATGCCAGCGCCGGTTCACCATGAGCAGTTTTTGTCAGACAGGCCTGAAAGAATTTTGACGCCAGCTCGTTAGCACTGTAAATGCTTTCTCTTTGTTTCTCGCGTGCAATTTCTGCGGCCGTTTTCTGCTTTTCCGGTATCGGAATACCGTATCTGCCAGCCAGCAGCTTTAATGCTTCCATAAAGCTGCAGTTTTCGATTTTCATAATAAACTTAAAAATATCTCCGCCCTCATGGCAGCCAAAGCAATAAAACATGCTCTTGCCGGGGTTCACCGAAAAGGACGGTGTTTTCTCTCCGTGAAACGGGCAGCAGCCCCAATAGTTCTGGCCTTTCCTTTTCAACGGCACGTAACCGGAGATTATCTCTACCATATCGGCTGTGCTGCGCACCTGCTCTTTAAAGTTTTCAAAATCTCCGTTCATTACCCTCTCCGCCTCCAACTACATTTCACACATAATCTATATTCAATGTATAAAGGGAAAATCCTCTTTTTTTCTAAAAAAATCTTTTTTAACGCTTGCACCGACTCTCTAAAAATACTATAATAAAGAGTACACTAAAAATTTCTCCTGTTTTTCATGCTACAAGAGGTGATTTATTCATGAAGAAATTTCTTTTAATATTAACTATGCTTGTTATGATGCTGCCTTCTATGTGCTTTGCCGATCCGGTAATCACCAGCGACAGCCGCACATTCAATCCGCTCACTGGCGTATATGACCTGCAGGGACACGTCTTTGTACAGTTTCCGGCACATGACACAACCTTAACCATTACCGGCGATGCCACTAAGGTATATCTTTATGCTATGGAGGTTCACGGACAGGGTAACATTCATCTAAGCTTCGGCGATATGAGCTTCGCCTGCGATAAGGTAGATGTATATCATTCTGACAGAACTGCTTATGTAGATGGCAATCTGCAGTTTAACGACAATACTAATAACATCACCGCAGATAGCGGCAGCTACTGCTGGAAGACGAAAATCGCAGCCTTTCATGGCAATGTTAAAGTCAACGGCCAACCGCATGACGGTGATATCGCTTATAACGTTATGGAAAAGAGAATAACAGCACAATAAATTCTGTACAGACAAAAATCAGCCCATGCTTTACGTTAAGTAAGGCATGGGTTTTTCTGTTGAAAAACAGGCTGTCGTTTTCTTCCGACAGCCTGCATAGCTTTAAAAATATTCGTTATTGTACGTGCGACATTTTGGGAAAAGCTCGTCGAGCAGCTGCAGCTTCTGCACATCATTGCACTTGATGCGCCCTGCCTCCCACAGTTCACTGGCACTGAAGGCACCGAAGTAAAGCTGGGTAAAGGTGCCCATATCCATGGTAACCTCTTCCTGCTCCAGCGTGCTGACTGCCTCCAGCTTGCCCGGTGACGTGCGCAGCTGCAGCAGATGATTATTGCGCTCAATTATCTTATCCGTAAGCAACACAACAACACTGCCGCTGCTCATATCTTCTGCTACCGGCAGCTTGGCGAGCGCCGCGCGCGCATCAAGACAGCGCGCCATCATAAACGGCTGCAGCCTGCCTGTAAGCGCTTGGTCCGCAAAGTCCAGATATGTTTTATCCCACGGCTCCGCCAGCCAGCAAAGCTCCTGCGCTTCACTCCTGTGTCCTGCGGCATATTGCAGCAGACGGTTCTTCGCCGCAGCGTTCTGCGTAAGCAGCTCCTGCACGTTGAATTTGCCGTCATTCAGCGAGTAAAGCATATAGCCCACTGCTGCCCCCGCACGATAGACAACAGCGCACAAAACATTTTCCTGCGTAATTACAGACAATAGCTTGCGCCATTGGAACGCAGTGCGCTGCGGTACGCCGTTCCATGCCGCAGTAACGCTTGCGTAAACGTCGGTCAAAGGATTGCAAGACTGCATTTCTGCATCTTCCTCCTTTAAAGATTGCAGCAAGGAAACTAAGTCCAGACGTTCTACCGACAGGTCATCACCTATTGCAGCAGGCTGAAGCTTTGCCAAAGGCATTTTATATTCATGACGATAATAGCAATAAGCAAATTCGTACGGCAGATAAATTCCGGCGCTTATAGGCATCAGCGTCACAAAAGGAAACCCCTGTGAACGCAGCACCTCAAAGGCAGTTTCCAAAAGCGGACGCAAAAGGTGCTGCCCGCGTGCTTCCGGAGCGGTGGCAATTCCTACAAGATACGGCACCAGCATCTCCTGCCCGCGCAAGCGCAGCATATAGGGATTTACATGCAGCATCGTGCGCAGCTTTTCTTCCTCGCCGACTTTATCAAAGCCACCGATAACCATATTATCCTTACCGCAGTACTGCTCAAAATAGTACTGAAAGAAAGGCTCTGTCTTTTTTTCAAAGCAATAGTCCCAAAGCTCCTCTGCCTGGTACATACGCTCCTTGCTCAAAACACGGTAAATCATAAGCTACCTCACCCAATAATTACATTATATTTTTTCACCATAAATTCCGGATGCAGCGCCATTTTTGCCTCACGCAGACCGGGATGTCCCATATCCTCCTCGCGGTTGAGATATTTTACATCCGTCCAGGCATGAGCGGCGAACTCCTTGGTAATAGCAGTATACAGGCCGCGTACATCATGACGCGCCTTTTCTACATGCAGCACCGCTGTATCCTCGTTAATCTTCTTGCCAAAGCTGAAGGCCTGAATTTTACCGTTGAAACGGATTGCACCGCCGCGCAGCTCCAGCTGCTCGAAGCTCAGGAAGGCCTCCTGGATAGCATATTTTTCGCACAGCAGCGAAGGATCCTCTGCCATATGCTCATCACACCAGCGCTCGCCGAAGTTCAGGCATTCCATCATATTATCCATGGTAATCGGCTCATAAACAAAATCCGGATGCGCCTTGACGAAGGCATTATAGTGATTTTTCTGCCCGTGCAGCTTACGGCCGGAAAGTGTTGCCAGCTTTTCCTGCAGATATACATAATCCCAGTTGTCGCGGTCTTCTTCATATGTCAGACCCGGCATCACGCGCTCAAAGCGCTCCTTGGTAAAATCATAGATACCATGCATTTCAAACGGTTTGCCCTGATGCTCCTCCTTCAGCTCCTGCATCAGACGCGGCAAATCCTCATCGCGTCCGCCAAAAGGCTGAATGTAGAAATCAACGTTGTTGCGTTTAACCTTCAGCAAAAGGAAATCGTGCGCTACGCACCAATAAATATGATAGCAGTCACGCCAGATAAAAAGATTGGAAAAGGCACATTCGCTGCCATTTTGATGTGATTTTGATATATAGCTTTCAAACAAAGGCTTTTGTGCCAATGTTACAGGTTTAAATTCTAAAATACTGATAACCCCCTAAAAAACTCATTACTGCTTGTATATTATAGCATATGAAATATAGCTTGCGTCATTGTAATTGCATTTTTAACATTAACTTCACAAAATAGATAACTACTATCCATTACCTATATTATAATATGCTGTTTCAGCTTTTCTGTAAAGTATGCACAAAAAAGTGCTTCAGTTACCAAAAGGTTACTGAACATTCTTAAGCATAAGCACAAAATAACCGCTCAGCTTTTATACTGGCGGTTATCTTAGCTATCGAACAATTCGACACGCATAAACTCGTTATATTATTACAAAGTCTTGCTTAATTAAACTGACACAGGCGCTTTTTGACCTGCTCTGCCAGCAAAATACCGGCAACAGCCGTCAGCAGCTGCGGTACGCTCATCGCAAACATAACAGTCTTGCGCAGCGCAGGATTCGGCAGCGCCAAAAAGCTGACTACCACCCAGGCTGCCAGCAACATAACGATTGCCTTCGCCAACGGCGGTACACATAAAGACAGCTTGCGACTGCCCTTAAACTGACGCACAAGCAGCACAAAGATAAAATTGCCCAGCCAGATTACGGGAATCAGAAACGGCAGCAGCACCTGCCCCTGCACGTAAGCAGTCAGCGGCAGCAGAAACGCCAGCAGCAGCGCTGTCTTCAGGCCGCTCAGCTGCAGCGTCAGCACCAGCATCATATGCACCAAAGTACCGATGATAAACGTAGAAAGCAGCTGCGGCATCGGCAGCACCAGACGCAGCGATTGCAGCGCCAACGCCAAGGCCACCAGCAGCGCGCCCCGCACCAGCTTGCTGTTATTCATGCTTAGCAGGGCATTCCTTAGCTACAAATGCCATGTATGCGTCCTGCAGCTTTTGTGTCAGCTCGCCAACCTTGCCGTCAGCAACGAAGCTGCGGTCAATTTTGGTAACAGGCATAAATTCGCACCGCGGTCCGCAGAGGAAGGCTTCGTCTGCTTTGAGTGCGAAATCCTTGTCAAAGGCTCTTTCGATAATCTGCAGATCCAGGTCTTTGGACAGGCGTTCCATCAGCAGACGGCGGGTAATGTTTTTATGAATAAAGTTGTTTTCGGGATGAGTCCACAGAATGCCGTCTTTATAAATGAAGAAGCTTGCTTCCGTGCTTTCGGTAATTTTGCCGTCGCGAACAAACAGGGAATCAAAAGCATTGCCGATAACAGCCTTCTGTTTAGCCATTACCTCCGGCAGACGGTTCAGAGTATTGATATCGCAGCGCGCCCAACGTACGTCCTCAACAGTGATAACATTTACGCCCTTAGCGCGTTTTTGTGCCAGTGCCTCGCGGTCAACCGGTACAGCATACATAGTCAGATGCGGAATGCTCTGCTCCGGATAGGACAGGGCATAAGCACCGCTGCCACGGGTTACCTGAGTATAGATTTCGCAGTCCTGCAGACCGGTTGCGGCCAGCAGGCTTTCATGGAACTCTACCAGCTCTTCAATCATGTAAACGCCGGGGATTTTTACTGCGATTACGGAATCAAATAAATTGTTCATATGCGGCAGCAAAGCAAAGCAACGGCCGTTATAAACCGGTACAATTTCAAAAACACCATCGCCGAAATTATGGCCACGGTCGTTGACGTCAATAAACGCTTCAGCTTCCGGCATAATCTCGCCATCTACCAAAACTAATTTTTCTTGTTGATTTTCGTTCATCTTTATTCCTCCAAATGCGATTGTCACAATAAATTAACATAATAAAGCATTATTTATGCAATAATTCCAGTCAAAAATATTGTATAATATATATTGAGATTATTTGTTTTGCAGTCTGCAGGGCTTGTAAAAAGCTAATGACTACATTGCAATTATTATACACCATTTAAAGCCACTTTGGCAAAAAATATCGCAAAGGAGATTCCCATGACTCATCTGCCTACTATTATTAATGATTTAGCAATGATTTTGCTTGTAGCCGGCGTCACGACTATTCTTTTCAAAAAAATCAATCAGCCGTTGGTGCTTGGTTACATTGTTGCCGGCTTCATCACCGGTCCGCACTTCAACTTCTTCCCGACGATTACCGATAAAGCCAACGTCCACGCCTGGTCCGAAATCGGCGTTATCTTCCTGCTGTTCGCGCTGGGACTGGAGTTCAGCTTTTACAAGCTGAAAAGCGTAGGCAGTACAGCCTTCATCGCCACTGCGGTAGAAATAGGAGGCATGCTGGCCGTTGGCTACTTCGCCGGTACGCTGCTGGGCTGGAATCATATGGACAGTCTCTTTTTAGGCGGTATGCTTTCTATGTCCTCCACTACAATTATCATCAAGGCCTTTGATGACTTAAAGCTCAGAGCGCAGCGCTTTACGGAAATCGTTTTCGGCGTACTGATTATTGAAGATATCGCCGGTATCGTGATGATGGTGCTGCTTGCAACCATGGCTGTAGCCAGCGCAGATGTTTCCACGATGGAGCTGCTGCTCAGCATCGGACGCTTGATTTTCTTCCTCGTTTTATGGTTTGTTCTGGGTATGTACCTTGTCCCCAGCTTCTTTAAATGGGCTAAACAGCTGATGAACGAAGAAACTCTGGTTGTTGTTTCCATCGGCCTGTGCCTTGGTATGGTAGTGCTGGCAACTCAGCTCGGCTTCTCCTCCGCTTTGGGTGCATTCATCATGGGCTCCTTGATTGCCGAAGCGCCTAACGCAGAAAAAATCGAGCACCTTGTTGCTCCTATCAAGGATTTGTTCGGCGCCGTCTTTTTCGTATCCGTCGGCATGATGGTAGATCCCGCTATCCTGCTGGAGCAGGCACTGCCTATTTTCGTGCTGGTAGTAGCAACAATTATCGGCAAGCTGATTTTCTCCACCGGCGGCGTGCTGGCCTCCGGCCAGAGCCTCAACACCTCTGTACACTGCGGCTTCAGCCTGGCACAGATCGGTGAATTCTCCTTTATTATCGCTTCCCTCGGCATGAGCCTCGGCGTAATCAGCAGCTTTTTATATCCGATTATCGTAGCGGTATCCGTAATCACTACCTTTACCACACCCTTCTGCATCATGGCAGCCGAGCCCTTTTACCAGCTGGTGCTGAAGCTACTGCCGCCTCAGGCTAAAAGCTGGCTTGACCGTTACACCGGCACCAATACTGACGATGACAAGGATCAGGACTGGAAGAATCTGCTGACAGGTTACACCATGCGTATGCTGATTTTCATCACCCTGCTGGCAGCCATTGCCTTGGGTGCGGAATATTATCTGCTGCCTTATTTGAGCAACACCTTAAAACTGCCGTACAGCAGACTGCTGACCGCCGCTGCCACCTTTATCATCATGTCACCGATTTTGCGTGCTGTGCTCGTCAACCGCGCCGGTAATGGTGATTTATTCTCCAAGCTCTGGTTTAAAAAGCGTGCTAACCATCTGCCGCTGATGTTCCTGGTATTCGGCAAGCTGCTTGTAGCATCTGCTTCGCTGTACTTCATCTTCCACACTCTGTTGAATCTGCACGGCTTCCTGGCCTGCGTTTCTGTCCTGCTGGCAGCGTACTTCATCTCCTCCTCCGACTGGCTGATGAGCGAATATCTGCGCATCGAATCACGCTTTTTGGTAAACCTAAACGAAAAGCACATGCGCAAGCATCGTGAAAGTGCTCCCGATGACAGCCGTACCTGGTTCGACGAGGATTTGCAGCTAGTTTATTACGATTTGCAAAACGACTCCTCTATAATCGGCAAAACTCTGCGCAGTCTTGGTTTCCGTGAAAGCTATGGCTGCAACGTTCTGCAGCTTTTGGGCAGCAACCGCACTGTTGATATGCCCGGCGGTGAGCAGGTAGTCGAGCAGGGAGATAAGCTGCTGCTCATCGGCACCGCCAGCCAGCTGCAGGTTTTTGATGCTGCTGTAAGGCAGCGCAGCTTAGGCCTGGAACGCTGCGATTTGCCGCAAAGCCTGCGTGAATTCATGCTGGATAACCACCAAAATAAACCGGAACAGCAATTCCTCTCACTGGCGATTACTATCGACAAGCATTCGCCTATTTTGGGAACCTCACTGAAGGCTGCGGATTTGCGCAACAAGTGGAGCTGTCTTGTTGTCGGTCTGGAGCGTGGCGCCTTTACGATTACCAACCCCCACGTTTCACTTGTTTTCGAAGAAAACGACCTGCTCTGGGTATTGGGCAAGCAAAAGATGATGAACACTTTAATCAGAGAAGAAATTCTGTAATACCGTTTTACAGTATATCTGTATATATTAAGCCGCTGCTTTTCGCAGCGGCTTTTTTATGCGATTATTCCACGCAGCTGCAAGGCCTTCACTGCGTCCTCCATCGTCTGCATGCCGTAGCGCGCGCCGGTCTGCAAATAGGACTGCAGCTGGTGCGTACGCCCCTCACGAATAAGATTGCGCATGGCAGGCGTTGCAACGAGCACCTCAAAGGCTGCTGCTCTGCCTGCTCTGTCGCAACGGGGCAAAAGCCTCTGGCAGCAAATTCCCAGCAGGCAGTCTGCCAGCTGCGTACACACATGCTGTCTGTCCGGCAGCACGTCAAGAATGCGGTTCACCGTACCGGCAGCATCCTGCGTGTGCAGCGTTGCCAAAACAAGATGACCTGTTTCCGCCGCCGTCAGCGCTATACCGATTGTTTCTGCATCTCTGAGCTCACCTACTAAAATAACATCCGGGTCCTGCCTGAGCGCGCTGCGCAGACCGCTGGCAAAGCTCCTTGTGTCGCGCCCTACCTCGCGCTGGTTAATCAGCGCCAGGCCAGCAGGATAAACATATTCTATCGGGTCCTCCAGCGTCATGATATGCACAGCGCGCGTTTGATTTATCTGCTGTACCAGCGAAGCAAGCGTTGTGCTTTTGCCGCTTCCTGTGGCACCTGTAACGAGCAGCAGACCGCTGCTGCTGCCCGCAAGCTGGCTGACAATTTGCGGCAGGCCCAGGCTGCGGCAGTCAGGAATTTCGTGCGGCAGCAGGCGAATTGCCGCTGCATAGCCATTGCCAAGACGATATACATTAAGGCGGCAGCGCTTCTGCGTACTGTCGCTAAAAGCTGTATCCACCTCGCCATTTTGCAATAGCTGTCGCTTTTCCTGCTCCGGCAGTAAGGCAAGTAATGCTACCTCCAGCTTTTCCCGTGAAATCACTGTGTTTGCTAAAGACTGCAGACTTCCGTCCAAGCGCACCATCGGCACACTCGCAGGCGTAAGATGTAAGTCACTGGCTCCCATTCTGCGTGCCTGCACAACAAGCTCATCAAGCATAAGCTGCCTCCCCGGTGATACCGACGCGCCACAATTCTTCAACAGTTGTTGCCCCCTGCAGTACCTTCGCTACTCCGTCTGCATATAGACTGCGCCACCCCTGCCTGCGCGCCTCCTGCAAAAGCTCTGCTTCATCAGCGCCGTTCAGCAAAAGCTGCTGCATGCGTTTATCCACCGTAACCAGCTCATGCAGCGCTAAACGCCCCTGATAGCCTGTACCATGACAATGCTCGCAACCATGGGCCTGCACCACCTCCAGCCTTTCATCCGCCCTGCGCCCCAGGTACTGCAGCTCCGCTGCAGTTGCGAAGCGCCGCTCGCCGCAAAAGCGGCAGGGGCGGCGCAGCAAACGCTGTGCCAGCACTCCGCGCAGTGCAGCCGCCAGCAGATAATCGGCAATCCCCATATCCAGCAGACGATAAACTGCCCCGATAGCATCATTCGTATGCAGCGTACTCAGTACTAAATGTCCGGTCAGCGCCGCATGTACCGCCATCGCCGCCGTTTCCTCATCCCTGATTTCGCCAAGCATAATCACATCCGGGTCCTGACGTACAATAGAACGCAAGCCTGCGGCAAAGGTAAGTCCGCTTCTGCGATTTACGGCCACCTGATTAATCCCCGCCAGCTTATATTCCACCGGATCCTCCAAGGTGATAATATTATTGGCCGCCGCATCAAGCTCCTGCAGCGTCGCATAAAGCGTTGTCGTTTTGCCGCTGCCCGTAGGCCCGGTCAAAAGCACCAAGCCATTTGGCTGATGAAAAAGCTGGCGGTAGCGTTGTAAATTGCTATCGCTGAACTGCAGCTGCTCCAGCGATAGAAGATTATCCTGTCGCTGCAAAAAGCGTATTGCCAGCTTTTCGCCGTTGACGGTCGGCAGGCTGGACAGACGCAAATCAACCTCAGTGTCGATATATTTAAGGAGCATGCGTCCGTCCTGCGGCACTCTTTTTTCAGCAATATCCATGCCGCTCCACACCTTTAGCTGCGTCAGCAGCGTGCTTTGCTGGGCGCGTGGCAGCACGCACAGCTGCTGCAGCAGGCCATCTACACGAATGCGCACGCGCACTCCCTGTTCATCAGGCTCGATATGCATATCACTCGCCCCCTGCGCCAGGGCCAGGTGCAGTAAATCCTCTGCCAGTTTATTATTACGTAAGCCTTCCATTGCATCACCTCATTTTTCTTATGTTGAATTTTATTGTAGCACAAAAAAAGCGAAATGCAATATGACAATTTTAAATTTTCTCTATTTTCACAATTTTCTCTTGAAATTATTTCCTGCCTGCGTTACAATGAAACATGAATTTTATTAAACGCAATCGTTATCTTTTTCTTAACAGATAACACCGAAAGGAGCTCATTATGCTAAAACGCTTTTTCCCGTTAATACTCAGCAGTCTGCTGCTCACTTTAACTATTCCCTGCAACGCCCAAAGCACTCTCATCAATCCCTTTGTGCCCTCTCCCGCCGCCACAATAAGCAAACCACCTGCAGCAAACATTCCCGCAGCACCACCGCCAGTCTGCGAACGACTGGCCTGCTATCCCCTGAGCTATGCCAGAGCCAAGGACGTGCAGGAAGCGTTGACGCCACACTTCGGCACCAAGCTAGGGCTGGATACTATCACCAACAGCCTCATCCTTTTGGGAGATGAGCAAAACCACGCACGCTTAAGGCAGCTGCTGCCCAAGCTGGATATAGCAACAAGACAGGTAACGCTGGAAGCCAAAATCATTGCCGTCAGCCGCGAGGACAGTAAAAACCTGGGCGTGCGCTGGGACTGGGATACTATTCCCCAGCGCGCGCAGGAAACGAACAATGGTGACAGCGACAGCAGCAATTATGACGGCAGCTTCAAATTTTGGCGTGGCTTTTCCTTCCGCTTCAACGCTACGCTAAACGCTCTCATCAATAGCGGTAAGGCGCGCATTTTAGCAACGCCGCGCATCATCACCATCCCCGGCAAGGAGGCCAGCATTTTTATCGGTGACCATATCCCTGTGCAGACCGAAAAGCACGACAGCAGCGGCAGCTACACGGCAACAGAATACCTGGACGCGGGCATCAAGCTGCAATACGCGCCTATCATCAGCGAAGACGGCAAAATGGTGACCGCCAGCGTCCACACCGAGGTGAGCACGCCTGTGCTTATCAGCGAGCTGAAAAATTACCGCATCACCAGTCGTACTGCTGACACCAACGTGCGCATGTACAGCGGCGAAACGCTGGTTATCGGCGGATTGATCAGCGAGGAACAGCAGCGTACTATGCAGAAGGTGCCCTTTTTGAGCAAGATTCCTCTGTTGGGCGAGCTGTTTAAAAACCGTTCACGTTCGCACAGCAAGACGGAGGTTCTGCTGCTTTTAACGCCGCACATTACGGAAGCAGGCGCTTCGCCGGCGATTTATAACGAGGGGCTGAAGAAGGAGGAAGGGAACAACTAACTAATATAGATAAAACTATACTGCTGTATATTTTAAAGGTGATTATGATAAAATTACAACAGAGGAGGGTATTGCAATGACAAAATAAAATTGATATTAGACCGCCGTTGGCGGTCTTTTTTGTATAAGCGTGTTTTAAATGTTGCTTGTTTGACACTTCCTGTGCAAAAAAACTGTAAGCTTAGCCTTATGACGAAAAATAGCCAATGCTGTTGTGTAATCTAATCAACTGCTTTCCTATTAATAATCATTTTTATCTTTTTTTGTTTAAAAAAAAAGTCTTTATATAATGCATAGGTTAATAAACTATGATATTGCCCATTGTAATATCTATGTTTCTTCAGTTCTCCCTCCAAGCTGAAACCTGTATTTTCAACAATATGTCGTGATTTTAAATTAAATCCATATACTTCAGCATATATTTTTCTCAAACTATATCTAGAAAAGAGATAATTTATAAATAATATGCCTGCTTCCGCTATAGCATAAAGTGAATTATTATTCTCGTCACTTGAAATACTCATATAAATATATCCATTTGATGGATTATAATTATATGTATAAAGATAACCTATAACTTCTCCAGTACTACGCTTCTTAACCATAAAAAATATATGGTAATGATTCTTTAACTGCTTATCAAAATAATCAATGTATTTTTCAAAAGAAATCAATTTCATATTTTCGCTAAAATAAGTAAGTCTATTTAAGTCTATTTCTATATTATAAATATCTCTTATATACTGACTTGAAAATGGTAATAGTTCACAAAATTTACCAGTAATTTTATTCATCATTATCCTCTTTGAAAACATCTTTTAAGTTATCATTTAATATATCTTCTACGATTAGCATATATAATTTCTTATTTATCCTGCATCCAATTTCATCTACGCCACTAGTCGTTTTAGCATACCTAATGGCAGATGTACACCCCCCTTTACAATAATACCACCACGGACAATCATCACATTTTATATTATATTTTCTTTGGAAATATTTTTTTTCATGAGTTGATTCAAGTAACATATCAATCAAATCTCTGCCACTATAGATACTTCCTATCTTTTCTTCTTCATAATCAACCATTTCACAAGGATATATATCGCCGTTACTTGAAAACGAGATCATTCTATACCCACCTTGACATCCGCTTGACAAGCAAATATTACTATTATTTCTATATAGCAAATTCTTTATTCTTTGCTGTATATTAGATTCAATAATTTTCTGATTCTTAATTCTGTATTTTTTTATGGTGTTATATAGTCGATAGACAAATTCTTCAATTTCTGCATCACTAAATTGGGCATAGGAATCTTTAAAATCAGAATTATGTACTAAGTTTAATTTTAAATTATTTATTTTAAATACTTCAGCTATGGTTTCAACTGTAGAATCTATACATTCAATCCCTTTTTGAGTTACAACGCTAATAGAAGAAATATCCTTAATATTGTTTTTGTGTAAGATTTGTATATTTTTTAAAATTAAGTTAAAATCACATGTTTTGCTTTGTCTCTGCTTATTATGTAAATATTCATTTCCATCTATACTAATTCCAATTTGCACGTTATTGTTTTTTATAAATTTGATTATTTCTTCATTTAATATACTACCGTTTGTTTCAATTGTCATATTAACATTAATTCCAAATTTGGTAATTCGATTGTAACAATAAATTATTTTTTTATATGCCAGTAATGGTTCTCCTCCCCATGGTTGAACAGTAATTCTACTTATTCTATATTTCTTGCAATAATCTACAATAAAATCGCAAATATCGTCAAGATGGTCTACCGTTATCTCCCTATTATTTTTTAAATCACGAAAGCAATATATACAATTGAAATTGCACATATTAGTAAAATCTATCAAGAAAAATGTAGGTAAACAGTTCAATTTTACCTTTGTCGATTTCTTATCTTTAACAATAAAGTTTCTTTGAATAAATTTTGAAAACAAATTTTCATCTATTCTAGTAAGCCAGTCATTTACAAAATCATCGATTAACGATTTGTCCAATAATATTGTGGTCCCCTGATTTTGGTTTACTAAAAATACCTTATTTTTAGAGATCATCGCAAAACTTTTTGTAAAAACATATCCATCAGACAAAATTTTATTATCAATAACTTTTATTTCCATAATTAAACCTCTATTATTCAATAATTCCTGCCTGATATGCTATTGAAATCCAATCATCTGGATACTTTTCTAACAAAATTTCTCTTACATATTCCCGTAGTTCATTATAAGAATGACCTTGTTTTAGGTATCTAATTATCTTTGGGTTTTTCAACTCTATTCTTACAGCAACGTTTTTTATATAATTATATATTAATATATCAGAATCCCTATAATATATATTTATATATGGTGACAAATAATACTTTTTTATATTGTTTTGATTAAACACTAACATAAACTTTACTTCCCATCTTTAGACCATCCACCATTTATCCAACTGCCACAATTTTTAGACCAACCACCATTAGTCCAAGAACCTCCGTCTTTACCTCCATTTGTCCAACCACCATTAGTCCAAGAACCTCCATCTTTACCTCCCTTCGTCCAACCACCATTAGTCCAAGAACCTCCATCTTTACCTCCATTTGTCCAGCCACCATTTATCCAAGAATAATATTCACCTGAACGACCATCAGCAATAAGCACACTATCAGATACGATACTTATAGTTACTGCTTTATTCATTTTTCTTGAAAATACACGCATTTTTTCCATTTTAAAACCTCCTCATATAATATGCTCATAAGTCAAAATCTCCACGCCAAAACGTAATAAAATATTGATTTCAACTAAGCATTTCATATCGATACAATATCCTTGTCTAATAAAGACGAAGAAAACTACGTCTGTCTACTAAGAACCACCTTTCGCGTACTACTGCTTTTTAAGCTTATAAAACTTTTATTGGTTTAATTAATTTATCACCATACAAATCAAATGCAGATTTATATGTTCCCATGCAATATTTTGACACATCGCAGTTTAGGCATAATTCACTAAAACACCCTATATCAGTTTTACTCTCCGAATAGTTATCATTAACAAACTTCGGTGATACGTAAATATTATATATGTTACTATTTGATAAATGGCAATATTTCCAATTAATAGGATCCAAATTACACAAAGGGATATTTATACAAGAAACTTTTCTTCTATGATTTATGTACTTCATATCGATATATTCTAAAGCGTCATCTAAAAAGGCATACATATTTCCTATTCTTAAAGCCTTGTTCCTTGAAACCTTATCCATTCCTAAAAAATCTATACCACTTATTTGGATATCAAAGGTTTCTGGAAAATTATCGTATACGAATTCAAAAAATCCCTTAATTCTATTATAGTTTTCTGGTGTAATGCAATGTTTTATAGTCACTTTAATTCCATAATCATTCAGGTACCTAATTCCAGAAATAGATCGCTTAAAACTTCCCTTACTATTGTTAACTCTTTCATGACGATATTCCTCATAATCGTGCAGGGTAGTTGTTAGTGATACATTACGAATATTAATTTTAGACAAGAATTGGTCACTAAAATCTATATCAGAAAATCTATCTCCATTGCTTAAAACCTTAACAAAATTATTTTTACTAAGAAAACTTATAATTTCTACAAAATGTGAATATAAAGTAGGCTCTCCACCTGAAATAACAAAGAGACAACTAGTTGTATCACAAAACTTTTTCATTATATCATTATAAGCAAGTTCCTCTTTCAATTTATCATCAGATAAGCAAGGACAACTAGTACACCTATGATTACATTTATACCCTAAAGCTAAATAAATTGTTTTCATATTTTTTCTCACTTATTACCATAATTTTACCAATAAGACTTTACCTTATGCGTTGCACTAACATACCAATAAGGATTACCTTCCATTCTAGCATTTCTTAGCCTAGCATATTTTAGCCAGGTTCCATTTCCATCATATGAAACTTCGATATAATAACGCTTATCAGGCTTTAAATTAATTTTAACTGTTTTACTGCTCATGATACGAGAAAATCTCTGCTTGCCATCTGCACTTTTAATCTTAATATTAAACTTTGGATAAATAGTTTTACTTTTTTCTTTTCCAAAAAGATTTAAATACTTTATTGTAACAGCATTATTTACTAAAGTAATAGATTCTGCGCCAGTTCGTTTCCAATCTGCTTGCGTCTGCACATTAATAGTAGCTGTATTCTTTCCACCGCTTGTAGCAGCTTCTGCAAATCCATTAATCCCTATTGCAAGAATTGTTGCTACCATAATTGACATTAATTTTCTCATCATAGTTTTTCATCTCCTTGATTGTCTACTCTTCAATAACCACTTTCATACCAACTTTAGCAAAAGCTTTAATCTTCTGAACATCATCATTCTTTAATCTTATACAACCTTCAGAAACTTTTTTACCAATCGAATCAGGATCATGAGTTCCGTGGATGCCTATACCTCCCCACTTACCTTTACTCAGCTCATTAGTATCTAAACTAATAAACCAAGGTCCATAAGCTCCTGTAATTTCTCCTTTACCATCCTTAAAATCATGAGTCCAACTAGAGGCATCAATTATTTCATCAATAGGAAAAATGCCTGACGGAGTCTTCATATCTCCTTCTTTTTCCTTTTGTCCACTATTTTTTCCTAAAGCACACGGATAAACTGCTACTACCTTTCCCATATCATCAATAGCATAAACCTCAAATTTGCTTTTAACGATCAAAATGAACCTATTATCCATTTTATACTTCTTTAATAAATTTTCATTAGTTTCATTTTTATCTTTCACTATCTCTGCCTTATTATCAGTATTGCCTCGTTGCGTATCAGCATCTCGCCCATCCCCATGATCAGCTGAACACCCGCCAATAAAAATAATTGAAAACACCAGTATCAATATATAAAGGACATACTTTTTCACGATCAACACTACTCCTAGTAAAATTTCAAATTCAAATCACTCAATCCTTGTTTTAATTTACCCATAAAAGCAGGACCAGGATCAATTTTTTCCGCATAATAATCTGGTACCTTCTCTATAAACAATCCGCTACTTTCTGCTTCATGTTGTTGATAATGTCCCCACACATACTTAATCTTAGAATACTTTGCCTGTAAATAGCGGATAATAGCAATGTTAGCCTTTACCTGTGCCTCTGTCAAATCTTCTTTTCCATCAACGCCGCCAACATTTTCAATACCAATAGCACACCAATTATAACCAATTGCATGCCTATTTAACGCTCTCTCCGGCGTCAACTGATAAATAGTGCCATCTCTATCAACCAAATAATGCGACGCAACATTTAAACGTCCGCCGCCATCATCTGGCATTGTCTCACTATAAAAATACTGATAAACAGATTCAGCATCATTAGATACAGTCCAGTGGGTAATTACAACTTGCGGAACAATACTAGTTATATCCTTTCCATAATGCATTTGCGCATATTCTTTGATAAGCTGCTCTCGTTGTTCCGTCCATTTTATAGGTTTATGTACAACTTCCAACTTAGGTAATTCCCGCATTACTTGCTCTTGAACAGCAGTCTTTGGAGCAACTTCTTTTTCAGTATTTTCTTCTGCTCCCAAACAACCTAAATTAGTCCAGCAAAGCAAAAGTAACAAAGATAATGTTAAATATTTACTCATCTACTAAGCCTCCAGCAATGTTACATATCTCTTTTTAGTTGAATAAAATCCTTATACACCCAACCTTCCGTACCACCTGACAAACGTACCTTATACCAAGTCTCGCCATAAAGCTTTTTCATATTAACTTTATCAACATATATTGTTCCACTGCCATTTTCTAAATTCAGCTGACACTGATAAGTACCGCCATTTTCACCAGTTATTGTCACAGGCTGTCCTTTTGCAAGTCTTATATTCTGACCATTGAAGCCCACAACCACATTATCAGTATTAATCATACCAGCTCGCTCATCATCGCATGTCTGTACAGCAATAGCATCTAGTCCGCTATTACGCTTCAATGTTTTTATTACAGAACTGTTAGTAGACGGCGCACTTCTCAAAAAAACATCATCGCCCTTAACATAGGCCATTTGAGGTTTAAAATCACCTGTTTCAAAGTGCATATACTCGCTGTTTAATCTTTCATATTCATAATAACCTTCGCTACCAATTTTAAATGCGGCTTGATAATCCAATCCATTAACACCTGCTCTAAGACCATCTACCAAACCGCTTATTCTTTTTTGTTCTGCTTGAAGAATTCTGATAAGCATTCTTCCCTTACGCGTATTTGCTTCACTGCTATTACGCAGCTCTGTTAAAGTATCTAATACTTCTTGCTCAACACGCATTGCACTGTTAAGAAGTTCTGTTTCACCTTTTAAATTACCCTTTTTGTTTACAGTATCATTAATCAATTTAGCTATGCTAGCTATGTTGCCATTATGTCTTTCTTTAGCATCTTCCATTTTAGGTATAATTGAAGCAGGTGTACCAATCGGCGGCGGTATTGGAATATTTTTAGGCTTATTTGGTTGTATAAACACAAAATATACAGCAAATCCTAATACTAAAATACCTAAAATCATACCAAAAATTATCATCATATTTTTGTTTATTACAGTCCCACTAGGATTAACTTTAATAGGTGTTACAGGCTTAGGTGTTACAGGCTTAGGTGGTTGCTGTATAGGATCAGAAATTATAATACCACCACTCTCAGTTTTTACAGAATTACTCGTTTTATTAGCATCAGTAATGTTCTCAACAATAGCTTTATAAGCACTTGTCAATTCTCCCAGTTCTTTTACAGCTGCAGCTCGTTCTTCAGAATCCCGAGACAGCATTTTTCCCTGCACTTCTTTTTTCTTAGACATAAAGGCATTTTTTGCTTCATCTTTTGTACAGTTTTCATTTAATCCAAGCAAATCATAATAATCTTGCATGTACACTCCACTCCTCTACCTAGCAAATTAACCGGAAATCTCTTCCTCATAATCCGGTTCTTCATACGAGCTATTGCCCCACGATGGTTCATAATAGCCGCCATCTGCTGGTGCTTCTTTTCTTACAATTTTTTCCTTATACTCTTGTGGTTTCACTTCTTTATCCCATTCAATTATAAATGCCGTAGTATTACTATTTTCTAACAAAGGCGAAAACGAACCAGCTTTCCAAGTAGCATTTTTATATTTGCGATATAACATCGCATACCTTTCATTACTTTCTTCCTTTGTCGGTTGCCCAGAATGCCAATTGGTAAATTTTGGCTTCTGCCCATTAGGCAATACCCAATTGCCATTAAGATCTTCATCAGTCAAACCAAAATACGCACTATCGTATCCTTGTGAAACCATGAAATCATACAACATTCTGCTCTTTTCTTTAGAATCAATTATTGCCAAATGACCACCTACACGATCTGCATATAATTCAGCTTTTTTATACCCAGAACGCAAATCAACAATTTGGTACATGCGATTATTTGCCAATATCGTCGGTTTAGATTCGCTAGGCTTAGTTTTATCTTTCTTTGCTATTTTGGGTTTAGATGAATGCCCTCCATTGGAAATGCCAACAGACCTTAATATTTTATTACCAAAATTTCCCCAATCAAATGCGTCAGCAGGTGTTGCATAAAAACTGCTAGTTGTTAATGTCAAAACTAATAAAATACCACATATCTTTTTCATAATTAGCTCCTTCAATGCGTTCTTAATCTGAAAGTATCGATAGCAACAGGTACCACTTTATCATTTTCTAATTTGAAAACTACACCAAGCTCACCCTCACCATTGCCAACTCTACTCTCTTGAATACCATTTCTATTCTTTCTTGTATAATTAAATTTAAAATTGATTTTATAAATTCTATCTTTGAACGGATTATATAATCTATTATTATACTGTTCATTACTTGTAATTTCAGTAATATCCATAGAGTATATACCGCTTCCATCAGCTCTGTTGAAGAAACGCTTATATTGATCATACATGTTGCTCAACTTTGCTTCCGAAAAACCTAATTGCAGATTCTCAAGGCTTTCATTTTTGAGTGCCCCTTCTACAATTTTTCGCTGAATATCTTCAGATTGCTTCTCCATGTCCTTTAAAACATCTTTTTTCAAATGCGATTTCCAATAATATAAGACTGAAGATTTCGTATTAGGTGTTAAAATCAGCTTTGTTTCATAAGGATCGCAAAATGGTGCTTCTACCTTAATATTATGCTCGCCATAAAAAAGACTTACGTTATAATTATGGGTTCCGCGCTCAGTAGCAGTCGGATTTTTCATCAAAACTCCATCAATATAAAATTTCGCATTAGTTTCAACTTCAATATCTTGCACACTGACTAAATCATTATTGAGGATTTTATATTTATTGAGAATTTTATCCCATGAGCTAATAGGCTCAACTACTTCCAGCTTACCTTTAATTTCACTATTGTCTTTTAGCCTTAAGGTATACTGATATGCAGTCAATCCTTCAATTTTCGATTGGTCTACCATGGGTACAACATTTATATCAATTACTCCTTTAGAAAGTCGTACAACTAGCTTATCCTTGTAGGCACTAGGATTTTTCTTCACAAATTCAGCACTTTTTATGTAATTGTCTTTATTTATAAAATCATCCTCAGTTACAAACAAATATCCATAAGCTGCAGCATAATCCTGTTTGCTGAGAGCAGTCAAATACTTCTCTACTGCTTTTTCCGGCGTATTAACATAATTTTTAAAAACACCAATGCCACACACTAGAATAAGCAATATCGCCAAAACGCTGAAAATATAGTTTTTATATTTGACAATTGCTGTCACTACGCCATTTTCACCACTATTGCCACCACCATATTCAGCATTGTTTCTTAAAGGTTGTCCACAGTTTCCACAAAATTTCAAAGTAGCGTTATTGGCAAACTGACACTTCGGACAAATTAAAACATTATCAGCGATACGAGTTACATCATCTAGCTTAGGCGAAACGATAACTGTTCCACTATTACTATTCGTACCAATATTACTATCTTTATTTTTTTGCCCAACTTTTTCATCCACAGAAGCAACTGCCCCTTTATCACCATGCGTTATCTTGCTTGTATCTTCTATATCCTGCTTATCTTGCTTTGTATTATTGGTATTATCTTTGACCTGTATATCATGCGTTGCGCTACCGTTTTCCTGCTCTTTAACTTCCGCTTTTTTATTGTTGAGAGAAGTTATAATTTCTTTGTAAGCTTGCGTTAATTCCTGCAATTTGCGCATAGCATCCTGTCGCTCGTAGGAATCCTTAGACAATAATTTACTTTGCAAAGAAGCTTTCTTGCTTAAAAATGCTTTTTTCACTTCATCTTTACTGAGAGTCTCATCTATTTCTAATAAATCATAATACTGTTTCATGCTCATCACCATTCCTTGCTTAATAATGTTTTAACATGGCTTCTCGTTCTTCTAACAAGTTGTGTATTCCAATATATTTATCATTAACTTCTGCATAATCATAATTTGCATCAGACAACAATTTTTCTAATTCAACCAGCTTATTACAGATATGATTTTCTAATTCAGTAATATCATAACTGCCATACCCAAACTCTCCACATGCTAAAAAACGCGATTCTAAAATCACCGCTTTTTTATAAATCAACTTGCTATCATCATTACTCTTATTCAATCTATAATACTTTTCTGCTTGATTAACTATTCTAACCAACATTGCTTTTTTTCCATCTTCGCCAATAAGCAAATTACCGCTTTTCTCTTTAGAATTTTGAACAGTATATCCACACCAAAACAAAGAAAATAGAAAACCTATCGTCCATACCCATACTAAGATTTTAGTAAATAAAATCCTATAGAATTGTCCTAATACAATGTCAGCAGAGCGTAAAGTTGCAATTATATTATCTGTCCCACTAAAAAGCCAATCCATCAAAGATATAACCTTATTATAGCGAGCAGGTAATATAACACTGTATAAGAATATACCTATTATAATCATTATTACAGGAGCAAAATATGCCAAATACTTATTTTTGCTTTGCAACTTTATCACCCTTCCTGATTGTTATGCTAACTCTTCTTTTTTACTACGAATTAAAGCCTGAACTGCCGGAACCTGATTGCTCAAAATTTCACTATTCCCGGAAATCGAAGCTGCTATACGATTATTAGAAGCAACATTTAAGCTCAGCCAGTTGATTTTAACCCTAGACCAATTTTGTTTATTCACACTCCATACATGAAGCAGCTCATCACCATATTTAACAGCATCAATGTCTCTGTATGCCACTTCAACTGTATACTCTTCCAATATTTTTCCATAAGCAATGTCATAATAGCACTTATAGGCTACAGCCTGTTGCTCTGTAAAAGCAATATAGGTAAATGTCACTAGAGAGCAAATTATCTTGCCATCTCCACAATCCAAAAATACGTGCTCAGAAATTCTTTCTGGTTTACGCCAAAAACAGATTTTTTTCAAAATCCAAAGCCAAATCACTCTAATGAAAGAAACCTTTTCAATCTTTTCACCTATGTGAATACAACTGGAATCACTTGCATAACCACTGGCAATAATCGGATCAATCAAGCTAAATTCTTCTTCAATCAATCCCATGACATTGATAGCTCTGTCTTTCAAAAACTCAGCATCTTTTTGTACACAAGAATGGTACTGATCATAAACGCCAAAAAAAGCACTAAAATAGTATACCAACTTAGCAACTATCCATGCTAAAAACAAAACAAATTCTAAAGCCATAGCTAATGTATCTGATTTGAACATATAGGACAGTATTCCAATAAATATAAAGCCAAGAAACAACCACCCAACAAATCTTGGTTCTTCACGATAAAACGCTTTTACCAATACTGTTCTTACACTATCCTGTCTCATTTCCAACATAACGACAACTCCTTGCTTTTTTACTTAATAGCTAAATTTTCTTCCAGTTCTAGGATTTCTTCATCGGTAACAGCATTCTCCATAGATAAATTTTGCAATTCTAACGCTTTGTATTTTGTACGGAGATGTTTTTTATCAAAAAAATCCTTTTGAATTAAATACAAAAAGTAATATAGCCTCCCTTCATCTTGTATACTAATAGCAGCTTCAAGCATCGCAACCGCTTTTTTTATTTTTGGCAACGTCTGAAGATATGGTCGCTTGCCATTCATCAAGCTTAACGCTGCATAATAATAGGCATTCACGTTTTCCGGATCAACTTCAATAGCTTTTTCAAATGATTTCATTGACAAATCGTACATGCAGTTTTTATAATGGCATATCCCTAAAGAAATCAATGTACTACTGTCATCAACAAGACCATTAGCTATATTTTTCTTGTACACAGCTATATGCTTAGCTATGCCTCCTTTCGACAAATTATCGCTATCTTTTATTCTTTGTAAATACACTGCCGAGAAGCAATGACCACAAACCTTATCAGCAATCTTAATTGGTGCTCCGCAATTAGGACATTCATAGGTACAAACCTTTACATCACTCATAATAGAATTAACCTCTGCTATTTATTTACTTTACAACCACATTTAGAGCAAAATTGCGCATTGGGAACTAATTCATTACCGCAATTCATGCAATACATTTTTTCTTGAGTATTTTGTTTTGTTCCACAATATGAACAAAACAATGCATCAATAGGTAGCTCTCTACCACAATGTATACAATGTTTATTATTGCCTGTATCGTTTGCTTGTATACGTATATTAGAGGCTATTTGTTCCATAGCTTGATTAGTAACAGAGCCGACCATCATTCCGGCCCCCAATCCCATGCCAATTCCTGCGTAATCACCAATTTGTGAATCAGCCATTTTCTCTAATACATCAAATGACCTGCGTTTAGTATAAAAAGCATCTCCTAAAGCTAATTCTTCTTTGTATTTTTGTAATTTAGCAATTTCTTCTTTTAAGGGAGATATTGATTCTATATAAAAATCTAATAACCTAATCCCATAGTCAGAAAAGTCTTCTTCTATGATTTGGAATAACTCATTTGCTATTTCGGTATAATAGCCTGTAATATCAAGGAAAGAGATTTTCTTTTGGTTTACAAACCTAGCTACAATCTCTTTAATGTGCATATTTACAATTCCAGAAAAGCATTTATTTACGGTTATATGATTAAACCCTGAATCTAAATTAAGACTACCAATCAATTTATTTAAGAAGACTCTGCTGTCATTTATACTTATTACATACGATCCAAAGGCTCTTAGCGACAAAAAAATGTTGTACTTAGGATCTTCAATGATGAAAGGCGTACTAGTTCCCCAAGTCATATTTCTGTTTTCAGTCTTATTAATAAAATAAACCTCCGCGGCAAATGGTGTTTGTGAACCGAACGGAAACTTTATCAATTTACCTAAAAACGGTAAGTTTCCACTGCTAAGCGTATAAGTACCTGGAAGAAAAACGTCTTGCGCCTGACCATTTTTTACAAATATAGCTTCTTGACCAGGGCCAACTATTAACTGAGAGCCTAATATAATATCTTCCTTTTCCCATTTATAAATTAACCACGGCTCGTTATTATGAGTACCGTCAAATTTTATTCTATTCAATATTGGCATTAATATCATCCTCTCTACTAAATTGATATAAGAATTGTATCGTAATACTAATAGTGGTCACGTTTCAAGCTAAAACCATTACCCATACTATTCATATTAATATTTTTAAGATGCATCCCCATCATCACCCAATAGCTTTCTATCCTCTTATTTTCCTAATATAGTACTCACAAAAACACCTTCATCTGCTATGTATTCAGTCTATTCTTTAATAGGTGTCAAATACTTTCCTTCTACAACCATATTGTTAAAATTACTGTTATCAGAAGAAACAATGTAAGAATAAGCTTGTTGCTCAGGAGAAATCTTAAAATAGTCTTGTTTTAACACCATGCCATAGCTTTTACCATCTTTTTTTAACGAGCAAAAATAATCATCAGTTATACCTTCAGTACGCGACAAACTTCTATGATTTACTATAATTTCGTCGCCAACAGCAAACTTTATTTCTACATCCTTACCATCTTGCTCATCTATACCTTTAACAGTCTTTACTAAAGTAGCCTTCGCATTAAAAGGATATTCATTTACTAATTTTATAGTAAATATGGTAGCTAACCTCTCATTGTCACTAGCATTAAAAGTTCTATGAATATTATTTGTAATATTATTAAAAGTAACGTTGTTTGCATTAAGAATACACTTCGTTCCTACTTCCAGCTTTCTATCTGCACCCGTATAATCTGCATATTGCGTTTTTTTCGCTATTACTTCATTTTTAGTTTCTCTATTTAATTTGTTCAACATACCTTGTTCAAAACTAACTTTGCTTTTAGAAACATCTGTCAGATGTAGTTTAGTACCAATATGCTGGTAAATAACATCAACAGGACTTCCCTTAGGAATATTTTTCGTTTTATAATAGTCTTCCTCTACCTTTTCTCCTTCCATATTTATATCAACATAAGCGAATTGATTAACAGAAACAGGATACTGAAAATCAAACAAATAATATCCTTTTTTATCTTTACTATCAACTCTTTTTATTACAACATTAACTATATTTGTGTTATTATCAAGCGCCAATGCGTTTTTATCAAGATAATATTCCGTTTTTCCATCAACTGTGCAAATATATTCCCAATCTGCATTATTATCAATATTATCAAAATTATGCAATTGAGTTAAAAATGCTTTGTTCTCTGCAGCATTAATAACTCTCATAGTATTAAATAAATTTATACAACCTATAATAAAAAAGATAGAAAAAATTATTCCTACAATTGCATGTATCCATTTTTTGTATTTTTCTTCTAATGCTATTAATGTATCAATCCCATTACCATCGCTCGGAAAAAATACGGGTATCTCTACTTTATCCTGTGGTTCCAGCAATCCATTAAAATTAGTTTGTATATGCAAAGCGTCACTAACAACATCAACAGCTATAATTTCAGCAACTGCTCTCCCTATCCCCCAATTACCGTTTCTTGTATTTTTATTTATGTTACTGACTGCCTTATACGTAAGGAAAACAGGTATAATCTTATTAATAATCCAAACATTTAAATTCCATGTCACCTTAAGCCAAAAAATAGGAGCTGCTAAAAACATAATACACATAGGTATCAAAAATAAATTTAATTTATAGCCAGCATAATTTACGATTAAATAAATCCCTATATTTATAGCAAAGAAAACAGTTGCATAAAAGAACGACTTATAAAAAACTATATTGGTTTCATATATGTCATCCCAAATTTTAATTTTTATATCACGGTAATTATCGCAATAAGCCCAAAGTCCAAAAGTTAGTACAATCCATACGATAATATCAAAAAAATTATTCACTAATGCTCCAAATGGACTATGCCAAAAATCAAAACTGGTTAATCCTGAGATAAAGCTAATTCCCATAAAAAGTAAGAGCATGAAACCAACGGAAATTTTTCTATAATAAAAGAGTTCTTTAAGCATGATAATACCTCGCAATCATCACCATGAATATAAGCTTCAATTTATCAAACCTATTAATTTGATTTGCCTAATTACTTTAATTCGTAATCTTATAAAATTTAGGAGAAACAATAATACTTTTCAGAATGAGACTTTCACCTATGAATATTCCGCTTAGTATGCGAAGATGATGCTATGTCATTATAATGTGGGACACACAGCGATTAGCGTTCGAAAAGCCAATATCTATTTGATGAATTGCCAAATTTCATGACTCTTCCCTCCTAATCAACTTAAGCTCAGTACGGTCAATAGTCAAATTGCCTCCCCATTCATTTCGCCATGTTTTATGAAAAGAACCATTAAAGTATATCCTAGCTCTACAATCTGCGTTACATACAAAATCGAAACGCCCTCCGATGTATACCTCCAATACCCATTTTACCCCCCCCACTACACAATAGCGTTTCTACGAAGTACTTGTCTATCAGTTCGCAAAGCATCGTCATATAGGGGTATCTCTTATCAATGCTCTTATATATCATTATAAATTTTCTATTATACTTTTAATTTTAACCAAATTGCCATACATCTGACATATGTGACAACTTTTGTGACAGGCTTTTTACATATTCAAGACTTTATTATTGTCACAAATTCATCTATAATATAAATATTGACGATGAACTTTTTTAGGAAGGGTTTTGCTTATGACATTATTTGCAGATACGCTTAAAAAGTATCTAGAAACTAAAAATACAACAATTTACACTATCTCAAAAATTAGTGGTGTAGACAGAACAATGATACAGCACATGAAGGTTGGTAAGCGTATGCCTGCAAATGTTGCAGACGTAACTGCTATTGCCAAAGCCATGATGCTCAACCCCAGTGAAACAGCAGAATTACTGCGCGCCTATCATATATCACATATGGGAGAAGAAAACTTTTTCCGTCGTGAGCACGTCAGCAAAATAATCTCCAGTTTTTACGATATGAATTCTGCCGACGAGCTTGTGATTCCCACAGGTGTGCAGGATATGCTTGAAATGAATGAAGCTCTGAAAATAATCAACGGTCAGGGCAATATCAATCGCATTTTAAAAGCTGTTTTAGAGATTGAAGCCAATAAAAAATCAGGCCACATCAAATTAATGGTGCAGCCTGAATATCAATATATTTTTGATTGTCTTACTTCCATTGATTTTAACCGCAACAATACGCTTGTGGAAGCAATTATCGTTTTTGATAAAAATGAAGGACATAAAGGCACAACCTACAATCTGAATATCCTGCAAAAGCTTGTGCCGATTTTATTCCAATGTGAAGTTTTCCATCCTTACTATGTTTATGATAATGTTGATACACTGTTCAACAACACCAGCATGCTGCCGTTCAAGATTATCACCAGTGATTTCGTGCTGGCAGTGTCCTATGAACAGGATAAGGCTGTGCTTTGCAATTCACAGGATATGGTAGCACTCACCGGTGACACCTTTCAAAAAAGCCTCAGTGTTGCCAATCCTATCTGCCACACCTTCCATCCTACGCCGGAGGAATATTTGCAGTCCACCTTCCTTAGCGACGAAGAAATAAACGCTGAAGAAGTGCATGAGCTTTTTTACCAGCCTTGCTTCCCCAGCTTCTGCCCGGAAAGTATCCTCATGGATAGATTGAACACTGACATTATCCCGCCAGAAATGCAGGGAGTTATTGCCGATTACTTTGCTAAAATCCGCTCAAAATATAGCTCTCACAGCATTTCCTTTACGCTTGAAGGCTTAAACCTCTTTATGGAAACAGGACGTGTAACAGAAATCCCTGATTTCATGTACACCTACCTGACGCCGCCGCAACGCCTGGCGCTTTTAAAGAATATTATCAACAGCGTAGAGGACGGCAGCTTCACGCCAAGGATTGTGCGCAGCGAAAAGCTCTCCGTGCCTTCGCCTATTTGCATTTGCGCACCGAGCGAGCAAAAGGTTGTTATTTATTACTTCAGTCCCAATAAAGGACAGTATATCTTCCATCTGCAGGAATTAAGCCTGGTACATGCATTCCATGATTTTCTGGTTTACCTGCCGGAAAGCAGTATGGTTTATTCTGAAGAGGAAAGTAAGGAGCTTCTGCATTCTGTCTACGAGAAATACAAAAATCTTTATAATTGATAAGTAACATCAACGAGGTTGAGGCAAACCAACTTCACAAATTAAAGAATCGCTAGAGTTAAGTTTTTTTTAATTTTTGCACTAAAAAACCAGTGGAAATTTACCTGACGGTAAACCTCCACTGGTTTTTCTGTTCAAGGCTGGTTTTATCCCAGCCTCGTTTGTTATATCCTATGCAATTTTACATTTCCGAGAATTGGTCCTTGCCTACGCCGCAAAGAGGGCAAACCCACTCTTCCGGTACATCTTCCCAGGCAGTGCCTGCTGCAACGCCGTTATCGGGGTCGCCAACCTCAGGATCATACACATAACCACAAACATCACATACCCATTTTGCCATTAGCTTCGTCCTCCTCTTGCCATAGCCTGCGCTTTTAAGAAAGCTAAGCGCGAGCTACATAATAATTATTATTTTTGACCTATAATTATTATAGCATGTTCTACGAGGATATTCTGCAAAATAGCTGTGAACCTTTTACTGCAGCGCCTGCTGCTTTTCCGGTAAATCCAGACGGAAAAAGTCGTACAAAGTCTGCGCCGCCGCATGGTTCATGCCTTCTACCGCAGCAAGCTCTTCAACGCTGGCTGCCCGCATAGCGTCCAGCGTTTTGAACGCCTTCCACAGCTCCTGACGTCGCTTAGGCCCGATTCCCTCCACATGGTCGAGCACGGAAACAAGATTGCGCTTACCGCGCAGCTTGCGGTGGTAGGTAATAGCAAAGCGGTGCGCCTCGTCGCGAATGCGCTGGATGAGGTGCAGCGCAGCGCCTTCACGGTCCAGCATGATGCTTTCGCTTTGGTGCGGCTTAAAGATTTCCTCCTCGCGCTTGGCAAGGCCTACTACCGGCAAATCGTCAAGGCCAAGGCCGCGGATAACCTCCAGCGCCGAGCTCAGCTGGCCCTTGCCGCCGTCAATAACCACCAGGCTGGGCAAATCATCATAATCCCGGTAACGGCGGTAGACAACCTCCTGCATGGATTTAAAATCATCAGGCTTGCCTTCTGCCGAAACGATTTTATACCTGCGGTAATCCTTCTTGCTGCTGGTGCCGTTGCGGAACACAACCATGGAAGCAACGGTTTCGCTGCCCTGCGTATGGCTGATATCGAAGCAGTCCATGCGCTCCAGGGGATGCTCCAAGCCCAAGGCCTGCTGCAGCTCTTCGGCTGCCTGCAGGTCATTTTTGAGCGACAGGCTGCCCTTACGCAGGCGTTCATTAAGCAGCTTGACGGCATTTTCATTCGCCAGCTTCAGCAAATCCTTTTTCACGCCACGCTGCGGCAGCAGCAGCTCTACCCGTCGCTGTGCCTTGTCTGCCAGCCAGGTTTCAATAAGCTGCTTTTCGTCCTCCTCCGGCAGGTACGGCAGCACTACTTCCTTGGGAATAAAGGTTGCTTCGTTATAATACTGCTTGACGAAGGCTGTCATAACCTCCTGCGGCGTATCGCCGCCGTCAGGCATAAAGAAGTTATCTCTGCCGATGAGCTTGCCCTTGCGCACGAAGAACAACTGCACGCACAGGCCCGTCATATCCTGCCCCAAGCCAAAGATATCCATATCACCGCCATTATTGGTGACAGCCTTCTGCGCCTCGTTCAGACGTGCCACAGCCTGCAGCTGGTCGCGTAGTCTGGCAGCCTCCTCAAAGGCGTAGTTATCCGCTGCCTCCTGCATCTGCTGCTTCAAATCACGCTCCAGCTCCGTGGTGCGTCCGTCCAAAACCATGCAGACGGATTTAATCATCTTGTGATAATCCGCCTTGCTGATGTAACCGGCGCAGGGCGCAAGGCAACGCTTGATGTGGTAGTTAAGGCATGGTCTGTCCGGATTCATTTTGCGGCAGGTGCGTAGCGGGAACATGCTGCGCAGCAGCTTTACCGTGGCATGCATAGCGCCGGCGTCAGCATACGGTCCGTAATAACGTGCGCCGTCGCGCAGCTGTCTGCGCGTCACATATAAACGCGGGAAATCCTCCTGCAGCGTAACCTTAAGATAAGGATAGGTTTTATCATCCTTCAGACTGATGTTGTAACGCGGACGATATTTTTTAATCAGGTTGCATTCCAAAATCAGCGCTTCTACCTCGCTGGAGGTAACAATCGTTTCAATCTCCGCTATTTTCGCCACCATCGCCTTCACCTTCGGCGTATGGCTGGCCAGATTACGGAAGTAGCTGCGCACGCGGTTTTTCAGCACAACGGCCTTGCCGACATAGATAACCTTGCCGGAGGCATCATGCATCAGGTAAACGCCGGGCTTTTCCGGCAGTACGGCCAAGGCATTTTTTATATTGTCGCTAAAGCCTGCGGCTAATTCTGTCATACGTACCACCCGTTCTTTTTCGCCTTCGCCAGCTCCTGCTTGATGTACTGCCCGGTGTAGGATTTTTTGACCTTCGCTACCTCCTCCGGCGTACCGCTTGCCACCAAAGTACCGCCCTTGTCGCCGCCCTCGGGACCGAGGTCGATAATGTAATCCGCCACCTTGATAACGTCCAGATTATGCTCGATGACGATAACGCTGTCACCGCCTTCTACAAGACGCTGCAGCACATCCAGCAGCTTGTGCACGTCCGCAATATGCAGGCCTGTCGTAGGCTCGTCCAGGATATACACCGTGCGTCCCGTACTGCGGCGCGAAAGCTCCGTTGCCAGCTTCACGCGCTGCGCTTCGCCGCCGCTCAGCGTCGTCGCTGCCTGTCCCAGATGAATGTAGCCAAGACCTACATCCTCCAGCACTGCCAGCTTGCGGTAAATGCGTGGCTGGTTCTTAAAGAACTCGCAGGCCTCGCTCACCGTCATATCAAGAACCTCCGCGATGGATTTGCCCTTGTAATGCACCTCCAGCGTATCTCGGTTATAGCGTGCACCGTGACAAACCTCGCAAGGAACGTAAACGTCCGGCAGGAAGTTCATTTCTATCTTATTCATACCATCGCCCTTGCAGGCCTCGCAGCGTCCTCCCTTCACGTTAAAGCTGAAGCGTCCTGCCTTATAGCCTCGCAGCTTGGCCTCGTTGGTCTGGCTGAAGAGCTCGCGGATAAAATCAAAGACGCCGGTATAGGTTGCGGGATTGGAGCGCGGTGTGCGTCCGATTGGGGACTGGTCGATGTTGATAACCTTATCCGTATATTCTATGCCCTCGATGCTGTCATGCTCGGAAGCACGCAGACGCGCACCGTTGAGCTTGGCAGCCAGGGAGTTATAGAGAATATCGTTTATCAAGGTGGATTTGCCGCTGCCGCTCACGCCTGTTACTACAGTAAAGACGCCAAGCGGAATGCTGACATCAATATTTTTGAGATTGTTGGCGCGGGCACCGTGAATCGTCAGCATCCTGCCATCGCACTCGCGGCGATGCTTGGGAACCGGGATGAATTTGCGGCCGCTAAGATAGGTGCCGGTAACGGATGCAGGCACCTGCTTAATTTCTTCTACCGTGCCTTGAGCCACTACCTCACCGCCATGCTCGCCCGCTCCCGGACCGATGTCGATAATCTGGTCGGCAGCATACATCGTTTCCTCATCATGCTCGACAACAATCAGCGTATTGCCCAAATCACGCAAATGCTTGAGTGTTTCCAGCAGCTTGCCGTTATCGCGCTGGTGCAGACCAATGCTAGGTTCGTCCAGAATATACAGTACGCCTGTCAGGCCGCTGCCTATCTGCGTTGCCAGACGGATGCGCTGCGCTTCGCCGCCGCTGAGCGTACCGGCGCTTCTGTCCAGCGTCAGGTAATCAAGGCCTACGTCATTGAGGAACTGCAGACGCGCCATAATCTCTTTCAGCACCTGATGCGCAATTATTTGCTGCTTCGGCGTCAGCACAAGCTTTTTAAAGAACTGCAGGCAGTCGCGCACTGTCAGCGCCGTCACTTCGCAGATATTTTTGCCGCCGATAAGAATTGCCAGTGCCTCTGGCTTCAAGCGGCTGCCATGGCAGGAAGCGCAGGGAGTGCTCGTCATAAACTCCTCCAAGTCTTGACGCATAGCATCGCTGAAGGCTTCACGGTAACGACGGCGCAGCACGTTCAAAATACCGTCATAGGTTGTGTTGTGCTCCTTGACCTCGCCCTGCAGATTTTCGTACAGGAACTTGAACTTGCTCTCGCCGGCACCGTCCCACAAAAGCTGCTGCATCTCGGGCGAAAGCTCATTCCATTTGGTGTCGTAGCTATAGCCATAGGCCGCAAGAACTGCGCCCAGCTGCTTCATAAAATAGGAATTCAGATTGTTGCTGAAGCAGGCAATGCATCTGTCAGCAAAGCTTTTGTCGGCGTCAGGAACTATCAAAGCCTTGTCAAACTCCATATGCATACCAAGACCGGTGCAGTCCGGGCAGGCACCGAAGGGATTGTTAAAGGAAAACAGGCGCGGTTCAATCGCAGGCAGGCTGATGCCGCAGTCATTGCAGGCAAAATGCTCGCTGAAAAGCTGTGTTTCCGTTGCTTCTCCCAGCGTTGCCACCTCCGCAAAGCCGTCTGCCAGCTTCAGCGCCGTTTCCACGGAATCCGTCAAACGCTGCCTGATGCCTTCACGCACTGCCAAACGGTCGATGCCTACAGAAAGGCTGTGCTTCTTATTTTTCTCCAGACGGATATCCTCATCCAGCGTGCGCACCTCGCCGTCGATAAACATACGCACATAGCCTGCACGCCGCATATCGTCGAGCACACGCATATGCTCACCCTTGCGCCCCCGCACCAGCGGCGCCATCACCATAAAGCGGCTTCCCTGCGGCAGCTCCAGCACCTTGTCGACTATCTGCTGCACGCTCTGCTGCTCGATGAGCTTGCCGCATTTAGGGCAGTGCGGTTCACCTGCGCGTGCGAACAAAAGACGTAGGTAATCGTATATTTCCGTGACCGTACCTACGGTAGAACGCGGATTGCGACTTGTTGTCTTCTGGTCGATGGAAATTGCCGGGCTCAGGCCTTCGATGTAGTCCACATCAGGCTTGTCCATCTGTCCCAAAAACTGGCGGGCGTAGGCCGAAAGTGATTCCACATAGCGGCGCTGGCCTTCAGCGTAAATTGTATCAAAGGCCAGGCTGCTTTTGCCGCTGCCGCTGAGACCTGTGATAACTACCATTTTATTGCGCGGTATTTTTACCGTTATATTTTTCAGGTTGTGCTGTCGCGCACCCTTTACAATTAAAAATTCTTGCATATGTTTTACCTCTGTTAAATCATGAACGACGCTTCTAAAGCTGTCGATATCGATAGTATGTTTATATTATAGCACACTACTAGGATAAACGCAGTAAAATAAAAACCACCTCAGCCTCAAGCCAAGGTGGTTGCAGTACGCAGATATTATTTTACTTCTTCATACAGCGCACGCACGCAGGCATCTGCCAACGCACCGATGCTGGAAACGCTGCGCTCCTGCGGCAGTCCGGATGCATCATAGCCAAGCGGCAGCTCGGTGCAGGCGGTCATTACAGGAATATCACGCTCAGCCCACAGCTCCTCTACCAGCTCTTTCATAATAGCGCCGGCCTTTGCCAGCTGGTTAGCCTTAACGCAGTTGATAACCTCCTGAGATTTATCGCTCTGCTCCTCATTCGGAATGTACAAAGTCAGGCCGCGCTTTTCGGCATATTTCTGGTACAGTCCGCAAGCACGTGTGCCTTTGGTGGACAGCATCCAGGCACCCTTTTCCGGAGAAAGCTCTTTAGCAGCCTTAACGGTTTCGTCAACGATATGCAGCAGCGGTACCGGCAATTCATCAGCAAACTGGTCGATAAAGAAGTGTGCGGTATTGCAGGGAACAGCAAGCACATCTGCGCCCATAGCGCACAGCTGCAGCAAATCAGCCTTCAGCTTCGGCAGCGGAGATTCACCCTTACCGAAAATTGCTGTGCCGCGGTCCGGGATATCGCAGTCACCGATCATATATACAACAGGATGCTCCTGGTCGCAGCTTGCCGGGCATCTCATAGTGAACTGACGCAGAAACTCTGCAGCAGCGGCAGGGCCAAGGCCACCGACAACACCTAATTTTTTACCATTCTTCTTCATTTTCATTTCGCTCATATATACCTCTTCTTTCCTGTTCAGCATTACTTGTGGAATTAATAAATTTCTTATAATTTTAGCACACCAGCCTATTATTTGCAAATATTGCCAGGCTATAGCCATATGCAAAAAACCGTTGCCGGCCACCCCGCAAGGCGACAAGCAACGGCTAACTTTTTAATTTTTATTTACTAAGCCAGGAACGTACACTGGAAGAAGCTCTTGTCTCTTCCTTATTAACCTGTACCTGTTCAGGTGCATAAAGCAGCAAATCATCGTTAATTTTTTTCACATCGGCATTTACTATGTAGCTTACGCCGTTCAGATAATCAAAAATGCGATATCTGAGCGCTTCGTCAACTGCATCAAAGCATACCATAATGGCACTGCCGTTCATCAGAGAATCTGCATACTCACGCACATCCGCAAAGGATTTAGGCGTACGCACCATAATATTCAAATGACCGGATTTCAGCAGACGCGGACGGGTATATACCTCCTGCTGCTCTTCCTGTCCATCTGACCAAAAGAATTTCATTGCTGTATTTTTTAAACCCATGGCCATCAGCCTCCAAACCAAAACAGTTATTTAGACTATTATTCGCTGCCTATAGGCAAAAGTCCTGCTTAGTAATATTAATTGTAGCAGATTTTTAACAAATTGTCAAAAATTATGCCTGAACATTCTTCATACGGCCACGCATCTTACCGCGCTCCAGACGGTCCAGAACCTTCTTACGCATACGGATGCTCTTCGGAGTAACCTCAACCAGCTCATCGTCATTGATGTGCTCCAGAGCCTGCTCCAGAGAGAAGGTCTGAGGCGGAATCAGACGGATAGCGTCGTCACTGCCGGAAGCACGCATGTTGCTGACATGTTTCTTCTTGCAGGGGTTAACATCCATGTCATCTTCACGGCTGGGTTTGCCAACCAGCTGGCCTTCGTAAATCTTTTCAGCAGNNNCCAGCTGGCCTTCGTAAATCTTTCCAGCAGGAACAACGAACATGGTGCCGCGCTCCTGAGCGTTGCCGATACCGTAGGAAGTGGTTTCGCCGGTTTCAAAAGCAACCAGGCTGCCACGGGTACGGCCGGGGATTTCACCCTTATATTCTTCGTAACCGGCAAATACGTGGTTCATAACGCCGTTACCTTTGGTATCAGTGAGGAACTGGTTACGGAAACCGATCAGGCCACGAGCAGGAATCTTGAATTCCATACGCAGATAGCCTGCCATTTCGGTCATGTTCTGCAGCTCAGCCTTACGCAGGCCCAGGCCTTCCATAACAGCGCCCATGAAGTCCTGCGGTACATCGATAGTCAATGCTTCCATAGGCTCCATCAGCTTGCCGTTTTCATCGCGGTGCATAATAACCTTCGGTTTACCAACCTGCAGCTCAAAGCCTTCACGACGCATGGTTTCAATCAAAATGGACAGATGCAGCTCGCCACGGCCGGCAACCTCATAAGCATCCGGGCTTTCGGTCTCGGTAACACGCATGGAAACGTTGGTCTTAACCTCTTTGAACAGACGGTCACGCAGATGACGGCTGGTAACAAATTCACCTTCACGGCCGGCAAACGGACTGTTGTTAACGTAGAAAATCATAGACAAGGTAGGTTCGTCAATCTTGATGCCCTTAAGAGCTTCCGGATTTTCGCTGTCAGCGATGGTGTCGCCGATGTTAGCGTCCTGCAGACCGATCAGAGCAACGATATCACCTGCTTCAACCTCAGGCACTTCTACACGCTTCAGGCCCTGGTAGGTGTACAGACGGCCGATTTTGCCGTTACGGTTGCCTGCTTCGTCCATCAGAATGATGTTTTCGCCGTTGTGGATGGTGCCGCGAACTACACGGCCTACAACGATACGGCCTACATAATCATCATAGTCCAGGGTGTTAACCAGCATCTGCAGCGGTGCATTAACGTCAACGTCCGGAGCAGGAATGTTTTCCAGAATTACTTTGAACAAAGGCTCCAGAGAATTGCTTTCCTCGTCCATGGACAGCTTGGCAATACCGTTACGGGCGGAAGCCAGAACAACCGGGAACTCCAGCTGATCTTCATCTGCATCCAGCTCAATGAACAGGTCCAGAACCTCGTCAATAACTTCATCAACACGTTGGTCGGGGCGGTCAATCTTGTTGATTACAACAATCGGCTTCAGGTGCTGCTCCAATGCTTTACGCAGTACGTATTTGGTCTGCGGCATCGGGCCTTCATAAGCATCAACCAGCAGCAGTACGCCGTCAACCATGGTCAGCACGCGTTCAACCTCGCCGCCGAAGTCAGCATGGCCCGGGGTGTCCAGAATGTTGATTTTTACGCCGTTGTGCATTACAGCGGTGTTTTTAGACAGAATGGTGATACCACGTTCACGCTCCAGAGCATTGGAGTCCATAACGCGCTCTTCAACGCGCTCGTTAGCACGGAAAACGCCGCTTTGCTTCAGCATAGCATCAACCAGGGTAGTTTTGCC